>JANMKN010000298.1:0-33480 GCA_031372065.1 Abditibacteriaceae bacterium | reverse complement strand
CCTCTCCCCAGCGTAGCGTTCGGGGGAGAGGTCGGGTGAGGGGAGCGAGCGACGCAGTCGCTCTTTAAGTATTATAGCCTGTAACGGGCGCTGCGAAACCAAGTGTTTCACGTCAAAAGCAAAAACGGCGTGCGAGAGAATTCTCGCACGCCGTTTTTGCGTTCGGTTTGTTTAGAACCAATAACGCAGGCCACCGGTAATATCGTCGGAATCGAAGTTCGGGCCACGCACGATGCCGCCATTGATGAACAATTGCAAGTCCTCATTGAGGTCGTGACTGAGGAAACCAAACAAGGTGTCTGCCGGACGATTCACGCCGCCGCTTCCTGTGCTGTTGCTCAGAGGATGCGCCAAGAACACGCCGTATTGCGTGCGTCCGATGGTTTTCACATAATCGGCCAGCGCCACGAAGGTGCTGTAATCCTGCGGCGCATAATACGGCGTGGGAATCGGCGAAAGAAACTTCGTATTATCGCGCACATAACCCAAACCGATGCGCAGCGTGGGCGAAGTGCGCTTCAAGCGATAATAAATCGAAGGCCGCAACGTGGTGCGGTTGTTGCCATCAGAATAACGGAAGTAGCGCCCTTCCAAATCAAGATCAACATGAGCAGCTAACGGCCATTCGACACCCGCGCGATAAACCTGCCGCGTGATGCCCGCGTTGGTGGCACCGAGCGATTCGATGACTTCATCGCGTCCAATATTGGCCCAGAAACGCTTGCGGTCACCGCGCGCTTTTTCCAACATCAAATCAAAGAGCGAGCGATCCGGCGCAGTGCCATAAGCCACGCGATGCAACATCAAACGCGCGCTGATGCCACCGAATTTGCGCGCCAGCAAGAGGCTCATAGTGCGGCGCGACTGCGAAACACCATCATCTTTGTAAGTGCCGGTGTGATAAAACGCGCCAATGGTGCCCGCGCGGGTGCGGAAGGTGGGGCCACCACCATATTCGGTCAAGCGAACGCCATTGGTGTCGGTGTAACGGCGATACGACAATTCCAGCGAAGGATGCGTCTCACGACGCAGTTCGCGTAGCGCAAGCGAGGCACGATTGGCGTTGTAGCCTGTAGCGCCCAGTTTCAGCGCCTTTTCATAATAGTCTTTGGCGTCAAACGGCTTCGCATAGCGCACGGCTTCACCCAAAGAATAATACGCATTGGGATCATTCGGACGGGCCGCAATCACACGGCGCAGTTCAACCTCGGCTTCGCGAGTGCGCCCTTGATAACTCAACACACGCCCCAAACCTAAATGCGCGTCCCAGTTGTTCGGATCAGCCGCGATTACAGCCTTGTAGTGCCCAATTGCTTCTTCGCGCAACGCGCGCTCACCGGAATCGGCCAAGGCAGCAGCCAAATACAACTGCGCGTCAAGGTTTTCCGGGTGTGCAACGACAATCGGGCGCAGCGCCTTCACAGCTTCGTGATGCATTCCGGCATAGCCATAAGCGCGGCCCCGGTCAACTGCCAAATTGATATCATTCGGGTCAGCCACCACCAACCTGTCGTAAATCGCCAGCGCCTTCGTATATTGCTTCGCGTAAATGTAGGCTTCCGCAAGCCCCGCGTTGGCGCGGCGATTCTGCGGGTCAGTTTTTAAAATGCTTTCGTAAAGCGCGATGCTTTCGGGATAGCGTTGCAAGCGCGCCAGCGTGTCAGCCTTGCCGATTTGCGCGCTGACGTTGGCTGGATTGGCGGCTAAAACTGTCTCAAATTCTTTGAGAGCCTCTTCGCCACGACTGGCATACGACAACACCAAACCAAGTTGCACGCGACCTTTCTGGTTGTCCGGCTCTTGGGCCAGCGCCTTGCGATAAAGCGCGATGCTTTCGTCGTATTTTTTGTTGTAGCCCAGCACTTCGGCCAGTCCAAACTGCGCATAAACATCATTGGGTGTCAGTTCAAGAGCTTTTTGCAAATCGGCAATCGCCAGATCGTATTTCTTGTTCTGGCCGCGCAAAATGCCGCGTTCGGTCAGCGCCGGGGCGAATTTCGCGTCGGTTTCCAAAACCTTATTGAGTTCCTGCTCGGCTTCCGCATAGCGCCCGCTGTAACGCAGCACGCGCGACAGTTCGACGCGGGTTGGCAAATCGCCTTGATTTTTCTCCAACGCCGCCTGATAAAGCGTAATCGCTTCGGGCCAGTTGCCACGACGCCCGACAATGTCCGCCAATTCAACGCGCGCCTGATAATTATCCGGCTCAATTTCCAGCACGCGGCGGTAAAGTGGCTCGGCTTGATCTTCGCGCGATGAATAATTGTAAACCCGCGCCTTGCCTAAATACGAATCGGCATCTTGCGCATCAACGGCAATCAGAGCGTCCCACGCGGTGATGGCTTCATCCCAACGCTTGGAATACGTCAGTGTCTCGGCCAAATTGCGCGAGATAAAGGCATCGGTTGGATAATCCTGATGCCCGCGCCCTAAAATTTGCAGCGCCGCATCGTAGTTGTGCAAGCCGACAAACGCTTGCGCCAAAGCCGCATACGTTTCGGGCAAAGGCTTCTCCGGCAGCGAGGCAACCAACGCATCCAATTCCTTGGCGGCGTCATCGGGACGATTGTTATCGCCCAGCAACTGTGCGTGAATGACGCGCGCCGCTAAATTATTGGGGTCAAGCGCCAAAGCCTTTTCCGATTCAACCAAGGCTTCCTGATAATTTTTCAGGCCACGCAGCGATTGAGAAAGGCCCACGCGCGCTTTAATATCGCCCGGATCAAGCAGCGAGGCGCGCCGGAAAAAGTCCACCGCTTCATCGTAACGCTGCTGGCGCCGCCGGATTTCGCCCAAACCGCGCAACGCTTCGGCTTGATTGCCTACCGCTTCGGGCGCCGACAAATTGGCTTCAGGCACCGCCGAATTTTCTCCTGTTGCAGGCACCACAGGCGTGCCCGGTGTCACCGGAACGACGATGACAACTGGCGTTTCTGGAACTATCGGCGCGACAGGCACAACTGGCAATACGCCAGCATCTGGTGCGACTGGTGCCGGTGCGACCGGTGTGGGCGATACAGGCTCTGGCGCTATGGGCGCGAGGGCAACAGGCGCGGTGGGAACTTCTGTAGGTGCCTGAGCGATAACAGTGGACGCCACCGTCACATTGGTAGCAGTGGGAATCGCTGAAGTTTGCACTTGCAAAACAGCGGGATTCTCGCCGGGACGCGCCAGAACGCCGCCCACTTGCATATAGCGCGTCTGCGCGCTAACTTTGGCGATTGGTCTTTTCGCCAGAGTTTTGCGCATTGTCTGCTTTTTCTTGCTGCGCTTGGCACTTTTCGCCGCAGCTTTGCGAGACGGGCTGGCAAAAGCATCGGCCATCGGCCATGCCAGTGTTGCGCCAGTGACGACCAGCAAAATACAGCGCGCCGTCTGGCGTTGGCCTTGTTTCAGGCTTCCACGCAGGCTGCGGCTCCAGATACAATGCAGCACTTTACCGTCTTGATTGTGCGCCTTTGTAGGCGCCGTGGTGTTCGTGCTTTGCATGTGGTTCGTGGTGCTCCTTAAAAACTTCTGCGGTTCAATGCGTTTTATGCCCGTTAAAGTCACTATTTCCATAAATCTTGCGATGCCGCTTTAGCTATCGCTTTAGCCACCGGTTTTGTTTGTTTGACGATTCTTTTGCTGCACGGCGAATTCGCGCAAGGCGCGCTCTGTCCCTGCCGAAACGATGTCGCCGCTTCCCGGCACAAGACGTGCGAGTTGGGCCACGCCTTCGGGCAACGGATAATTCGCTGCTTTCAGAACGGTCACAAACAAGCGTTGAGCTTCATCCAAGCGGTTGCGATCCAGAAAAAGCTGCGCCAGTTCCAACTTAACGATGGCATCATCCGGCGCTTGTTGAATCAGCAATTGATACTCTTTGATGCTATCATCTACCTGCTTAAGATAATACAGGTTGCGCGCCAAGCCGAGCCTCGCTTGCAAGTTGGTCGGCTGAATTTCCAGCACAACCCGATAATTTTCCACAGCCTGTGCGAAGTCTGAACGCGTAGATGAAACTTCTCCCACTAACATCCGCGCGGGAATATTCTTCGGGTCTTTTGCCAAGGCTTCTTTGGCAACAATCGTCGCATTTTCGTAGGTGGAATCGTTATGCGCACGACGCAAAGCTAAGGTCGCGCCCATCACTTTGGCTTGCACATTACCCGGCTGATGCGTTAAAACGGCGTCAACTTCCCTTTGCGCAGTATCGAATTCCTTGCGGCGCATATAGGCCTCGGCCAGTTCGAGGTGCGCTTCCACGTTTTCGGGATCGGCTTGCAACACACGTTGATAAAGCGCGTAAGAGGCTTCTTCCTGACCGGTATCGCGCACGGCATTGGCGACTTTGATCAGATTTTCTGGTGTGACACTGCCTACTTCGGCCAACTGTGCCAACAAACGATTGGCCGAAGCGGAATTGCCCGAACCACGCAAGGCATAGAACAAATTCAACGCATCGTCGCTGACATCCACAGGCATTGCCTGCAACTGTTCGGTGAGCGCCGCCGCGCGTTCGTTTTGCCCCATGCGCGCCGCCATTGTAGCCTGCAACAGTAAACCCGCTTGATTGGCAGGGTCGCGCTGCAAAACACCGGCAAGCAACGGCTCGGCTTCAGCGTAAAGTTCGCTGCGCATCAAAGCGCGCGTGTAAGACAGCGCGATTTTGTTGTCCAAGGGCGCCAATTTTACGGCTTCGTCATAGGCGGCCCGCGCTTCGTCGGGTTGGTTCAACTTCACGCGTAAATCGCCGATATTAGCCAGCGTCGCGGCCCGTGTTGCCGGTTGATCTTGTAATTTCAGCAGACTTTCGAAAGTCGCTACTGAAGCACCGGGTTGCTGGGCAATTTGCGCTACCGCCAGCATTTCTAAGGCTTCGGTGTTGGTCGGCTGTTCTTTGACCAGAGGCGAAAGCAACGCGATGGCTTCGTCGTTGCGCTTGGCAAGTGTCAAAGCGCGGCCCAAACCGAGGCGCGCTTCGGGCGAATCGGGCGCCAATTTCAAAGCCGTTTCGTATTCGTTAATCGCCATTGGCGCGCGGCTGGAAAACGTCAGCGCATCGGCCAAAGCAATGCGCGCTTTGAGATTGTTCGGGTCGGCTTTCAAGACTTCACCGTAATACGGCACAGCCTCCGCGTAATTGCCATTCCATGACAGCAAATTCGCCAAGCCCAACATGGCGCGGTGCGATTGCGGTTTGATTTCTAAAGCGCGGACAAAGGCCTCGCGAGCGCGCTCGTCTTTGGCATAAGACAGCGTTTCGGCATATTCCGTCCACACATCGCCGTTGTTCGGCTGCACCGCCAACACCATACGATAAAAACGGCCTGAGTCCGGGTATTTTTTCGACCACGCCAGCACTTGAGCCGCTTGTAGCGCCGCTCCCGAATCCTTGGGATTGCCCGCCACAATCTGCCCATTTAAAGCGGCAGATTCTTCGAATTGGCCGCTAAACGTATACGAATCGGCCAAACCGCGCAAAGCTCTGGAATGATTAGGATAAGACGCCAAAAAGCGCTTGAATCCCACAATGGCTTCGGGATAGCGCTTGAGAATCATCAACGCATTGGGAATGCCAAAGAGCGAATAGGGATTTTTCGGGTCAAGCGCATAGGCTTTTTGATAATTAGCCAGCGCGACAGGGAAATTCTTAGCCGCCATCGCCTTGCCCGCCTGATTAACAAACGGCCACGCGGCTGCCGCCCGTTTTTTGGAGGTGCTTACCGATTTTACTGCTGGCTTTTTTGCCGTTTTGACAGGCTTTTTGGCTGATTTCTTGGCCTTTGGCTTAACCATCGGCTTAGTCACTGGTTTCGGCAACGAAGCAGCGCCCGGCAACACGGTTTTTACGTTGACTGCCGAACCGTTTATGGTCGGAGGCGAAGCGGGAACAGTGGGAACCGGCGTCAAATCCACAGGTGGTTGATTGTCTGCGCCAGTGCCTGCCACGACAGGTGTGCCGATATCAATCGTTGGTGCCGCTGCCTCTGGCAGAGCCGGAGCCGGGGCTACAGGAATTAAGGTATCAGCGGCAGGAGAAGGCGGAGGCTCTGGTGCCTCCGATGTTGGCACCTGTGGCGTCGGCGCGGTGGGTGCTATGGGAGCTTGTGGTTCTACAGGAGCTTGGGCCAGCAATACTTTTTCGTCACCAGCACTTCCGATAGCAACGGCAGCCGCTTGCACTTCCACTTTGACAGCTTCGTCCAAACTCACACGTGGCAACAGCGAAAAAGCAGTTTTCAAATCGGTGTCGGGCGCGGGCAATGGTGCAGCCAGAGCCACTACACTGAGCCGGTCTCCCTGCCCGACGGGGTTGGAAGAATCGTGGCCCAGCGTCACCAACGAGCGATTGGCCCATAAGTTTTGAGCTTCGACCATGCCCAACGCATTTTGCAAAGCCATCCGCACCCGTGCGTCATTGGGCACTAAGGCGGCGACTTTTTCCCAGCTTTGCGTGGCAGCGCTCCAATCGCCATGTTCTTCTTGCCACAGTGCCATTTCGCGCTGCGCTTCCACCCACTGAGGCGCCAGTTCTATAGCACGTTGCAATTCGGTTAAGGCCCAATTTTCGGCTTCGGGCAACGCTTCCATCAGTCCGGCCAGTTGGCGACCTCGCGCTAAGGCCACACGCGCTTCCATCGGCACATTTTGCGGCGCGGCAGGCAATTCAATGGCTACGCCATCGGCTGTTGCATTCGGCGGCGTCACAGGAATGCCATCTTCTTCGGGCACAATGATGGTCGTAACACCGGGGACGACCGGAACTACCGGAGTTTCGGCAGGAGTCGTCGCTTCCAGTGCTTTTTTGGACGAATTGTCCAGCGCCTGAGCAGTGTCTACTACCTTACCCACTGCTTTTAGCCCCAGAGGTGGCAATGGCGGCAAAGGCTGAAGGCCTAATTTTTCTACTTTTGCGGAAACGCGCGTTTCGATGAGCGCATGATAATTCCACTGCGCCACCGTCCATAATTCGTCATTGAACCCGCCGCTAAGATCGTGTCCAAAGCGCACCAAGGGCTGCGCGGCCAACACAAAAGTCGGAACAGGCATATCGGCGGCGTGGCGTGTGGCGTTTTGGATTTCGCTTTGGGCTTCACGGTCACGCGGCGCCAGTTCCAACACGGTCCGCCAACCGCTCGCTGCTGCGTCCCATTGATGCCGCGCCGTTTTCCAGCGAGCGAAAACGCGTCGCGCTTCCACCCATTCCGGCGCCAGTTCAATAGCGTGTTGCAAGCTGATTTCAATCGCGGGAATGTTGCCCTCGTCGGCTTGTGTCATTTCAGGTGTCATCAAGCGACGCGCACGGGCCAATGCAGCCAGCGCTGCGATTGGAAGGCGCGCTTTGGAGATAGACGACGCTTTGAGGCGAACACGGGCTGAGGCAGGTCTTTCCGGCGCAGCCTGGGCCCCCGTAATCACCACCGCCGCCAGTGGTAGTAGCAACGATGAAGATGCGATCATCAACACGTTTTTTCGCCCGCGTCGACTGTTCTGGTTGTTAGCTTCTATGGCCTGCGCGGAATTTACCGGACGGCGTTTGGTGGAAGCGTCATGCGAAAGAATGGCAATCACCTCAAAAATTGAGTCTGTTCCAAAATGCAGTTTCTAAAAGGCGACTGCAATTCAAATTTAAAATCGTGTTTCACGTCTGTTATCCCGTGAAACGAATGGCCGACTCCTGCTGGAAGACATTATTCAACACTGGTTGATAATAGTTCCAGAAATACTTCATCGAGAACGGCCCGGCACGGTGGCCCAAGAAATAAGCGATACCGCCTGTGGACGGCGCAATTTCAGCAAAACGCGGCACCAGCGAATAATCGGAAGCATCGCCCGCAAAATACAACGAACGCAGTTGATTTCCTTCGCGATAAGCCACCAAAGCAGGCAGTGTGATCACCACGACATCGTCGTTGTCTTTGTCCGGTTGAAGGGCCGTCGCTGGGAATCCAGCGGTTTCAAGACGAGTCGCCGCCGATTTCTTCACACGCAGCTTATACCACCCCAAAACGCGAGTGCCGGGTGCGGCTTGCACCACGTCAAACCAGTAGTGATACGGAACCGTATCGGCCACGTCTTTGAGCAATGTGTCGCCCGCCGCCTCGCCCGAACCAGCTTTGTGAATCGCCGCCACTTCGTTGATGCCACCCGGTGCCAATTCCTCTTCGGTGATGACAATCGGCTCCGAGAACGGATTATCTTCCACTTTTTTGGTATCAGGATTATAAACCTGATTGGCGCCGTCGCGATAAAACACAAACAACGGACCATGCGGCTCATAATCGTTGCCTTTGCTCAAGCGCTTTTGTTCCTCATCGCGAATGCTTTTCCACATCTGGTAATCGTATTCACGTTCTTGTTCAATGTGATCCACAAAGCGGCCATACCAACCTTTATAAGTCACATGAAGCAGTTTTTGGACTTCTTTACGCGCATTGGACGAAGGGCGGTTCTTTTCATAGCCCTGCATCATCGGAACCAATTGCGCCAATTGTTCCTTATGGCGCTGGATGCGTTCTTTCGTGCCATCGGGGCCGTTTATCTGCTTTTCCAACTCAGCAATGCCGGTTTTATTGTTGTATTTGCGCGCTAAGGCCAAATCTTTTTCGCGTTTGGGCAACTCAGTTTCTTGCAAATATTTCAGACCCTTTCGCGTTTCCATCAGGCCGCGCTGCACCAACAATTCTTCGTCATCGTTGGTGAATTGCGTCGGATTGGACACCGTGTTCCACTCACCGATGAGCAAACCATTGCGATTGTAAAAATCTTGAATCGGTGCCACGTCTTCGGTTATGATGCCGCGTGATGGGTTGCGATAACGCACATAACGATTCTTTTTGTAATCCCATTCAACGAATTCGCCGATGGTATCCACTAAATAAAGCACGCCCGGCGTGGATAGATTTTGTGGCAATGGCTTATCTTTGCCGATAGACAGCAAATCTTGCACGTTGCCTTTGCCTTCTTCTTGCGCATCCGTGCCCGGCGTCGCAGCGTTTTTGGTGTCTTTGACAAAGCCATTATCAGGCTGCGTTTCCGGTTGCGGCTCGAAACCATAATAATCGGTGGCAAAGTTGTAACTCGATAAATCGGCGCCTTTATCTTGGGGATAAATCTTGCCGTTGTGCCGCACTTTCAGGAAGTTCAATGTCCACGTCAAAACGCGATGTTCCTGATAATCGCGGCCTACGGTGCGGTCTAATATATATACATTGGAGCGCACCGTGTCCTGCGTAAGCCAATGTCCAATGGTAAATACACCGCAGAGCAATCCCAACATCGAGATGATAGCCAAGATCAAAGCCATGTGTCCTGTTGTTGTAGGACGGTGTTCCACGCGCGGTGGTGGCGTCACGCCGCGCACACCAGTGCCTGCCGCTTGTGAAGCGGGCACATCGAAATAACGCTCATCGCGCGTGCGCACCGGCTTATTCAAGCGAAAGATGCCCGATAACAAAAACACATGATACAAAGCCCACAGCGAGTTAATCGCCATCGCCGAGTCGTTGCGCGCCGTGCCGGTGATAAACGCCTTGTAAAAACCAACTAAAAACGCAATCGCCGATAAAATCAGCACTAATAACTGCGGCCACAACGCCAGCCAACCCATGCGTCCTTTTTCGCCTTTGGGCGTTACACCAAAAGGTCGCTTCAAATTGAACAAACCCGAAAACGCGCCCACCAAATGCACCGGAAAGCACAGGAAGTTGACCTGTTGACCCAGCAGCATATCAGTCAATTTATAGCCGCGCTGTTCCATGCCCGTATAGAACATATTCATCGAAAAGATGAGATACGGAATGAACAGCATCAAATAGGTAAACACATCCTGCCGCAACGGCTTGACACCGAAGAAAATGTAAAGCATCGGCAGCAAAATAAAAATCAAGTTGATGAGACCAACCCAATAATAATTGGTGGATAAACTATATTCCCACCACTGCCCCATGCGCATCCGTTGCGGGCCGCCCACAAAGGCTTTCAACAAATTCCAGCCGGTTTTGACACTGCCAAACGCCCAGCGCTGCTGCTGCGTGAAGTATGCTGCTAAGGTCTCCGGGCCGAGACTGTATGCATAAACCTGATTGTAATAAGCGCTGTCCCAACCTTTGGTATGCAAATTAATGGAGGTGGCAAAGTCTTCGGTTACCGTGGTGTCGTCCATGCCGCCCACATCAAGTAAGGCTTCGCGGCGCGCGATGAAGTTGGTGCCACAGCAAAATGCGGCTTTCGAATAGCTTTTGCCTTCGCAAATGTATTCGTAAAAAACGTTTTGCTGACGCGCCGCTGCCAGCGCCACATTGGAAATATCCACGTTGGCATAATGCTGCGGCGTTTGCACAAACGAAAGTTTGGGGTTTTCTTCGAGAATTGGAATTAAATCGCGCAAGAAATTGTGGGCGGGCACCGCGTCGGCGTCGAAAATCGCCACATATTTGGTGCCGGATTCTTGCAGATATTCGTTGATCGCGCCCGCTTTGTAACCTTTGCGATTGGTACGCTGACGGACTTGCACGCCATAACGCGCCGCCAATTCGCGCATCGCCACGCGGTTCTCCTCGCGGGTGGAATCGTCCAAAATAACGATTTCCTTGTTGTCGTATTCCATGTTCACCAAAGCGGCGATGGTTTCTTCGACAACTTCAGGTGGCTCATTGAAAGTCGCCAGCAAACAGGCCACTGGAGGCGCTACATGAGGCGTAAACGCGCGACGGCGCACTTCATTGTAGCCCCACGAAGCCTTTACCATAGAGTTCGCATAGCCAAGGCTATGCACCATGATATAAAGCGTGCCAATGAGCAAGAAGATGGACGCGATGCGGTCTTTGAGGTCGTAGCCCGGCGCGAAAAACGACAGGCACATGAACACCAAATACAGCAACATGAAAAACGACGCACACCAAGTGAAAATCAAGAGGCGGCGCCGTGTGGGCGTCATCGGGGGACGTGACGTGCCCGGCACAGGCGCACCGCTTTCAACAAACACCGTGCGGGCGCCGACACGTTCGCGTGTGCGGCCCGGCAGAGGGGTAGCGCCTTCAGGGGGATTAGGTGGCACAACCGGCCCTTCGCCGGGTCGCATTTCAGGATTCTCGGTTGCCATTCGCAAACCTCATCTAACTCGAAATCAACAGCAAAAACGGTCAGTGGAAAAGGTGACCGCCAAAAAATGAACGACAATACAAACGGCACTTGACCATTTGCAAACTACTTGAAATTGCAAACTACTTGAAAAGGGTAACGCGATAACTAACGATTGGCAAGCAAAAGCTACCTTCCCACCTCAGGCAGAACTGTAGGGCAATTTATATACCGGTTTATAGCTGGATTTCTCTTAATTTTGGCTTATCCATTAACTCCTGAGAAACTCGTCACATTACACCTATAAAATAATATACCCTCCCTAAATGGCGCTAACTGCCATTTCACAATCATTGAAAATCCGGTTTAATATATAGTTAATTCGCGTTGTTCTCCGTTTGATGGTGGGCCAGTAGGGGATTATCGGTTGAGTCGATTCTACTGTGTCGCACTTTCACTGCACATGGCAAATTATCGCCCCCCACAAAAATTTGGAAAAGGTTCTGCTGCCAACTCTTCTGTCTCGGAATCTTCACCAAAAAGGACACGTTCGGGCGGGCGGCGTCAAGTGCGTGCTGCCTTCGATAACGTGCGCGAACCTTCTTGGCCTTGTATATAATACCGTTTTTCTCTTTTGCCTATGTGAGGCTGCTTCCGGCCACAAAAGGTGAAATGTTGCTTACAACTTTTGTATCTTTTGGCGTTAGCTTGTCGCTGTGGCTGCTTTCTCAACGCGTTCTTGCGTTGTGGCAGGCGCGTTTTTGACTTTGCTCAGTTTTGCCTTCTATGCCGTCGCCGCCGATGTGTCGGAGTGCTGACTTATCACGACCCTGAACCATCGTCCATTCAACTTATTGCCCGCGCCGATTCCCGTCTTTGTAAACCTAAGCGCAGCGTTTAAAAGCCACCTACTTTTTACCGAGAAACGCGAAAAACACTGCTCCCACAACCAGCAACATCGAAACAGCGGTGTTCCACTTTATTGGTTCACGGAAAACAAGAGCTGCGTAAATCAGGAACACAGCTTAAAGTCACGCACTCCTGCGTCACTTTAAGCTGTGTGAGCGAAAACTTCTCATCACCAATGCGGTTGGCGGGCACCTGAAAAATATACTCAGCCAACGCAATTAACCAACTGATGCCAATGGCCATCCATAAAGGCCAATCATTTTTATGCTTCAAATGACCATACCATGCAATGGTCATAAACGTATTGGAAACGGTCAAAAGGCCGATGAATTGAAGTGTTTGCTTCATAGAAAACGCTGCATGATAAACGATGTGCCGCCCACGCGATTGACCGCTTCGCTGCCCTGCACTTTTTCAAATCCAGCACGCTCATAAAGCCGCACGGCAGGATTATCAGCACGCACACTAAGCGACACTGCGCGATGACTGCCCTGTGCGCCCTGCAAAACTCCGTCCAATAATTGCGCGCCGATTCCTTGTCCGCGCCACGCGGGCGAAACAGCCATCGCCAGTTCCGGCACATCGTCAGCCAAATAGCCGAAACCTTTGTCCTCGCCTTCCCACAAGCGCCACCAAGCCGCGCCGATGGCTTTATCTGCATCAAACGCGACGCAGCCACCATCGCCTTTTTTGCCCCAATTCGCCGCGTAACGCGCCAATTGCGGATTGCCCTGCACAATTTGCATTTCGCTTTCGTGCGCGGCTAACATCAAAAAATGCCAGATTAATGGCTCATCTTGAGCTGTTAAAAGACGAATTTGCCTCATGTATTTTGCAAATGTCCTATCGAAAACGATTGCGGATAAAGTTCAGCAAAGGGCGTTTGTTGCATCACGCCTCCTAAATTGGCGCAATAGATTTGGCAATCGGCGCCAAATTCGGCGATGACCTGACGGCACATTCCACACGGAGGCCACGGTATTTCGGCATCGGTGACAATCATCACCGCGACAATTTGCGGGCGACTTTCGGCGCTCACCGCCGCGCCCATGGCAACGCGCTCGGCGCAAATTGTCGCACCGTAAGAAGCGTTTTCCATATTGCAACCGACATAAATGGCGCCTGTTGCGGTTTGCACCGCCGCGCCGACAAAATAACCGCTATAAGGTGCATAAGCGCGACTTCGCACGGCTAAAGCGGCCTCATAAAGCGCGCGAATTTTGGGCGAAGCGGTTTCGTTGTTGCTCATGCCAACGGATTTTACCAACTGGCACAACACGGGTATATACTTTGCGAAGAGCCAAGACGCGATTTGGTGCTAACCATCGTTTTCTCAGCGGCTTTTGTTGTTTTTCGGGAGGAATTTTTATAAACGCTCAAAACGACGACACAACTTACAAAGCAGACGCTTTGGCCGTAAACGTTTTGGTGCCGCAACATCCTTTAATAGGCCATTTTTTGTCGGTTTGTCGTGACCGCACCACGCCAATGCCGCAATTTCGCGCGGCGATGGCCGAATTAGGCCGCTGGCTGACTTACGAAACCTGCCGCGACTGGCTTCCCACCCAAAAAGTTGAAATCGAAACGCCGCTGGATGTGAAATTATCGGCCACGCGCCTTGATTGGGAGCAACCAATTGCTATCGTGCCGATTTTGCGCGCCGCGCTGGCCTTAACTGAAGGCTGTATGCCGCTTTTGCCCCATGCCCGCGTTTATCATGTCGGCTACCGGCGCGACGAAGAAACTGCCGAAGCGCATTGTTATATGTCCGGCGTGCCCGACAAACTTTCCCCGCAAGAGCGTTTTTTGTTGCCCGAACCGATGCTGGCAACCGGTGGCACGCTGATTCAATTGATGCAGGAACTCACTTCGCGCGGCGCGGATACAGCAAAAATTCGTGTAGTCTCGGTAATTGCTTCGCGCCCCGCTTTGCAGCGCATCGGCGCGGCTTATCCGGGTTTGCATATCACCTGCGCCGCCATTGATGACAAATTAGACGAGCGCAGTTACATCGTGCCCGGCCTCGGCGATGCCGGTGACCGCGCTTTTGGCACGGAATAGAGGAAAATATGAGTGAAACTTCCATCCGCGAGATGCTCGAACAACGCGAAGATTTATGGTTAGACACGCGCGCCACGCGCTCAACCCAAACGCGAGGCCGCTTCCAGCCCGAAGAACCCGACGCTTTGCGCACGGCGTTTCAGCGTGACCGCGACCGCATTTTGCATTGCAAGGCGTTCCGGCGTATGAAGCACAAGACGCAGGTTTTTGTCTCGCCGCAACTCGACCATTATCGCACGCGCCTCACGCACGTTTTGGAAGTCACGCAAATCGCGCGCACAGTCGCTCGCGCTTTGCGACTCAACGAAGACCTCGCTGAAGCGATTGGCCTTGGCCACGATATGGGCCACGCGCCCTTTGGTCACGACGGTGAATACGCGCTTGATGAAGCCTATCGCCGTTATGTTCCCGGCGCGCAATTTCGCCACTACGAACAATCGCTGCGCATTGTAGATCACTTGGAAAAACGCGGGCAAGGCCTCAATTTAACATGGGAAGTGCGCGACGGCATTTTGTATCACTCGAAGGGCAAAAAGAACCTCAATGTCGGCGGCACCAGCCACTGGAAAACCGAAGAAACCTTAGCAACCGACAAAGGAAATCTGGCGCTCGATAACAACGCCTCGCGTCCATCGGGCGATTTGCCCGCGACATTGGAAGGCCAAGTGGTGCGAATGTGTGACCGCGTGGCCTATGTCAATCACGACATTGACGATGCCATCCGCGCCGGTTTAATTCGCGACAGCGATTTGCCCCAAGATTGCGTGGAATTACTGGGAAAAACTCAATCGGAACGCATAACCACAATGGTCGGCGCGATTATCAATCAAAGCCTGCAAGACGGGCAAGTGAAACCCGTTCTCGAAATGGAAGACGAAGTGCGCGAAGCAACGGATAAGCTGAAAAACTGGATGTTCGACAACGTTTATTTAAAGAAAACCGCCATCGAAACGCCTAAAGTGCGGCTGCTTATCAACGCGCTGTTTGAGCGTTTTATGAAAGACCCGCAATTGATGCGCGGCGATGAATCGCGTTTTAATTTTGACCGCGAATGGGATGGTTTATCTATCGAAGATCAAGCGCGCTGCGTTTGCGATTACGTTGCAGGCATGACAGACCGCTTCGCTTCACAAACCTACGCCGATTTATTTTTGCCGTCCAGTTGGCGCGGGGTTTAGGGGTTTAGATGGCAATCGCCCTGCGTCATAAACCTCCGCAGTTTGCGTGATTGCGTTTTTCACGTTTTTGATAGAACATTTTGTGTATTAATCTGCAAAACTGCGGCATAATAACATTATTCCTCACAACAGCGCGTCTGCTTTAAGCTAAACTTACAAGACAATCTTGAGGCTCTTTTGTGCCTTTAATTGGGTTGGCAAACTGCGTTACACCAACCCAATTAAAGGCACCGAAACAAGGGTTTTCTAACTGAGTCACGTCTCAAATATGGTCTTCCTAAAGAAGATTACAACGGGTTCAACACTGCGGAGGAAAGACGAACGCAATTCATTGAAAGGACAAACAGTATGGAACAAGAACCAAGCGACAAACCATCGTGGCGCTCTGAGGCTATCGCCACTCTTTTGAGCGCGAGCGCAGGAGCCGGTATTGGGTGGCTCACATGGCAGGCAACCGGCAACATAGCAGTTGCTATTGGCATCGCAGGTCCAATGGGCGCTCTCACTAACAATCTTATTACCAATATGCTCCGCAAAGGCAAAAAATGACGGGAATCGCGATGACTCTGTTATTCCTGCGCCGCCGCTTGATTGCTGCGAGAAATTAAAGCAAACAAAAGCGCCGCTCGAAAAACGAGCGGCGCTTTTGTTTGCCTTTACGGCTTGACCTTCTCCCAATTCTCTTTCACGAGTTCGAGGTTTGCTGCTTCCGGCAAGTAATACTCGATGTAGCCGCAGGAGAGGCAGACGTATTTATCTGGCCAGGTGATTTGAGCAAACGCACCAAATACAGGAATAGCGGCTTCCTTTAGTGTGATTCGTTCACTGTTTTCACTGCCCTTGTGCCGATACACTTCGCCGCTCTGGCATTTGGGACAAATTCCGTTTTTCATGGTGTTTCCTTTCCTTTCGATGTTCTCTAAAACAACAAAAAGCGGGCTGGGATTTTTCAATCCGCTTTTTGGTTTCATGCGGTCAGCTTTTCGGCGTTGGAGCCTTTTTCGTGGCCTTCGGTGGTGACGACGTAAACCTTGATCCCAATTTGACATATATTATGCGGAAAACGTTTTTATAATTGCAAGTCAGGCGACTCAATTCATTGAAAGGACAAACAGTAAGGCAAAAAATGACGGGAAGCGCGATGACCCTGTTGTTCCTGCGCCGTCGCCTAACCAAGCCCTGCTCCCGACGCCCTACGCTCCGTTCGTGCCTCGCTACGCCTCCGGCGGTGGGTGAGTTCAGGCGTTGTTGCTGCGCGGGAACTCCACCTGCGGCGAAGGCGCGGTTGAGATAAAATTCGCCACTAACACTCAGAAAATGTTGGGAGGATATTTCCTATGAAACGGATTTACATTGCCGCAATCCTTATATGTGCCTTGAGCTGGACAGCCTGTGGCCGTGCCGTTCAGTTCTCGGCGCCAAACGGTGGTGCGGTCAGCGGCGACAGTCCAGCCGGGCGCGCATTCAAAAACAGAAAGAGCAATGTCCAGGTTGAAGACGAAGGCGTAGTCATTCGCCTCTTGCCGGATGACCTCAATGGCAGCAGACATCAACGTTTCATCGTTCGCCTCGCATCAGGTCAGACGGTGCTTATTGCGCACAACATCGACATCGCACCGAGAGTCGTCGGGCTCCAGAAGGGCGATAGCGTCCGCTTCTACGGCGAATATGTGTGGAACGAACAGGGAGGTATGGTCCACTGGACACACCACGACCCAAAAGGGCGTCACACGGCAGGTTGGCTCAAACACGACGGGCGGACTTATCAGTAACACCCAGACAGTTTAATAACAGAAAGAGCGACGCCAAAACTGGCGTCGCTCTCTTGCTTTTGGCGGCGAACGGCTAACTTGCGTTTTCGCAGCGTTGTTTGAGTGCCGCTAAAAGCGAATCGCTGTTGTCTTGCATTAGTTTTTGCACGACTTTGTTCATCAAGGCGCCGAGAAGGGGCACGTTAAAAAGATAGGTGACTTCAATTGTCACGCGTGTGCCGGTGCCTTCGCGGGTGAATTTGTATTCGCCTTTGTATTCGTCGAAATCGCCTTTGATTTGCCAGAAGTGACAGGTAAAACTTTCGTAGTTCCACACGTCTTCTTCTGTCCACGCCATCTTGCGGTTGAATTGCTTGATGCGACCCGTCCATTGCGTCACGGTGCGGCGTGTGGCGGGCGAGGTTTTCTCGTCTTCGAGAATTTTCACTTCGTCCAAATCCGGCATGACATCCGGCAAATTTTCTACGTCTTGCGCCATTTCCCAGACTTCTAAAAGCGGCGCCTGAATGATGATTTCAGCAGTAATTGTGGGCATTTTGGTCAGTGGTCAGTGGTCAGTAGTCAGTGGTCAGTAGTTCAGTGGTCAGTGGTCAGAAAAACAAATGACCAAAAACTAATGACAATTGACTAATTCTCGATTCCTTGTAGCAATTCGGCGGTAGATGAAACAGCTTCATCGAAAGCGCTCGCGGCCCATTCGATTTCGGCGTCGCTGATGATAAGCGGCGGCTCGAAGCGCACTACGGTTGGGTTATTTAAGGTGTAAGCCGACAACACATTGCGGCCCGCTAAACCGGCGACGGCAAGGCCGGCGATGTCATCGAGCGCGAATTCAACACCAATCATGAGGCCGCGCCCGCGCACTTCCAAAATGGTGCCGGGATATTTTGCTTGAGCAGCGCGCATGGCGGCCATCAGCTTTTCGCCTTGCTTTTGGCAGCGCGACACTAAATCTTCGCTTTCAATCGCTTCAATCGCGCCCAAACCTGCCGCGCACGCGAGGGGATTGCCGCCGAAAGTGGACGAATGAATGAGCGGGTTTTCGCTCCACACCTCCCACACTTCGGGCGTGGCGACAACCGCGCCAATCGGCACACAGCCGCCCGATAAGGCTTTGGCTAAAAGCAGCATATCGGGCGCGACGTTTTCCCAATCGCAGCCCCACATTTTGCCGGTGCGTCCGAGGCCGGTTTGCACTTCGTCAAAAACCAAAAGCGCGCCGTGTTTGTCGCAAATGTCGCGCGCGGCCCTTAAATAACCATCGGGCGGCACTATAATGCCGCCTTCACCTTGAATTGGCTCCAAAAGCAGCGCGGCGGTGCTTTCGTCCACGCTATTTTCGAGCGCCGACACATCGCCAAAAGGCACTTGCAGACAATCGGGAATCAGCGGTTGAAAGGGTGTCTTGTAGCGGTCGCGGCCCGAAACCGAAAGCGCGCCGAGTGTTTTACCGTGATAGCTGCCAATAGCCGAAACGAGTTTGGTGCGCCCCGTTTTCAGGCGCGCCAGTTTGATAGCGGCTTCGGCGGCTTCGGCGCCGCTGTTGCAAAAGAACACGCAACTTAAATCGCCGGGCGCGATTTCGGCGAGTTTTTTGGCGAGGCGCGTTTGCGTGGCGTTGAACAAAACACGGCATGAAAACG
The DNA here is from genome assembly GCA_031372065.1 of Abditibacteriaceae bacterium. GTDB lineage: Bacteria > Armatimonadota > Abditibacteriia > Abditibacteriales > Abditibacteriaceae > DASWNL01. The sequence goes on along the minus strand of JANMKN010000298.1, from coordinate 14,850 downwards.
CTTGCCGTTCGAGCTGCTCCCGCACGCGGGCGATGACTTTTGGGTGCGAATAGCCCACGCTCATGGTGCCGTAGCCGCCCAAACAATCGAGAAATTCGCGTCCGCGCGAATCTTTCACCACGCAGCCGTGCGCTTCGATTTCCACGCTGTCGTAGCCGACAAATTTCATCAACGCTGCCAGCGACGGGTTGAGATGCGCTTCGTAATCGTGAATCACATTCTCATCGCCGTAATTGGCGAAGGAGTCGGTTTCGCTATGTGCCATGTGACTTGCCAGTGTAGCGAAATTATGCCCGTTATAAGCCGGAAAATTGAGAATAGTGGCTCCGCCATCGGCGCGCGCAGCTCCGCCAACGCGAATAGCGGGGCCGATATTCGCGTGCGCGGGGCCGATATTCGCGTGCGCGGGGCCGGAATTGGTAATTATGGCCCCGAAAATCGCAGAAACAGGCGTGCGAGGGCCTTTTGCGACACGTTACCTCGCAAAATGGGAAAATAGAACCAAAGTTTTATCAGGCCTATTTTTATGGTGAATTCGCTGATTCAGGCTTTCTTACCTTCCGAACCGAATCCGGTTTTGCGCCGCGAAATTCGTGCGCGTTGGCGTAGCAATCGTAGCTTTTATATTGTTTTTGGCTACGCCATCGCTTTAGCGGTGCTGGCGTATTTTAATTATCGGGATGCCGCCGAAGGTCGTGATTTGATGGATGCCCTTATGCTGGACACTCGCAAAGCGTTGCCCGGACGCGCCTTGTTTATTCAATTCAATCAATGGCAAATGGCGGGTTGGCTGATTTTAGCGCCGCTTTTGACGGCGGGAGCCATCGCGGGCGAGCGCGAACGTGGGCTGCTTGAAAATTTGCTGCTCGCGCCGTTGACCAAGCAGCAAATTATTCACGGCAAATGGCTGTCGGCGCTGGCCTTAGCCGCCTTATTGTTGCTGGTGCCGTTGCCTGTGGCGGCGATTTGCTTTCAATTGGGCGGCCTCTCACCGCAGGAATTCATCGGCGCTTCTTTGCTTCAAGCCCTCACCGCTGTGCTGGGCGCGACAGTGGGTTTGTGGAGTTCAACCAGAGTTTCGCGCTTAAATGAGGCGATAGCTCAATCGTTAGTCAACACATGGTTTTGGGGTTGGGCCGGGCCTCTTATCATCTTGCCCTTGTTCTTTTCTTCCTATGTTGGAGGCGCACTCCTCCTTATTGGGGTCATCTCGTTTGAAATTGTAGTGATAGCGGGTCTGCTTGCAAATGCCGTCTGGCAATTGGGGCAGCCAATGAAGGAAATGCGGCCCGAAATCAAGCGCACCTGGATGGATGCGCCGGATGCAGCGCGGCCTATGACGCTGGATATTGGTCGCGGCGAGCCGATTTCGGTCACGTCGAACGATTTATACACCAAAGATTTGGCTTTAAACGACCCCGAACGCTATAAACGCTGGGATATGCCGGGCGCAGAACTTTTGCGCTTTGAAAACCCGGTTTTACAACGCGAATTGCGCGTGCATTTGCGCTTGAAGGCGCAGCACGTCGGCGCCCAACCGGGCGGTGGCGCGGGTTGTTCATTAGCCTTCGTCGCGTTGGCATTCGGCGGCTATTTTTTGGCAGTGCTGGCCGATTCTGGCGCGCGCTCTTTCTTTTGGGGCATTTTTGCCTCGCTCTGGATTATAGCCGCCGCTCTAACGGGCGCGGCTTTGGGCAGCAGCGCCTTCACCCGCGAACGCGCCGCCGGAATGTTGCAATTTCTGATGCTGACCTGCCTCACGCCGCGCGAAATTCTGTGGGGCAAAGTCGCGGGCACGGTCATTGTCATCGCATATTATTCGCTGTCTTTACTTCCGGCGCTTTTGCCCTGCACCATTCCACGTTTCGATGGGGGCGCGGGTTTGACAGGCACTCATATGATGGGCACAGGGCTTTTAGTGTTCTCAACAGCGTGGTTTGCCACATCATGGGGCGCTTTGGTTTCGTGGCTGTCGCGGCAAAACTTCGTGGCGACAGCGGTGGCCTTGCTCGGCATAATTTGTTTTCCTTATGTGCCCGCGTTGAACCATCTCAATCCGTTAGAGGCGCAAGCACATTTGCAGCCGGGTGGCTACATTTCGTCTTACCGCGATTTACCACCGGCTTCGCCACGCGATGTGTTTTTTGTGCCCGGCGGTCTGTTTTTGCTGGGCTTGCTTTGCTTTCTGATAACGCTTTATTTTATGCGCCGCGACCTGAGCCATGTCGAACGATAAATTTTCAAAACGCCGCAAACGTGTAATTTTTCTCGCGGTGCTTTTGTTTGGCGGCACCGCCACGTTCTTTGCCAAACAGCGTTGGCTGAATGATGTAAAGACTGTGCAACTTGGCACGGCGCAAACCGACCCAGCACCGTTGGCCAAATGGCCGTGGCCGAACGCCAAAAAAGAGTCACCCACACGCGGCGTGACGCATTGGATAGACAATTCTTCGTTCGACCACACCGTTTGCGAACTGATTGAATTCGATTTCAAGGCCAATCCCAAATTGCGTTTTGCGATGTTCGATCAAGATTCCGATGACAAAAAGCCGTGGGATAATCATTGTTTTTATTGGAATCGCGGCGCGGCGCAAATGACGCGGCAATTGAACAAAAGCGAAGGTCGCGTTATCGCGTTGTGGAACGGCTTGTTTTTTGGCTATCATGGCGGCTCAAAATGGGCCAGCGGCGCGGCATTTCATGTTTCGCCCGTTGTTATCAATGGCAAAGTGCATAATTGGGGCGCCAATCATCGCTGGAGTTTTGGCGTGAAATATCAGAATGGCGCGCCGGTTTTCAAGATATTTCACAAACCATCGTCGCAAGTTTTGGCGCGCGAATTTGATTTTGGCGGCGGTAGCGCACAATGTTTAATCAAAGACGGCAAGCCGCTGAAATTGCAGCCGTTTAGCTTGCCGCCAGTCAAACAGCCAGCGCCTTCGACGCCGCAAGACGCCGGGCACATTCCCGATTTCGATCATATGCGTTCGTGCCGCGCCAGCATCGGCTGTTCGAAAGACAGTTCCAAATTGTATTTGCTTTTCATCAAAGAAGCGGATTCGGAAAGCGCCAGCATTATCGCGGCGCGGCATGGCGGCGGCTTTTTCGGCGTGAGTTTGTGGGGCGGCTGGACTGTGGCCGATGTGCAACGCTTCTGGCAAGCCAAAGGCGTGTGGGATGCTATCAATTCCGATGCAGGCGATGTCGCGCAACTGGCGCTTTTGCGGCCCGACAAAAATTACGATTTTGTGCCGCCGCGCCAAGGCTCCGCCAAAATGCGCCTCAAGTTCAAACCCGATTTCAAAAACGCTCCCAAAGGTGGCGCGCTGATGTATTTTTATGTCGTGGAAAAGCCAAAGTAAAAATTTTCTGTTGAAATAGATTCCATGAGATTTCCCTTTGCCCGAATTGGCTTGCTATTTTTTGCGCTCGGCTTTAGCGCCTCATCTTTTGCCGCGCCAACGCCTATTATTTTCGATACCGACATCGGCAACGATGTGGACGATGTTTTGGCGCTTGGATTGATTCACAACCTGCAAAAACGCGGCGCCTGCGAACTTTTGGCTGTGACAGTCACCAACGACACGCCCAAAGCCGCCGCGTTTGTGGATGCCGTTAACACATTTTACGGGCGCGGCAACATTCCAATTGGCGTGGTAAAAAATGGCGTGCGCGGCAGTGACGGTAGCTTTGTCAAACTCGCCGACGCGATGGACGACGGCAAAGCGCGTTATCCGCACGATTTGAACAGCGGCGCCGACGCGCCAGACGCCACCAAAGTGCTGCGCGAAACACTCAGCAAGCAGCCTGATGGCGCGGTGACGATAGTTCAAGTGGGTTTCAGCACCAATTTAGCGCGTTTACTGGATTCGCCCGCCGATGAATTTTCGCCCTTGAGCGGGCGCGATTTAGTGAAGCAAAAAGTGAAATTATTGTCGTTGATGGCAGGCGCTTTTACCAACATCGGCAACGATACGCATTACAAAGAATACAACGTCATCAAGGACATTCCCTTGGCGCAGAAACTGGCGACGCAGTGGCCGACGCCGATGGTGTGGTCGGGCTTTGAAATCGGCATCGCCGTGCCCTATTCGGCGCAAAGCATCACGCGCGATTACGACTACGTGGCGCATCATCCGCTCAAAGAAGCCTATTATTTGTATGAAGCGCCGCCCCACGAGCGCCCGACGTGGGATTTGACCGCCGTTCTCTACGCCGTTTTTCCAGATCGCAGCTACTTTGATGTGTCGGAAAACGGCACGATTACCGTCGAAAACGATGGCTTCACCTCGTGGAAAGCGCAGGAAAACGGCGCTTATCGTTATTTAAAAATCAACGATCAGCAAAAAACGCGCGTGCGCGAATTATTCACATGGCTGTGTAGCGAAGCGCCCGCCATCACAAAACAATGAAATCTTTCCTGTTACTGACCCTGTTTTTTTCGATTTCCATGACCCACGCCGCGACGCCCGAAAAGCCGAATATCATTTTCTTTTTGGCCGATGATTTGGGGCCGGGCGACATCGGGCCGTATGGCGGCAAAATCGCGCCGACGCCGAATCTTGACCGCTTGGCGCAAGGCGGCACCAAGTTCACGCAGTTTTATCAGGCGGCGCCGATTTGTTCGCCGTCGCGCTGCGGACTTATCACCGGCAGTTTTCCAGCGCGCTGGAACATCACCAGTTATTTGCAAACGAAAAAAGGCAACCGCGAGTGCGAGCAGGCCGATTTTTTGGACGCCAAAGCGCCCTCTTTGCCGCGCGTTTTGCACCAAGCGGGCTACACCACGGCGCACATCGGCAAATGGCATTTGGGCGGCGGGCGCGACGTGAAAGATATGCCGCTTTTCGCGGCTTATGGCTACGATGAAGGCATCGGCACATGGGAAAGCCCAGAGCCACATCCCGACATCACCGCGACCGATTGGATTTGGTCGCCGCAAGACAAAGTCAAGCGCTGGGAGCGCACCGCGTTTTTCGTGGACAAAACGCTGGATTTTTTAGCGCGCCACCAAGACAAGTCATGTTTTATCAATTTGTGGCCCGATGACGTGCATACGCCCTGGGTGCCCGGCGAAGATGACGGCGCACTCCCTAAAGGCGACACACGAAAAAAATTAGCGCGTGTGATTGTAGAAAACGATAAGCAAATCGGCAGATTGCTGGATAATTTGCCGCCGAATACGCTTTTAATTTACGCCAGCGATAACGGCCCGTTACCGACTTTCAAAGGAGAACGCGCCACGCAATTGCGCGGCAGCAAACTGAGCCTTTATGAAGGCGGCATTCGCCTGCCGTTTATTGCTTATTGGCCCGGCCATGTGCCTGCCGGAAAAACCGACGACATAACGCTCATTTGCGGCGTTGATATGCTGCCGACGTTAGCGACTATTGGCGGCGCGCAAGTGCCAAATGCGCCTTTGGATGGAGAAAATCTCAGTGCAGCATTGCTTGGCACGCCGCAAGCGCGCACCAAACCGCTGTTTTGGGAATACGGACGCAATAACGAATCGTTCGCTTACGCCGCAGGCCGTGACCGCAGCCCGAACGTGGCGATGCGCAGTGGCAACTGGAAACTGCTCATCAATGCCGATGGAAGCGACGCCGAACTTTACGATTTGAAAACCGATGCCAACGAAGAAAAGAATTTGGCCTTGCAGCAACCAGAGATCGCGCGGCAAATGAGCGAGGCAGCACTCACATGGCGCCGCAATTTACCGAAGTTACCAGAGCCAAAAGCCATGCCCTGATTTCAGCCTAAAACACTGTTAATCTGGCTCATCGGGCAATAAACGGCAAAGTAAAAAATCGCCGCAATGATGAAGAAGAAAATCACGCTTAAAATCAGCTTAATCAGCAAGAATTTTTTGATTTTGTTTGGGTTCACAGCGAAGCGACTCCTTTAAAGCGCGCGACGATACGCATAAACAGTAACGCCTAAAGTGTCGCCGATTTGAGGGCTTGGCTTGGAACCGCGATGACAACTGACGCACTCTTTTTGGGTGGCATTAACCGGATACGCCACCAGATTCCAATCGCCGATCTGTGAGCGAAATTCGGATTTCGTTTTGTCGGCCATCAGAGATTGCAGTGCCTGACGCGATTTCTCGGCAATTTGCAATTGATCGGGATTCGGCATTTTCTCCGCTTCGATGCCGACGGGCACCGGGCCACGCAAGGCACGCTGCGGCGGCTCTTGTATGCGAATCATTTTGTCGGTTGCTTGTTGTGGGATAAGGCGCGGTTTTGCCAAAACGTCCACTTTGGGGTCAAGCAACTCGCGCCCGCCCAAATAAAAATTGACATTCCAGCCTTGCGATTTCAATTCGACGGAGGCTTTACGCGCTGCGGCAGAGGCTAAAACCGGCTTTGTGGCGTGTTCGGGCCTTTGAAACAAGCGGCCCATACCGAAATTTTCGGGCACTTCAAAACGCGCGTGCATGGCTGTATCCAGTGGTTCCAAATCGGGCGCGGCAGTTTTTTCGCGCAAAGTAGCGGCGCCCACTATCAAAGCGCACGCACTAACCGAAAGCAGGCAAAGTCCCAGTGTTTTGTTCATAGTCCGACTCCTCGCACTTCATTTTAGCATCAGCGCGCACGAGCGAGAAAACGAGAGTGTCGCGCAAGGTGCCGTGGTGGTCGCGCGTATTGTGACGCAAACAGCCTTCGCATTGGAATCCGGCGCGGCGCGCAACAGCGGCGCTTTTTTCGTTGCGCGCATCGCAGCGAATTTCCACGCGGCGCGCGAAAAGTTTTTCAAAAGCAAAATCTTTAATTCCAATCACGGCTTCGGTCATCAAGCCGCGCCCTTGCAAACTGGTGCGCAACCAATAGCCGATTTCAAATCTGGGCACGTTCCAATCTATGCGATGCAAGCCGCTGCTACCGGCGAAAGTGCCTTGTGATGTTCCGTCTTTAAGCCACAAATGCCACGTCAAATCTTCGCGCAATAAAAACTTCGCGTGCGAGCGACGACAATGCTCTTCCGATTCTTCAATTGGTGGTTCGTGATCGGCCCACGGCATCCACACACTCAAGTCATTCAACGATTCGCGCACAGCAACATTAAGCAACGCGCCCGTGCCGGGACGAGGCGCGCGGATGATTAAACGCTCAGTTTCAAATCCGTCGGGGAAGTCAAGCAGTAGCGGATTGGACATGGCCCTTAGTTTATCGGCACGTCAGTCAGTTCAAAGGGCAACTCAAAACGATAAATAGCGGTTGGCACTGACCAAATAAGTTTTACCGGCTCGCCTTCGGGCAAAATGTCGCTGTCCTGCCGGTCTTCTGGCGTGCGCTCGAATTGGCCTATCCAATTGTAAAAATAAAATTCATTTTCGTAGTTATCATCCCGCTTGATCTGTCGCAAATAAAAAGAGCGCCCCTGCCCGTCTTGCAACTGCACTTTTGCAAAAAGTGCCGAGGTATAAGCCCAATTTGCGCGTGTCTGCGCGCCATTCCAAAAGCGATAAGCAATAAGCGACTTAAAAGCGCGATTCAATTCCACATTGTAACGCTCTTTCGTTTCCTCAGGCTGCACCGCGCTCACACTTAGTATTTCTTTTACACCATCATGAGTCCCGATTTTCTCGGCGGGTAATTTCTCCAGTGGCATTTCCCAATCTTCCCGCTGGAGAATGGCATACGCCGTTAGAACGCCGCGCAAGCGCGCCAGTTTTTTGCCTGTCGGTTTGGCTCCGGTTTGGGATAACGATGTGTAAAATAGCGAGGGCACCGTCGAAGAAATCCATGTGGCGCGCACATTCTCAACTGAAAAAGGATTCCCTTGCTCGTCTACGGCTTCGGTCAGGCGCACAAGGCTCGCAGAAAGCGCAATATCAACTTTGGGATCAGCCACAAAATAAAATGCCATTGACCAACCTTTGGCATGAGTGCGCAACCCGGAGGTGCGCACTTGAAATAAGGGCGTTTCGCAAGTGGTATCGGGCGTGGTAACAGGCAAGAGCAACAGCGAGCGCCGCGCCGAGGCTTTTGGCCCTTCGCGGTCATATTGCACCTGCGCGCGCAGCGTTTCCCACACTGTCCACAGCGGCGCGTCTTGCAAATCAAAAGTGACCAGCCCTTTGGCGCCCGTGCGCTGCAAAAGCGCAATTGGCACGGCGAATTTTTTCGAGACTTCCTTGATTACGGTGTCCAATTCTGCGTTTTCGTAATGCAGCGACACTTTCGTTGGCCCACCGACTAAAGTGGATAATTGTGCCACGCTGATATGCGGCAATTCCGCCTCGGCTGGTTTTTCTAACGGCTGCGCTTGCGCGGGCAACAAAAGCCCAATACCAAAAGCGACAGCAATATAAAACTTCCAGGATTTCATGCGCACAATAGGAAAAGCGCGATTGCCGTTCGTTGCGTAATTTTCAATTAGCCCGGCATTAATTGATGTCCAGTGCGGCCTTGCCACATATCAAGGCCGTTGAGCAGCAAAATCATCGTTACATCGCCCAAAGTGAGGCCCAAAAAGGCTGGAATCAGGCGTTTATACGTTTCCGGGCCACCAAAACGCGTAATGATTACTTTGAAAAGCCAGCCGAGAAAAATCGAAAACCAAAAGGCATACATTACATAAGGCGACCACATAATATAGCCCAGCGGATGCAGCGGAAACCACGCGAATCTCATGCGCGAGATAACCAAACCCCATGTGACAAAAGCGCCGATGAAAGTCCAGAGCCAGTTGGTCAAAAACGAATCTTGCACGCCGCCCGCGATTTCTTTCGCGGTTCGCGCCGGTTCCTGCGTGCCGCTGTTGGCCCAAAACGAATTCATCTTCAAAGCGCCTTCGCTGTAGGCGATATTAAGAATCGTATGCACGCCCATGACAAACGCCACGGCAATGCAGGCGAATATCAAAACAAAGAGCGGGCGCAGCGGAATTTTTTGGTCACGCGCCAATTTGAAGCCTTGCAAAAAGCTCGGCAGCAAAAAGCCTTTGAGGTCAATCAGCAGCGAATTTTGAATCATCGCGCCGGGCACCACGCTTTCGACGTTGAACCATTTGTCCGGCCCGGCGCCCACCAAATGCGCCAATGGCAAAAGCGGCGACCAGCCGTGATTGACATAAAGCATTCCGCCTTCGACGACCACGCGCGTCAGGCACAGCGCAATCACAAAATAACTGAGCCAGATGTATAAAGCTAATTCCCATCGCACGCCTGCCAATGTTGTCCAGCCAACCAAAACGAGCGACGAAAGGAGGAAGCCCCAAAACGCCACGGGATACGAAAGTGCTTCGTCTTTTTCGTTGTCGCGCGCCCTTTCGCGCCATAAAGCGCGCCGCACAACGTGCGCCAAATGCGCGCGGCCAATCCAGAGAACCAGCGCGGCATACATCCACATGGCGCCGATTTGCTGATACGAAATAAAAGCCTTGGCAAAGCCGCGCGTCCATGTCGGTTCGGGCAACGCGCCGGGCGGCAAACCGGCTTGATACGCCGCGATATAAGAAAACTTGTGCAGCAAATAAAAGAACCAGAACGAGAGCGCCACTTCGCTCGACAGCAAATACGAAACGCCAACGGCAAAGGGCAAAACGCGAAAAACAAACGGCCCCATTTGGTTCCACGGGGGCTCGCTGAAATAACGTCCGCTGTCCAAAATCAATGGGAATGGCGGCACATCGGGAAAGTAATAATTGAGGCCGTTCAAGCCCTGAATCCACACCGAAATGCCAAAGCCAACCCACATCGTTGGATTCTTCCAAAAGGATGAATTTCCCATTTTCATCCCGCCCTCATCGCTCATCCCTGCGGGCGATTCCGTCATCATTAAAGGTAATTTCAAAAGCGGAAACGTCAGCGCTTCATAATCGGCCCATTGCGCACGCAGAATCACCGCAAGGCAGCCAAGCATGGTGTAAATGCTGAAAATCAAAATCGCCCACGCCACAGTGGGGCCAATCCACAACGCCCACGGCACGCTTTGCCCGCCGTTATAAAACGCTTCGACTAATGGCCCGTTATAATTGCCGTTTGGCGTGCGCGCGGGCGAAATCCAACCCGGCAAATGCGGCAACAGCAAATCGCGCCACTTGTTTTCCGGCGTGCCATAATAAAACGCGCCCACGGTGTTGGGAATGAAAAATAATTCGCCGCCGCGTCCCGGCACCAAACACGAAAAAAGCGTGGTAATAAAAATCGTCAAAAGTTCGTTGCGCGCCAAGCGAAAACGCGGCCCGATAAAACGCAAAACGCCATTGACGGCCAGCAAGAGCATCAAAGCGCCCAGCGCGCCCGGCGGCAAATGCGTGGCACCCAAATACGTGTTGCTAAACAAAAAATCAATATGCGGGTTGGCGTAACCGAAAAACGCCGCGAGAAGCAGGCTAAGAAGAATGGCGCGGGGCGTGATATTTTTGGGTTTTAGGACTTTGGTTTTTGGTTTTTCGTCGTCCAGTAATTCGATTTGAGATTTCATAATTTAGTCAAGGCACTAAAAACCTAAGACCAAAGTCCAAAAGCCTAAGTCGGCACCAAATAATGATACGTCCGGCCTTGCCATCCATCAATAATGAGCCAGAAGAGCATCATGCTCACATCGCCGAGGGCCAAACCTAAAAACAGCGGTGTAGTTTTGCGATAACTGTCGGCGCCGCCGTAGCGCGTGATGACAACTTTGAAAAGCCAACCGACAAAAATGGAAAACCACAGCGTATTCATGGCGTAGCCGAGGTTAACCAGATAGCCCAAAGGATGCAGTGGGAACCACGCGAAACGGCTGCGCGCGGCCATCAAAAGCCAGGTAAAAATCATACCCGCGAGCAGGAAAAACCAATTCGACCAGCTCATGTCTTTTGGACTCACCATGAGCGTATTGGATGTAAAAGCCGGTTGCTGCGCGCCGCCATTGGCAAACCACGAATGAAAGCCAAGCGCACCCGCATCGTAGCCTAATTTCACGCGCATCAAAACGCCCATCGGCAAGGTGATGACAATGACCGCGATGATTAAAAGCAAAAGCGGGCGCTTGGCTAATTTTTGATCGTGCGCCAGCTTGAAACCTTGCACATAAGACGGCAGCAAAAAGCCGCGAAAATCGTGCATAATGGCGTGCTGCAAAAACGCGCCGGGCACCAAAACATTCGGCGGCAGCCACGTCCCCGGCCCGCTACCCATCAATTGCGCAAAGGTGCCCAACCCCGTCCAGCCTTGCTGCACAAAAAGCAAGCCGCCTTCCACCACAACGCGCGTTAAACCAATCGCCAAAACGAAATACGACAGCCACATCAAAAGCGCGACGGGCAAACTGACGCCGATCATCAAAGACCAGCCGATGCAAAACGCCAGCGACAAAACAAAGCCCCAAAACGCAACGGGATACGACAGCATTTCGCCCCGTTCGCGTTCGGTTTGTGGCACGCGTTTGAAAGCGCGTTTTAGCACATGACCGTAATGTGCCCTACCCGTCCAAAACACGAGGACTGCATAGGCGAAATACACACCGACGTGCTGATAAGCGATGAAACTTTTGCCGCCGCCGCCCAAGGCATTGGGCAGCGCATTGGGCAAAAAACCACTGTAATAAGCAGCGATTAACTGAAAGCGCACGAACCAATAGAAAAACCACAACGAAAACGAAGTTTCACTGGTTAATAAAAACGTCAGACCGATGGCAATCGGATAAATTTGCAGCGGCGTCCAGCCGATTTGGTTCCACGGCGGCTCGCTTAAATATGGCCCGGTTTCCATGACGAGAGGGAATTTCGGCACATCGGGGAAGTAAAAATTCAGTCCGTTTTGCAGTTGAATCCATACCGCGATGAAAAAGCCGATCCACGTCAAAGGATTGCGCAAAAAGTGGCTAAAAACGCCATATTTATCGCCGCGATCCATGTCTTCGGTCAGTTCCATCGGCAGACGCAACAAGGGAAACGCCAGGGCTTCGTGTTCGGCCCATTGCGCCCGCAAAATCACGCCCATGCAGCCGAGCATGATGTAAATCGCTACGATCAACGAACACCAAACGAGAAGCGGCACTACCCAAAACTGCCACGGAATGTGGCCGCCGTTGCCCGAATACCAATCGGTTACTAATTGCTTGCCGATTGGCCCGTAAGCGTTGCCTTTATCGGCCCACAAAGCGGGCGTGAGCCATTGCGGTGTGAAGGGTTCGAGAAATTTCGTCAGCCACGCGTTTTCCGGCGTCGCAAAATAAAACGGCCCCATTAAACACGGAATAAAAAAGTTTTCCGCGCCATGTCCGGGCACCAAACACGAGATTAAACACGAAATATAAATGACCAATGTTTCGTTGCGCGACAAGGGACGGCGCCCCATGAGGAGACAAATCACAATCAGCGCCGCGATAACGGCGGGCGTCCACAACACCACACCATCAACAGGCGCGCCGCCCAGTTTTTCTTGCCAGCGATAAGCCGCCAAAGCAGCGCACAACAGGGCCACGCCGCTCATCACATAAGTAAAAGAAAGACGCGCCGAAGCATAGCGCGTAAATGGATTGACGATTAATAAAACAACCAGCAAAACGCCGACAGCGCCCGGCGGCAAATGCTGCGCGCCTAAAAACGTGTTGGCGAGTTTGGCATCAATAATCGGGTTGATAAAGCCGAAAAAAGCCGCCGTGATGAGGCAGAAGATGACCACGCGCCGCGTTACGCCGCCATGCGTATCGGCGTTGGGCTGGCTCGCATTTTCACTCGCTGCTTCAACGGGCGTTTCGATTTGTGTCGCGGCGAGTTTTGCCATCGGATAATGATTTCTTTGAAGAATTCACAACTAAACGATTGACGACTTTGAATTTGGGATCAAGAGTATTTTGAGCGATAGAATGCGCAATTGTTTTCTGCGCCGCGTTTTCCACATCGCCACGCAAAATGATTTTCTGGCCTTGCAACTCTACATCAATGCGCGCGCCTTCCAAGCGGCTGCTGACCGAAAGTGCCGTTTTCACGCGCAACGTCGCGCCGCCGGTTTGCGAAGCCTGAAACGCTTGCTGCAACGTGTTTTCAACAGTGGAAGTCGTCGTTTTTTGCACGCTTGTCGCCACATCATCCACTTGTTTTTCCAACTGCGCCTGCTGTTTTTGATCGCAGCCCGACAGCAAAAGGCAATAGGTAACAGCTAAAAGGCAAAACGAGCGGCGCGTGTTTGTTTTATGCCTTTTTAATTTTTCATTTTTCATTTCGCAACTCCATAAAGCGTTTCATATTTGCTTTTCAAATAATGCAAATAGGGCGCGGCGGCGAGCGGCTGGCCCGTCACTTTGAGCGCCAATTCAGGCGGCAAAAACTTGCGGCCATGCTGATACAAATTGGTTGTCAGCCAGTTTTTCAAAGTTCCGAATTCGCCGCGCGCGATTTCGTCGTCAATTTCGGGATGCGCCGCCAAAGCTGTATTCCAGATTTGAGCCGCCATCAAATTGCCCAGCGCATACGTCGGAAAATAGCCGAATGAACCGCTCGACCAATGGGTGTCTTGCATCACGCCGTCTTTGTCATCGTGCGGCGAGACGCCGAAAAAATCGTTCATTTTGGCGCGCCATGCTTCGGGCAAATCTTTCACTTCCAACTCGCGCGCCACAAGAGCCACTTCCAATTCAAAACGCAACATAATGTGCAAATTGTAAGTGACTTCATCGGCCTCGACGCGAATTAAGGAAGGCGACACGCGATTGATGGCGCGATGCCATTCTTCGGCGGAAACATCCTTTAGATTTTCGGGAAACGCTGCTTGCATTTGCGGCCAAAAGTGCTGCCACAGCGCCAAACTGCGCCCGACGACGTTTTCCCACAAGCGCGATTGCGATTCGTGAAAAACCATGCTGGCGCCTGAGGCCAGCGGCGTGCGTTTGAGACTCGGCGCGGTGTTTTGCTCATACAAAGCGTGCCCTGCTTCGTGAAAAATGCCGAAAATCGCCTGCGCCGGTTGGTTTTTGTGATAGCGCGTCGTGATGCGCACATCGTCGCGCCCGAAGTTGGTGCAAAACGGATGTGGTGCAATATCAAGACGCCCGCGCGAAGTGTCGTAGCCAAACGCTTGCACGATGTTCATGCCGATTTCGCCTTGCTTTTCCGGCGCATAATCGCGCGCTAAAAACTCATCGCGCGGCGCGCTTTGCTCGGCCAATTTTTGCACAAGCGGCACCTGTTCGGCGCGCAATTCGGCGAAGATGGCACGCACTTCGTCGGTTTTCAGTTCGGGTTCGTAATCATCAAGCAGCGCATCGTAAGGATGCCCTTCAAAGCCATAATAATCGGCCTGACGGCGCGCGTAATCGAGCATTTTTTCGAGATGCGGCTGAAAGGCCGCGAAATCGTTGGCCCCGCGCGCATGACGCCACACCTCGTTGGATAAAATCGCATCGCGCGACCACGACGCGACAAATTCATCTGGCAACTTGCGAGACTTTTCGTAGTCGCGGCGTGTGATTTTTATCAGGCACGCCTCGTCCGAATCGGGCGCCAAACTCTGCGTTTCCTTTTCGGCAGCGTCCAATAAACGCGCGGTTTCGTCGGAGGCAAATTTTTCATGCGAAAGGCGTGACAGCGTGCCCAAAGCGTGCGCACGCGCTTCGCCGCCGCCGAATGGCATATTGGTTTGCTGATCCCAACCCAGCACGCCCGCCGCCATTTTCAAGTCGTCAATTTCGGCCAGATGATGTTTCAGTTGTTCAAGAGAGGTCATGGTTTTGAGGTTATCTGTTAAAGATTATCGCAAGTTGGCACTGGTTAGCATGGATTTCATGAAAACGTGGGGACACGCTACGGCGAGTCCAGACACGCCGTAGCGTGTCCCATAGGCATCTAAAAAAGAAAAATTAATGAAACGTACAGTTTTACTTTGCAGTGGTATTGCAATTTTATTATTTATAGCTT
>JANMKN010000262.1:0-9822 GCA_031372065.1 Abditibacteriaceae bacterium | reverse complement strand
AGACACCCTTCCCCTTTGCCGTTTCAAGGGGAAGGGCTGGGGATGGGGTTTTCACTCCACATTCTGCTTCACCGTCAACTGCGCCGCGCCACCCTCGGCGATTTTGTAGGGGATTTTGAAACGCAGCGAGCGCACAAGGCAGGTGCCGCTCTTGTCGCTGCAATAATAAACCGCCGCTGAGGTGATAACGGTGCCTTCGCCGGAATTGGCGGCTTCGAGGGGCACGTGCAAGGGCAAATTGACTTTCGTGCCGCGCAAATCGCTTTCGGCAAGTTTCACGCCTTGGCCTTCGACGCGCAGTTGCACGCGTTGCGGGGCTTCTTTGTTGAGATGATGTTGCGCGGGCAATTGCAAATCGAGAACGAGATGGCTTTTGCCGGGCGCGATAGTTTGCAGCGGCAAAGTAATCGTTCCGGCTTCGGGGTCAACGGGCCGAATCGGGCGCGATGGTTCGGCGGGTTTGGGCAGCGGCAGGCCATCGAATTTGAGCGTCGTGGCACTTTTGGTTTTCAGGTCTACCACGCGAATTTTGTGATTGTTGGTGTCAGCGACGAATAATTTATCGCCCGCGAACGATAGGCCGCCCGGCTCGTAGAATTTCGGATCGCCGCCGTCTTTATCGCCTTTGCCGCCCAGCCATGTCGAAACTTGTCCGGTTTGCGGGTCGAGCGTTTTGATTTTAGAATTGTAAGTGTCGGCGATGTAAAGCAGGTTATCTTTAAAATCCAAGCCGAGCGGATGCTGTAAACGCACGCGATCACCGAAGCCATCTTTATCGCCGAAGTCGAATAAATCGCCGCCCGCTAAAGTTTCCACTTTAGCATTTGGCGGCAAATCTACGCCGCGAATGGCGCTGATTTCGCTGTCGGCGATGAACAAAACCTTGCCATCAGTGGCAAGGCCCGAAGGCTGCGCAAAAGCGGAAGTTTGCAACGTGCCATCGGTGCGCGCTTCGCGGCCCGTTCCGGCATAAGGGCCAATTTTGGAACCTTTCAAATCCATCTTCCAAATTTGATGCGGCCCGGCCATCGCAATATACAAATCATCGCCGCGCAAAAGCAAATCCCACGGCGACGAAAGCGCCGCTTTGGTGCCGCTGCCACCCGTCGAACGCCACGCCGCTTGCTCGCCTGTGCCCGCAATTGTTTTCACCGTGCCATTGTTTAAATCCAGCGCGCGAATGACATGATTATTGGTGTCGGCGACGTAAAGCGTGGCTTTATCGCCCTCGCGTTGCAGCGCCAAACCTTGCGGATTGGAAAACTGAGCTTCGTCAAATGCGCCATCTTTGAGGCCGCGTTCGCCGCTGCCCGCTACCGCCAGCACTTTGCCGTTCAGGTCGCTGATAATCACGCGATTGTGATTGGAATCGGAAACAAAAAGCTGATTCGCTTTTTCATCCGCCAGCACTTTGCCGGGATACCACAGATCGGTCTGCGGCAGTTTGGCGGCATCAAGAGCCATCTTGATTGGCGTTTCGTCCAGCAAGCCTTTGGCGCGAAAATCCTTGACCAAGCGGCCAATATTTTGGTCGAGAACTTCATATTGGCCTTCGCCCGCTGTGGTTCCGGCCACGCGGCCATCGGGCGTAATCAAAACGAAACTGGGCCACGCCCGCACAGTGAACGATTCCCAAACTTTCATGTTTTCATCCACTAAAACCGGATGCTCAATGTTGTAACGCAGCATGGCGTTGCGAATGTTGGAAGCGTCTTGTTCGTTGGCAAACTTGGCCGAATGCACGCCGATAACGACCAGATTATTAGGGTATTTTTGCTCCAATTTGTGCAAATCGGGCAGGATGTGCATACAGTTGATGCAGCCATAGGTCCAGAAATCAAGCAACACCACTTTGCCTTTTAAGGCGCGCAGCGAAAGCGGTTTGTCCGTGTTGAGCCATTTAAAATCCGCAGGGAATTCGGGAGCGCGCAAATTGTCGCCTTGGGCCATCGCAGCGGGCATTGGTTTTTCTCCAGACAAGAAATTCGTAACAAAAAGGCCCGCCGTTGCAGCCAGCAGGCCCGTTGTCAAAGTGATTAAACGAAATCGTTTCATGGCATTTTAAATGCGTAGCCCAGCGCGCAAGTTCCCGCTAAAGAATTGTCCGCTTCACCATCAAGTTTTGCATCTGTTACAATAAAACGGAAGTTTTTTATGAAGCAAATTGTTCCCTCTCCTATAGACAGCGATTCGTCGTCGCCAAACCGCGTTTTCAATGACGCGATGGACGAGGCGCCCCCACAGACTTCGAAGTGGAATTGGCTTTCTTTTTTGATGCTCATTCCCATCATTTACAGCCTCTATGCTTTAGGTTTTTGGGCAGCCAACCACGCGCCGTTGCCGCCCCCAACCGGGCCATACGAAACAGCAAAAACGCCCGCGCAAAGCAAAATTATCGTTCATGTCGCGGGCGCCGTGAAAAAGCCCGGCCTTTATACACTTTCGATGGATGCGCGCATTCAAGATGCGCTCAACCAAGCAGGTGGCGCCTTGCCAAACGGCGACCCGAATCAGTTAAATCTCGCGGCGTGGGCCGAAGACGGCTCGCGCATTGAAGTGCCGTTTAAAACAAAAACCCGCGCGCCCGAAGCCATTGACGCCACGCCGCTCATCACAATCGCCAAACCGCCCGCCGAAACTGTTTCCGACAAGCCAGAGACAACAAAAACGCCATCGAAAACCACTTTGGCAGCGCCGAAAGCCAAGCAAATCAAGCCCGCACCGACACGTAAAATTAATCTCAATAAAGCGACAATAGAAGAATTGAGTTTGCTGCCCAGTGTTGGCCCGGCGACTGCCGAAAAAATTATCGAACACCGTAAAACCAATGGCGCGTTTTCGTCGGTGGACGAATTGGACGACATCAAAGGCATCGGCGAAAAGAAGCTCGAAAAAATCCGGCCTTACGCGACGGTGCGATGAAGAAATGGAACACGGATTTCATACACTGAAACAACGGATTTTCACGGATTGAGGAAGATCTCTCATCGTTCAATCTACAAAAACCGTGTCTATCCGTGTCGTTTTTGTGTATGAAATCCGTGTTCCATTTCTACAAAATCGCGCCTTGTTTTTTCAGTTCGGCGCGCACAAGGGCGCCGTTTAAATCGCGCGGGCGCTGATGGGTTTTTGCGCAGTGCGCAGCGGCTAAACCGGCGGCCTGGCCCATCGCAAAGCAGGTTGGCGTTAGTCGCGTCGAAGCGTGGCCTTCGTGCGTGGCGGAAATGCAGCGGCCCGCGACGATGACGTTTTCCACGCCTTGCGGCAACAAGCAGCGAAACGGGATTTCGTAAAAATCTTCGGGCGCTTCGGACGTGATTAAACCTTGCCCTGTGGGCGCGTGAATATCAACGGGATAAGCCGAGCGCGCAACCGCATCATCGAATTTGGCGCCGCCGACTACATCGTCCTGATTGATGACATAATCGCCCGTAATGCGACGCGTTTCGCGCACGCCGATTTGGGTGGGAATCGTCGAAATAAACGAATCTTCAAAGCCGGAAATGGCACTTTTCATCCATTCAAAAATCGCCCACACTTGGCGGCGCCCTTCCCATTCGGCGTGCGATAAATCAAAGCCGTCGCTGCCATCCAATTGCGTGACGCGGCTGGTGTTGATGTAACATTCATCGGGCCGCACGCCGCTGAAAAAGAGCAATCGGTCGCGCGGCACATTGATTTTTTCGTTCACTTCGCGCCACTTGGAAAAGTAGCCGGAAACGCCGGTTAGCATTTCGCCGCGCCGCAAATCAGCGAACAAAGTTTCGTCGTGAAATTCTTGCGGGTTTTCCAAAATGAATTTGCGAATCGGCGCCCAATCCACGCCCGACACGCGAAAATTCATAGTCAGCGGCTGCGTGTGCAATTGCCCATTGCGGCGCTGCTCCTGAATCGGCGCGCCCGCTTTGAAAGCGATGTCGGCATCGCCGGTTGTATCAATAAAAAGCGGCGCTTTCACTTGAAATGTGCCGCTTTTGTTGGTGATGTGAATCGCTTCGACAACGCCATTTTTCACTTCGACGCCGGTGATTAAAGTGTGCAGCAAAACCTGCGCGCCGCTTTCTTCCAGCATTTGTTGCATCACGATTTTCGTGAGGTCGGGGTCGAACGGCGTCAGCGAATACACAAAGCCGATGCTATCGCGCAAATGCCCCAGCGCGCCGCCGATTGGTTGCAATCGGTCAACCAGTTCCTGCCCCAAACCGCCCAAAACCTGCTCGCCGCGCTTGTTGTGAAAACTCAGCCACGGATGCACCAGCGCCGCCGTCGAACTGCCGCCGGGAAAGCCATGCCGCTCAATCACCAGCGTTTTGGCGCCATTGCGCGCACAAGAAACCGCCGCCATCACGCCCGACGGCCCGCCGCCGCAAACGACCACATCAAAATCAGAAAGTGTTTGAGAAATCACAGGTAAAAGGATAGCCGCAAAAAAGCGCAAAAACAGCACAAAAACGACGCAATGAAATTGATAGGGAAATTGAATTAGCTTTTCAATGGCAACTTATCTTTTTTATCGTATTGCGTCGTTTTTGTGCTGTTTTTGCGCTTTTTTGCGGCTAATTTTTTAAAAACAGTTCAATCACTGGCACGATGGCGTCGGGTTTGTTGACCGGAATTTCCATCGTCAGCGTGGCGTCTTTGCCTGCGGTGGCTTGTTCGCTTGTCCAGTCTTTCAGGTTGAGCGGAATTTCGCTGGCATCGTTGAGGAATTGCGCATAGCGAACTTTTCCGGCAAGGCCCGGCAAGTGCAAATGCTTGAACGGATACGCATAAAGATGCACATAAAGCCGATTTGTCTCGAAGTTTTGCGTGTAGCGCACATCAGTGGGCGCGGTAAATTCGCTTTGCGTGCAACCGCGAATCGAACGCTCGTGCAAGCGCATCCAATCGCCGTAGATTTTCAGCGCGTCCAAAGCGCGACTGTCAAATGTGCCGCGCGCTGTCGGGCCAACGTTCATTAGCAAATTGCCGCCGCAGGCGACAGTGGAAATCAGCATTTGAATCAACTGTTCGGCACTTTTCCACGTTTTTTCTTCGCGGTGATAGCCCCAACTGCCGCTAAAAGTCTGGCAGGCTTCCCACACTACGGGTTCGCCTTCCACTTTGACCCATTCCGTCGGTTGAAACTGCTCTGGCGTGTGAATATCGGCGGCGTCTTTGTCGGGCAAATCGAGGCGATTATCCACGATAATGCCCGGTTGCAATTCGCGCACCATTTTGAGAAGTTCGGCACTTTCCCAATCGCCCTGGCCTTTGCCTTTCAAGCCTTTGTGTTCATTGGTTGGATAGGAAAAATCGAACCAAATAATGTCAATCTGGCCGAAGTTTGTGAGCAATTCGCGCACTTGATTTCTCATGTATTCGGCGTATTTTTTCATGTCGCGCGTTTTGTTCCATTCCATCGCATCGGGATGGTCGCGCATCGAATGAATGCCGTCAATGGTGAATTCGGGATGATGCCAGTCAATCAGCGAATAGTAAAAGCCAACGCGCAAGCCCTCGGCGCGCATCGCTTCGACAAGCGGCGTTAAAAGGTCTTTGCCATAGGGCGTGTTGGTGACTTTGTAGTCGGTGAATTGGCTGTCCCACAAGCAAAAACCTTCGTGATGCTTGGCGGTTATCACGAAGTATTTCATGCCGGCTTCGCGTGCGGCTTTGGCCCACGCTTTAGGGTCGTATAAATCGGGATCGAAGAAATCAAAATACTTCTGATAATCTTCGTCGGTGATTTTTTCGAGGTGTTTCACCCATTCGTGGCGCGCGGGTAAGGCATAAAGCCCCCAGTGAATGAACATTCCGAAACGGTCTTGGACGAACCAAGCGGTATCGCCCGGCGTTGGTGCTGGCTTGAACATGAAATTTCCTTTGCGAAGTTTTGGCGTCTTGGCGAAGATTAAAACAAGAACTCTGTCGTGTCAAGGAAACAAGGTTATCAAGTAAAATTTATGATGATGAAATTCCGCACAATCGTTTTATTTTTTGCTGTAACCACACCGGCTTTTGCACAGGCGCCCGCGAAAAAAGGCGCGCCGCCGAAAATGCCAATGCCGTCCGTTGAAACTTTGCTGACGTGGCTGCAAACCACGAAGCCCGCCGAACGCGCCAAGGCGCAAGCGAAGTTGCCCGAAGAACTTTCGTGGCCGGGCGAAAGCGCCATCGAAAAGCGCGACAAGCAATGGGGCAAGCAGCTTTATGGTAAATCGCCCATTGCGGCGCGCGATTATGAATGGCTGCACCGCCGCGTCCTCATTTTGCTGGCTTATCAGGGCGCCAAGGCACAAAAAGCCGTGCCGATTTTACTTGATTGGCGCGAAGATGGCCCCGCCGAAGGCGCACCGCCCACGGTGCCGGGCGTCGTGGGCTTTCCGTCG
The DNA here is from genome assembly GCA_031372065.1 of Abditibacteriaceae bacterium. Classification (GTDB taxonomy): domain Bacteria; phylum Armatimonadota; class Abditibacteriia; order Abditibacteriales; family Abditibacteriaceae; genus DASWNL01. Next base: position 3,451 of record JANMKN010000262.1, on the reverse strand, counting down.
TTTCCCGAAGATGCGCGCAATACGCCCTCGGCTTTGCCACCGCCGCCGCACCGCAGCGGTGCAGCGCTTTATGCTTTAACTTTCATCGCGCCCGACGATCAGCGCGTGGTTGATGTGCTGCTCGCCGAATGGCTAAAACCTAACGACGACGCGGCGCGCGCTTTGAATCGCCTTGGCGCCCGCGAGACGATTTTAGGAGGCTTGCGACGCCGTCCGGTGGAATATTTGGGCATTGGCGCGGTTGGTTTTATCGCGAAATTCGGCCCCAAAGCGCACGATCTGGTGCCCAAAATCGTGACTTATCTTGGTGAGGAAAGTGATGATTCAGCGCGCATCGCAATGGCGACGCTGCAAAAAATCGGTGCCAAAACAGGGGAAATCGAAAGCGCACTGACGCAAAAACTCGACGATAAAGACCCGCTTTTGCAAAATGCCGCGTTTTTTGGCCTTGTGCGTTTTGCACGCAACAAACCGGCGATGCCGCCCGATGAAGCCTTAAAAACGCTGGCCGACTGGCAAAAAGCGCCGTTTATGAATTTGGCGAAAGCTTTAGTCGCGCTGGCCAAAACGCCGCTTGACGAAACCACTGTTCCGGTTTACATCCGCGTCGCGCGCCAAGGCCCGCCCGATTACATTTCTAATCAATTGTGGCCCGTTATCGAACGCAATCGGCCTGGACGCTTTGCCAACTTAGTGCAAACGATGATCGAACGCCATCGCGAATCGCTCTCGGCCTTGCAGCCGGACGACAAAGCCGCGCTGACACCTTTGCAAAACGCGCTGGTGCATCCGAAATGGGAAGTAAAATTAGCCGCGCTGACTGGCCTTGCGAAATTGGAACAAACCGCGTTGCCTTTGCGCCCCGCGATGGAAAAAGTCTTTGCTGCCAGCGTCAGCGACCCCAAAGCCTTGTCGGTGCGGCCTCAATTGCTGGAAACCGCGCGCCATTTGCAAATGCAAAACACCATTCGTCCCGCGCTTTTGGCGTGGCTGGATGACAGCCTAAAAAGTTTGCAAACCTCGTCTACGCCGCGCGCCGAAGATTATCTTTATCACGCGCATTTGCTGGAAGCCTTAGGCGAAGGCGGGAAACTCAGCGGCACGCAGCAAGGCGCGCTGGAAAAACACGTCGGGCAGGCTCTGGCGATGGATAACGTGCCAGTTTTCATTGCCGCCGCACGCTTGGCGCGTTTGGTCAAGCCGCCGGTTGCCAGCATTTTGCCGCGTTTGCAAGAAGTGTTAAGCGAAAAATTCGATGGCTTAACCGAAAACCCGCAAAGCAATCGACGCAGCCTCGAAGCGCGCCAAGCGGCCCTGCAATTGGTGCAAACCATCGGGCCAGACGCCAAAGTTTTGGCGCCGCGCCTGCAAGAAATCATCGAAAGCCGCGATAAATTGTGGCTGCATTGCTACGACCAAGCGCGCAACGCCTTAGCGACAATTACGGCTGATGTTCGGACCAAAGATGAGCCAAAGGATACGCCGAAAATCGCTCCCATCTCCCATGAAATTCGCTGACCTTTCACGCCGCAAAGCCTTTTCCAAAGACCCTTCGGTCATTTATTTTCGCGGCAAGTTTTGGATGTATTATTCGCTTTCTCCGTGGGGCGATGGACGCTCAAACGACGGCTGGGCCATTGGTATCGCCAACAGCGACGACGGCGAAAATTGGACGCCTGTTGGACAGCTTTTGCCCGCGCAAGAATGCGACAAAAAAGGCCTCTGCGCGCCCGGCGCTTTGATTTTAAATAATCAAGTTCATCTGTTCTATCAAACCTACGGCAATGGCCCGAAAGACGCCATTTGCCACGCGATTTCGGACGATGGATTGAATTTTACGCGCGAGCCGAGCAATCCGATTTTTCGTCCAACCGGCGATTGGAACAATGGCCGCGCCATTGATGCCGAAGCATTTCCGCATGGCGACGATTTGTATTTGTATTGGGCCACGCGCGACCCGAAGGGCGAAATTCAGCAAATCGGTGTCTCCAGCGCGCCGCTCAATTCCGATTTCGCGCGCGATAAATGGAAACAGCTTTGTGATGCGCCGATTCTCAAACCCGAACTGCTTTGGGAGCAGAAATGCATCGAAGCGCCGACACTGATTCACAAAGAAAACCGCTTCTGGATGTTTTATGCGGGTGCCTATAACAACGCCCCGCAGCAAATCGGCGTGGCTGTTTCCGACGACGGTGTGCGCTGGCAGCGTGTCTTTACCGAGCCGTTTTTGCCGAACGGCAAAGTGGGCGAGTGGAACAGCAGCGAAAGCGGTCACCCCGGCATTTTTCAAGCCCCCGATGGCCGCGTTTGGCTATATTTTCAAGGCAACGACGACAAAGGCAAAAGTTGGTATTTATCGCGCATCGAAGTGGTGTGGAAAAACGGCTTGCCTTCGCTTGCGCCAGCATAAATTTGGTAGAGACGAAATCAGAGCGTCGGGTTGGAAGCGACTTGAAACAGAACACAATTCATGCGAAAAAAGCCGCCAATTCTCTTTTTTGTGGCTGTTTGGGCTGCAATTATTTTCGCCAGTTCCAGCACCTTCATTGAGCGACAAGTTTTCATTGACTTCGTCCAGCAATATATTCCCGGCAGCGTTTCCCGACACCTGTGGATTGCCTTTTGGAGTGGCTTTGGAATTTTCGTCGTGAAAGCCTATCATGTCGCGGAATATGCGCTGCTGTTTTACCTGCTTCACTTGCTGCTCCGCAGCCGATTTTCACTGCGTCAGGCGATTTGCGGAGCCATATTTTTGGCTTTGCTCTACGCCACTTCGGATGAATGGCATCAAACCTTTGTGCCGGGACGCGGCGGCACTTGGGTGGATGTCATCATTGATAGCCTCGGCATTGCTTTAGCGATAATTTGGGTTTTGCGTTCCCATCGCACCCGCACATAAAACAGAAAAGACACAAAAAGCAAGTTGCTTTTTGTGTCTTTTCGTTTTTCACGACGACAAAATCACGCTGTTGGTGTTGTTTTGTGTCGCGTGGCGCGTTCGACATGGCTGGCGCTTGTCCACGCCGCTAAAACCGTGGGTTGGGTGTGATATTTGTTGCGAATAATCGCGTCCAATTTTCGCACCGCCAGAACGCCCGCTAAAATGGCGTCATCCAGACCTTTGGTGCCCGCGACCTGCGAATCCAACTCGCTGCCTTGGGCGGCTTCGGCGGCCTCGAAAACGGCCAAATCGTGCGTTAAATCGGCCAGAAAATCGGCGCGGATTTCGTAGGCGATGAACTCGGCTTCCAGCGGTGTGGCGTCTCTCAAAAAGGCGCGAGCCGTCGTTTTCAGCGTCTCATCGCCATGATTGCGCGGGCGGCGGAATTTGGCTTCGATGCCGGGTATTTCATCGGCCATTGAATGCGCCGTGCGGGCGATGGCATCAATATCCTCGTGCAAGTCCAAATACGCCTGCGCTTTGGACGAAGTGCCGCTATGCTGTCCACTG
>JANMKN010000238.1:0-24087 GCA_031372065.1 Abditibacteriaceae bacterium | reverse complement strand
GCTGAAAGAAGAATGAATATTGCCGTTTGACCAGCGGGTGCCGCTTATCAAGGGGCACCCGCTCGCGGTCTTATCTGATGGCGTGTAAAATTCCATGCACCTGTGAATGACTGCACCAAAGGATTTGCCGTTAATTCGTCTTCTTCTAACTCACCCGGAGTGAATTCAAATCACGGCATCACGCGACGCGTGGTGCTGCTTTGCTTGTCGTTAGCGGTCTTTTTCGGCTACGTCATTCCGATTATAGACATCAAGTTGTTCAACACTTATCTCGGCTCAACGCATTTGCCGCCGGGCGCGCTTGCGGTGATTTTGGTGTTGGCCTTATTCGTCAATCCTCTTTTAAAACTGCTGCATCGCCAATGGGCGTTTGCGCGCAATGAACTGCTGACGGTTTACATTTGCTGCCTGTTTTCGACGATGGTGCCGGGACATGGCGCGCCCGCTTTTATCGTGACGCAAATCATCGCGCCGTTTTATTTTGCCACACGCGAAAACAAGTGGACGGAGTGGCTCTTTCCGCATCTCAAAACGTGGCTGACACCGGCCTTGAACGCCAACGGCACTTACAACGCGCGCGTAGTGGAAGATTGGTATGTCGGTTTGCCAACCGGCGACAAAAACATTCCGTGGGGCGCGTGGCTAATGCCGCTTTTGGCGTGGGGCAGCCTGATTTTCGCAGTTTATTTGATGCTCGGCTGTCTTGGTGTCATCTTGCGCGCTCAGTGGGCCGAACGCGAAGCATTGGCCTTTCCGCTGCTTCGCTTGCCCATTGAAATGGCGAACGAAGCAGCAACGAATGAGGGAAGAATGAAAAAGGACGCGTCCTTTTTTCGCAATCCGCTGATGTTGACAGGCTTTGCGCTTGCGATAATCGTTCATTTTATAAACGGCCTCAATTTTTACTTTCCCGATGTGCCGCTGGTGCCGCTCGAATTGCAAACTGCACCGCTTCTTAGCGAAGCACCGTGGAATCAAATCGGCACTGTGCCGGTTGTCTTTAATTTCATCGCGGTGGGCGTGAGTTACCTTCTTACTGGCGAAATTGCCTTTTCGTTGTGGTTCTTTTTCTGGTTCTTCAAGTGGCAATACATTTCGCTTTATTATCTTGGTTTTCCGCCGAATACCCTGCCGATTGCCATTGGAGTGACGGGGCAAACCAAGGTCTTCGCTATTTATCAAGTCATCGGCGCATTTTTGGTTTACGCGGTGCTTTTGCTTTGGACAGCGCGCGAACATTTGCGCCATGTGACAAGGCGCGCCTTTCATTTTTATACGCATGCCGCGCCGCCCACCGACGACGAAAAATACGAGGCGCTTTCTTATCCGTTGGCGTTTTGGGGCTTTATTTTCTCCGCGACTTTTATATTGGGCTGGAGCGTGTGCGCGGGCATCGCGCTGCACGTCGCTCTGTGGATGTGGACAGCGTATTTAGTGATGGCGCTCGGCTTAACGCGCATTGTGGCTGAAGGCGGGATTTTGTTTTCGTCGCAAGGCTGGACAGCGCTGGGGCCGGTGGCGCAAATCTTTGGTGCGGGCGCCGGAACATGGCTGCCTACTTCGTCGCTGGTGCCCGCCGCGTTTGTGCAGGCTTCCATAGGCACCGATAACCGTTCGATGCTGCTACCCGGTTTTTTGCATTCCTTCAAATTAGCGCGCGATTATGGCATCAAAGCGCGGTCTTTATGGACTCTCATTTTTAGTTGCATTTCCCTATCCTTCGCCATGACGCTGTTTATGCGCGTGCGCATGGGCTACCTCTACGGCGGGCTGCAACTGCAAAATCAATGGGTCACCACTGCTGGCGCGCAACTGCCGATGACAACCATCGTGCCGCTGTCGCAAGGCTTGCCGCAGTTCAGCATGAGCAATGGCTTCTGGCTGGTTTTAGGCGGTCTGATGACGCAAGGCATGATGCTGGCGCGGGCGCATTTTTTGTGGTTTCCCTTGCACCCGCTCGGCTTGCTGATGGGACTTTCCTATCCGGTCAGCCGACTATGGTTTTCGATTTTTCTCGGCTGGGCTTGCAAATGTTTAATCATGCGTTTCGGCGGCGCCGATTCGTATCGCAAATTAACGCCCGCGTTTTTAGGACTGATTTTAGGCGAAGTCGTGATGATCTTGTTCTGGCTTCTCATAGACGGCTGGCAAGGCCGCACTTCGCATCAATTGCTGGCGGGATAACACGCCAATTATTTCGGCGTTGCTAACCTCAACATAAATGCAGCACCGCTTTGATGACACCGGTTTGTGGGTTGAGCCAATCAGGAAAGTTAGCAATAAGATCGTCAAATTCGCTGCGATGCGTAATCCACGGTGTTGTGTCAATTTTGCCGTCTTCCATGAGCGCAATAATGCGATGAAAATCTTGCGGCGTGGCGTTTCGACTGCCGAGCAAAGTCATTTCGCGGCGATGGAAAAACGGGTCGTGGAATTTAATATCGGCTTGCACAAGGCCCACAAAAACCATGCGGCCACCCGGCGCCACGAATTGAAAAGCACCTTCCATCGAAGCGACATTACCCGTGGCGTCAAAAACTACCGTCGGTAAGTCGCCGTTGGTCAGTTTTTCAATTTCCGTCAGCGTATTTTCGCCGAATAAAACAGTTTCTTGAGCGCCCAATTGTTCGCGGCAAAAGTGCAAACGATTTTCGTTGACATCCAAAACAATCACGCGCGCGCCGGCTTCGAGCGCGAATTGAATCACAGACAAGCCAATCGGCCCGGCGCCGATAACCAATGCGTTTTCGCCCGCTTCAATTTGCGCCCGCGCCACGCCATGCGCGCCGATGCCAAGCGTTTCAACTAAAGCTAATTGCTCAAAAGTCAATTTGTCCGACTTATGCAATTTATGTTGCGGCACAACGAAAAACTCACGCATTCCGCCATCGGCATGAACGCCCAAAACCTGCAAACTCGCGCAGCAATTCGGCTTGCCGCGACGACACGCGATGCAATTTCCACAATTCAAATACGGCTCCACCGCGCATTTGTCGCCGACTTTTAAATGGGCCGACGGCGAGCCTAATTCAATAATTTCGACGCCGAGTTCGTGACCTAAAATACGCGGATATGTGAAAAACGGCTGTCGTCCGCGAAACGCGTGCAAATCCGTGCCGCAAATGCCGACGCGATGCACTTTTACCAGTGCCTCGCCCGCTTTGGGCATGGCAGGAAGCGCAGTTTCAATATAAGCCAGATTTTCCGGCTCGTTTAAAATGATGGTTTTCATGTTGGTCAGGGGTCAGAGGTCAGAGGTCATGCGTCAGGGGCCGTTCTTACCGACCACCGAACACTGCTCACTGACCACTAACAATTACGGGACGGCAAAAAGCGCCGGTGGCACCTTGAAAATTGACTGGTAACGCCCAAAATTGCACGGGCTGAGGTAATTCAAAAACTTCGGGCGCGAAATGCAATTCTTCAACAATCCACAAGCCCGCGCCCAGTAAAACCGTGTGAGTTTTTTCGTTCCATTCGGCAATGCCGCCGATGGAATAATGATCTATGCCAACGCCGCGCACTCCTTTATCCACAAGAAATCGTGCGCCATCGGGCGATAAATACGGCGATTGATACAGCCATTCTTCGCTGCGCGCGCGTTTCTGGCCCCAACCCGTCGCTAAAAGCACGATTTTATCGCGCAAGTCTTGCGGTAAGCGCGATTGTAAAAGCGCCGCTTCGATAGCCTGATTCGCCACGCAATCGCGCAAATCGGCGATGCAGGCGGGGCCGACCCAACTTTCCAAGGGAATCTCGCTGATGCTGGCCGCGCCCGCAATTTTGTGCAGCGGCGCATCCACATGGCTGCCGGTATGATTGGATAGCGTGAATTTTTCGCACAGCCAACCATCCGGCTCATGCGTGGACAAATTTTCGACTTTCACCAGCGGATGCACCGGACAATTCGGGCACTCGTGATAAACCGGCTGCGAGAGATCAATAAGTTTCATGCCGATTCCAAAATTATGTTGGCGTATTGCGTTGTATCGCCGCTGCGAATCAAACCAATGGCGTGCGGCACGCGCTTTTTGAATTCGCTGTGCGGCTCGTGCGACAGCGCGATGCCATTCAGCGCATCGGCAAATTGGCGTTGCGTCGCTTGCGCATTATTTTGCAAAAACTCTTCAGCCATCCACGCCTGACCAACCACAAAATTTCCGCGCAAGGCTTCCAACACTTGCAAAACACTGGGAATGTCGTCCACCAGCGAAATATCCACCGTTTCAATCTGCGGCCAAAACGGAAAGCCGCGATCTGCAATGACGATGGTGTTGGTGTGCCGCACCCGCGCTAAAAGGCAGAGCAGATTCGGGTTGAGAATGCCAGTTTTTATCATGGTTCAAAAGGGAGCAAGCAATTATTGGTCGCCTTTTATTTTACATTCGCCGCCGTAAGCATGACAGCGCGGCAGCCAGCAACGCACGCTTTGGCGATAAAGCTCATACGACGCACCAAAGCGCCGCGTTAAATCGAATTCTTCCCACGGACGCGCCACATAATTCCACATCAATATGCCGCAAAGAACGTAAAGCAAAACCAAGGGCGAACCGAGTCCGATGCCGATGGCAATACCTTGCCCCAAGCTACCCATTGCCATCGGATTGCGGACATAGCGATATGGTCCGGCGACGACAAAATGGCGCGGCGCTTGGGAAGGAAGCGGTGTGCCCTGCCCGCGCGAGATTAAAAAATAAGCGCTTGTCCACGCCAACGCGGCGCCGCTGCAAAATAGAAAATTTCCCAGCACAGCTTGATATGCAAATGTAAAACGCCAACGAGAAAAAGAGAGTGCTGTTTCGATTTGCCAGACCACAAAAGGGCCAATTGCTAAAAAAATTAGCCACATGACCAGAGTTTGCAACACCGTCTTGCGGCAATTGATGGCAAAGCGGGCCGGACGCGCTTCGCCATGCACTTTCTCGAAAATCGCATAAGAATATTGAAGCAATGAGAGACGTTTCACAAATTGTCGAGCCTTTGCACAATCACTTTTCGCGGCACAGTTTTCCTAAAATCACCGATGAAATTACGGCACAAGGCGTCATGAAAATCGCACCGGCGACGGCTTCGCCACTAAACGCCCACTGCGCGATGCAAAATAGAGTGGCGTAAACCACGCCGCCCGTGTGCAAAGATAATGGCAACAACGCCGCTTTAGGATGTTGCATAAAGTTCCACGCTGCGCCTAAAGCGGCTCCAACAACAAAAACCAAATCGGGCAAAACAAACGCCAATAACACCGCATCCGGCGCGGAAGCGGGCCGAAAATAAAGGCGCCACTGCGGTTGAATAAACAGCACCATCCACCACCCTGCAACGGCCAACGACTGCAAAAGCAAATACGCCGCTGCCGCTTTGTGCCATTTTTCGCTTTTCATAATCAAGCCGCTTCATCAAGCCGCTTCCGGCCCAACGTGCAAAGTTTTTTCGTGCGAATATGTCACGCTGCCGGGCGCGGCGCGGCGTGGTTTGCGGACGTGTTTTTTGAGTGTGTAATCTACCGCGACAACGCCCGCGTGTTTGGCGGCGCTGCGTTGCACCACAAGGCGCGCGGCGAATTCCAAAGTTTCACGCGGCACTTTCAGCGGCGCGTTATTGGTTTTTATAACAGCGTGCGCACTGGTTCCAGCGCGCAAATGCAGCCACCAATCGTTTGATTGTCCCACACGTTGCACCAAATAATCGTTGGCTTCGGCGTTGTCACCAACAAAAATTTGCCAGCCTTCGGGCGACAGGTAAGAGCGAATTTTCTTGCCGCCAAAATCGGCAGCACGCGCGGCTTTTTCCGGTGAAGATTGCTGACTTTGAAACCAACCATTTTTGGCGATCAGTTCGCGCAAAGTCGTTGTTTCTTCAAGCGAAATTGCGGTTTGCAATTGTCCTTGTGCATCTTCGATGGCGCCGATTTCGTCCATCATTTTGGCGTGCAGTTCTTCTAATCGCGCGCGGTTTTTTTCGCCGTGGCGCGCGCGTTCAAAAAGGCGATTGGCATTTTCCTGCGGCGATAAATCGGCGTCCAGTTGAATAGTGATGTCAACTGGCGGGTCTTGAAAATAATCGCTGATTACGGCGCTGCCCTGCCCGCTTTGCAGTTGCCACAAGTTGGCTAAAATCAGTTCGCCCTGACGACGCATTTGACCGGAGCGCGAACTTTCGCTTTGTCCGTGTTCGATTTGCGCGATGGCTTGCGCGCGCTGCTGCCACGCTTTGTTCAACACGCCTTCTAATGTGCGCTTTTGGTTTTCCAATTCCGCGCGTGGGACGGCAAACGAATACCACTCATCCAACGCTTGCGACAAAGTTTCGCGCCCTTCTTGCGCGCCTTTCCAGCTTTGCAATCGCAAAGGATAGGCGCCCGCGAGATTTCCGTTTTCATCACGCAACAAAACCGGCTGCCACTGGTTTTTGCGGGCCGCTTCTAAAAGCGAATCGTCGCCGCGCAACTTGATTTCTTCTTTCAAAAACCCGCTCAAGTGAAACGAATTCGGCTCTGTCGGCGCGGGAGGAGGAATATAAATTTTGCCCGGCAAAACTTCGCGCAGGCGGCTAACTTTGGCCGTAATTAATTTCGCGGCGTGCAAAATAGGCCGCTCACTATTTTCTTGTGGGCCAAGCAAAATCAAATTGCTATGGCGACCCATAAATTCGGCGCTAAAAAGATATTCGTGCCCTTCGTAGCCGCGAATGAGAACATCTAAAATACGGTCAAAACCGCGCTGCTCGATTGATAAAATCGTGCCGCTTTCGACGAATTTTCGCAGCGACGCACAAAACGCAGGCGGCGAAGGTGCATTGGGCACGCGCGCTTTGGTGAGATGCGTGCGCCCCCCACCCAGAGGGTTGCCGGTCGAACAATCGAACAGCCAACGCGCTTCGCCCGCGCCCGAACGATAGATTTCAAAAACAACTTGAAATGCATTGGGCTGTCGCACGCCTTGCAAGCGGGCGCCAACAAAAATTTGGAGTTCGTGCGCGAGGGCGCGCAACGTTAAAGCATCAAAACCGGGCCGGGCCATGCGCTGTAGTGTAAGACTTGAGGCAACTAAAACAATGGACAAACCGCAACGCAGCCAGAAATACGCTGTGCTGTTTGGCATTTTAAGCCTCAGCGCGGTGGCCTCAAGTTTTCTGGCGACGCCTTGGCTTTTGAAGCTAATAGACCTCAACGCGGCGTTGGCCTTTGGCGGCGTGACATTGGGTTATGGCGCGCTGGGGCCACGCGCTTTTGGCAAGCGCGGCGCGAAAATGACCGCGCTAAGTTGGCTGATTTACTGGCCGTATTTTGCCTTGAATTATTTGTCGCTATGGCTGTTCCGGGGCGCCTCGAAAGAAAATATCGCCGATGAAATTGCGCCCGGTTTATGGCTCGGTTGCCGCTTATGGCAGCGCGATGAAAAAAGTTTACCGGCTGTTTTGGCTGTTCTTGATTTGACATCAGAATTTTCCGAAGTCGCCTTTTTGCAAAACATGCCACGTTATTTGTGTGTGCCCGTTTTGGATACAACAGCGCCCACTTTGGAAGAATTAAAACGCGGCGTAGAATTTCTCAAAGCACATCACGCGCAAGGCGCGGTTTATGTGCATTGCGCGCTTGGTCATGGCCGTAGTGCGACTTTTGTGACAGCCTATTTGCTGGCAAGCGGGCAAGAAAAAACCATCGAAGACGCGCTATCGCATTTGCGGAAAATCCGCTCCGGCGTAGACTTGCACGACGTGCAGAAAAATTTACTTGAGCGGTATTTTCAAACTGCTCCCCTTACAGAATAATCGAATCACTTTCCCACTTTTTAAAGCTAAAATCAAAAGAGCCTCACGCGTAGCGTGAGGCTCTTTTCATGATCAAGTATGAAACACAAGATCAATAAGGGTCGTTTTGAATCGTAAAAATCGGCCAGACGGCTGCGCTGCCATAAGTTGCATCGGGACGTGGCGTCATAATAAAAGCTAAACCGTAGCTTTTAACGTGTCCATCCACAAACAAGCAGTTGGTTTGATCAAGATGGCGCTCTACGAGGGCACCATTGCCGTTGTTCATGCGGCGTGGAGATGCGCCAGCCACAAGCGTTGGATTATTGGGGGAATTTTCCCACGCAATCTCCCAGTTGTTTCCACCATTGATATACGTGTCTGCCGACAGTAAGCACTGCGATGGCTTTTGAATATCGGGCAAAGCTTGCCCATTGGGATTAATGGCATTATCGCCGGAGTTATTACCCCAATACGCGACGTTGTAGCCGTAACTGCCAAAAGGGCCACCGGTTGTGGCCAAGGATGTAGCAGGATTACGGTAAACATAGCGCGCATTGTTGCCACTGGCACTGGGGCAGGCGAAAATCTGTTCGCTTTTCACATAAGGATAGATGCAATCCATCCAACGCCATGTGCCGGGATAACCGGCGCCACCGGGGCTATACCAAGCTTGCGTCATTCGCTCGTCGTAATCTTGCGAATACTGAGCGAATCCTAAGCCGATTTGCTTGAGATTATTGGCGCAAGAACTTTTGCGGGCGTTTTCACGCGCACGGGCGAAAACGGGGAACAGAATGGCCGCGAGAAGCGCAATTATCGCTATAACGACAAGCAATTCGATGAGCGTGAAAGCTCGCAAGGCGAAGGTTTTTTTGCCTTGCACTTGATTCTTCAACTTAAACATGATTTCTCCTGAATTTGCGAATGTTCATTCGCTTGCTTGGGATGTCCATTGACTATATACCCAAATCTGCCCTTTTCCAAACGCGACAGCATTTTTGGGTCGGTATAGCCTGAGCCATAAATCAGCGTGATGAGGAACCCGGCGCTGGTGATGAACCGGTTGGCCGCCCAGTCGCGTTGTTCTTAGGCAATTTTTCCGGTGATGGACTGGAGCCTTCTACAGCGGGTGGCGGTGGTGATTGAACAACGGGGCCATTGTCGCTTTTGTTACAGCCAGACATAGACAGCAAAAATAATGCCGCACCGACACCAAACAAGACGCTGTGAACTTGCCAAACCTGCTTCTCTTTCTGTGCTGTTACAGAAATGTAACGGGCAATCATAAATTTCTCCCTTGAAATTCTAAAGCTACACTTTACAGTGTTTCTTTTGCACATTCGTATGTGCAAAAACTTTTAACGAAACGTGCGCCAGAAAATTAAGTTCCCATCACGCAGTAACTTCACCTTTTGCACATTCGTATGTGCAAATAATTATAAGTGAAGGGTAAGCGACTCGTCAAGTCCGTTACAGGGCAATCGCATTAGAAGTTGCCCCGCGAATAAACCGTGTTCAAAAATCCTAATGCGATTGCCCTGTAACGCACTTGACGAGCAACGCCCACGCGGCTTTAAAATCTATGGCACGCAGCGAAATTCAGTTAGAAGTGAATTTCAGCGGCTGTCCCACCAATTTTTTCTTATCCAACTCTTGTCGTTTTACGATGTCTTGTCGTTTCACAATGCCTGCCGCTTCATCTATCAACAGGATTTGATCTACTGATAACATAGAAAAAGTGGTAGTTTTCCTGTCAGTCCAGCGAATTGTCAGCTTGTCGATAACAGTGGCTTTTCCAACACCTAAGGTTATAGGCAATTCGCTTTGTGATAAATACGAGGAACCGCTGCGCACCCAGTTTCGCAATTTTGTATCGCCAATCTGTGCTTCTACCAGTGCGCCAATGGCGCTGGTATTGGGTTGCCGACCTCGCAATTCCAATCTGATTTTGTGATTGCTTCCAGAAAAGAGGGGGAAATGTGTAGCACTATCGTTTTTTAATAGCGTAGGTGCGCCACCGTTCGAGGAAATCACAACATCAATATCGCCATCCAGATCGTAATCGGCACAAGCTAACCCACGTCCCACAAGCTGCTTTTGAGCGCCAGTGCCAGCCATGTTTCCGACTTCAAAAAAGCGATTTTGTCTTTGTAAAAAGATTTGAGGGCGTTGCTGATAAGTCACCTTCGGATTGGATTGCGCCACATCATCATTAATATGACCGTTCGCTGTTATAAAATCCGGCCAACTGTCGTTATCGAAATCAGCAAACGACAATCCGAACGTCAAATAATTGTAGCTTGCCATGCCAATTGAGTCTTGAAAGGCAATATCCACGAGCGCGCCGCCCTGATTTTCCCACAACCCCAACATTTCCTCGGCAAAATTGCCTATCAAAACACTGTCGCGGCCATTATGGTTAATATCAGCGGTATCAATTCCCATTCCAGCACGCACAACACCTTGACTTGTCAAAGCCAAGCCCGCTTTACGGGCCACTTCAGAAAAGTGTCCTTTGCCATTGCCTTGCAGCAAATGGTTCGGTGTCATATCGTTCGCAACGGCAATATCTAAATTCCCATCGTTGTTCCAATCGAAAACGGTGACACCCAAAGCATTACCCTCCAAAGGAAACAATTTGCCACCAAAGATTGGTGAAGGTTGCAATCCGATTCCGGTTTGTTCGGAAACATTCTTAAAACGCGCGCCATCTTGCGCAACCGAAGCGGCGCCTTGATTGCGGTAAAGATGACAAACACGAGATTTATAAGCGCGCGGACGACTGTAGGATTTGTGAATTCCGTTCAGAGAATAAAACACATCACGTTCCGGTCTCCAATCGGCATAGCGTGCGATGAACAAATCAAGACGCCCATCGGCATCATAATCAAGCCAAACAGGGCTTGTATTCAATCCTTCATCGGCTACGCCCATTGCGTTTGTGACATCTAAGAACTTTCCTTGCCCCATATTATGAAGCAAAAAACCATGCGGATAGGCTGTAATATAAAGATCGCTGCGCCCGTCTCCATCATAATCTCCAGCGGCGACCCCTAATCCATACATCTCAACATCAAGGCCAGAATTTTTCGTTACATCGGTAAATGTGCCATCCCGGTTGTTGTGATACAAAGCACCGGTGTGAGCCTGCCGCTTATGGGAAGGAATTTGACGCTGTCTTTTGGCTTGAGTCCCTTTGGTGTGTTCCAAAACGGCAATTTCGGCTTTGCTCCACGGGCGATAACGAAAAGCATTGATTTCTTTTTCGTTCCAATCCCGCCCATTGACAAAAAACAAATCAGGCCAGCCGTCGTTATCGTAATCGAACCAAGCCACGCCGCTGCCCATTGCTTCGGGAAACATCTTTAAGCCAAACGCGCCATTGTAATGGCGAAATTTTATGCCAGCTTGCTGAGTCGCATCCGCAAAATAAAGAGGAGGCACTTTTTCAGCAGAGGTATTTGTAGGAGGAGAAGAATTATCAGATACGGTATTCTGCGTGGGCAGAATTACCTGCTTCTGGCAGCCAGCTGAACCGGCAATGCCAATTAAGATGGCAGAAATCAGCGACTTCATCTGAAAAGCTTGTGCGGAGGGTATGCAAAAACTCATTGGAGATTAAAGTTTAGCTAAGACGCAAACTTGCAAAAAGTATGGGAGTGGACAAAACATCTGGTGAAACGCCAAAAGCATTTTCGTCCATGAGATACAATTAATTTAACGAAAGACATTTTTTGCAAAATGCCCCTTAATTTCTCTCAAATTCATGTTCTCGCGCTGTGTGGCAGCGTGACGGAAAATTCCAGCACGCGTCACGCTCTGCAGGTGGCGTTGCAAGGTGCCCAGCAAGCTGGAGCGCAAACGCATCTCGCCGATTTGCGCGATTATCATTTGCCTTTTGCCGGCTTGCGGCACGAACCGGAAAGTTTTCCCGATGTCAAACGTTTGTCTGCTGAATGCCGCGCCGCGCAAGCGATTCTGTGGGGCACGCCGGAATATCACGGAAGCTATAGCGGCGTTTTGAAAAATGCGCTCGATTTAATGGGCTTCGATGAATTTCAAGGCAAAATGATCGGTCTTGTCGGCGTGGCGGGCGGCTCAATTGGCGCCATCAACGCGCTGAATCATTTGCGCACCGTAGGGCGACAGTTGCACGCGTGGGTTTTACCGCAGCAGGTTTCCATCGCCCAGGCTCATAAAGCCTTTGACAAAGACGGAAAACTGCTCGATGAAGAAGTCGAAAAGCGACTGTTGGAAATGGGCCGCGAAGTGACACGCTTTGCTTTTTTGCACGGCGCCACAGCCGAAGATTTCGTGCGCGGCTGGGAAAATGCCGCAGAAAATCCGGGGGGAAGTCAATAGGCGCGATGTAGGAGGCTGACAGCTAAAAGCTCACAGCTAAAGGTTAATTTTTATGAATTATTCACTTGCCGTTATCGCTTTAGTTCTGCTCTGTGCGACGGTTATGCCGGAAAGGGCACAGGCGCAAAACACGCCGGATTTTTTCGTGGCGACGAATGGCAGCGATGCCAACCCCGGCACCAAAGAAAAGCCATTTGCCACCTTGGATAAAGCGCGCCTTGCGGTGCGCACCTTAAAAACGCTCATCAAACGACGCGGGCCGATTGTGGTGGCGGTGCGTGGCGGCACTTACTTTTTGAAAGAGCCTTTGGTTTTCATGCCCGAAGATGGCGGCAGCGACAGCAATCCCGTTATTTATCAGGCTTTCGGCAACGAAAAACCTCTTATAAGCGGCGGTCAAATCGTTAGCAATTGGCGCGTGGCGGGCAATCAATGGCAGGCCGATTTGCCCGAAGCGGTTGGCGGCAAATGGAGTTTCACGCGCCTTTATGTTGATGGGCAAAGCCGCTATCGCCCGCGCTTGCCCAAACGTAGCTCGGAGCAAGGCTATTATTTTGTGCGCGGCGAATTGGAGCCGACAACGCCCAACAAAGATAAAGGTTTTGACCGCTTTGTTTTCGCGCCGGGCGACTTCAAAAGCGATTGGCACAACTTGGGCGATGTGGAAATGCTGGGAATGCAAATCTGGTCTATGGCGCGCCTTCGCGTGGCCTCCGTGGATGAAAAAGCGGGCATCGCCAACTTCACCGGCACGACGATGGGCACGCCGCCCTATCAAAAATTTCCACGCGGCGGTCGCTATCTCATCGAAAACGTCAAAGAAGCGATGGAAGCGGGCAACTTTTATCTCGATTCGCAAAGCGGCACTCTTTCTTACTGGCCACAAAAGGGCGAAAAACCCACACAAATTATCGCGCCGCGTCTTAACCGATTGGTGGAATTCAAAGGCGATGTCGCGGCGCGAAACTGGGTGCAAAATATCACGCTGCGCGGCTTGCATTTCGCGCACTCCAACTGGCAAACGCCGCCGCAAGGTTACGTTTTCGTGCAAGCCGAAGTGCCACTGGGCGCGGCTATTTCGGCAACCGGAGCGCGCCATTTAACCATCGAAAACTGCGCCGTTTCGCAAACTGGCGAATACGCCATCGCGCTGAATCAGGGCTGCAAGAATAATCAGATTCTCAATTGCGAATTGACCGATTTATCAGCGGGCGGAGTTAAAATCGGCGAGACGAGCGCTTTTGATGACGACGAAGATGTGGCTTCGCACAACATCGTGCGCAATTGCTTGATTGCGCATGGCGGGCGCTTGCATCCCGCCGCAATTGGCGTGTGGATCGGCCATTCTCCGTTCAACAAAATCGAACACAACGAGATTTTCGATTTTTATTACACCGGCATTTCGCCCGGCTGGTCGTGGGGCTATAACAAAAGCCTCTCGCATGATAACGAAATCGCTTACAACCATATTCACCAAATCGGTCAAGGCGTGCTATCGGATATGGGCGGCATTTATACGCTCGGCGCGGGGGGCGGCAACCATTTGCATCACAATTTGATTCACGATGTGGATTCGTTTTCCTATGGCGGCTGGGGCATTTATTTTGATGAAGGCACCTCGAAAATCTTGGCCGAAAACAACGTCGTTTATCGCACCAAAAGTGCCGGATTTCATCAGCATTATGGCGGCGACAACATAGTGCGCAACAACATTTTCGCGTTTGGCCGCGAAGCGCAACTGATGCGCACGCGGCCCGAACCAGAGCATTTCACTTTAGATATTCAACGCAACATCGTTCTTTATGAAGATGCGCCTTTGCTTGGCTCCAATTGGAGCGGCGATAACTTCAAATTTGATTCCAATTTATATTGGCAAATGGGCAAGACGGTCACGTTTCCCGGCGGGCTTTCTTTACAGCAATGGCAAGCCAAAGGACAAGATAAAAACTCACTTGTCGCCGACCCTTTATTTGTGGACGTGGCAAAAGATGATTATCGCTTGAAACCCGATTCGCCCGCGCTGCGCTTAGGCTTCAAGCCGATTGATATTTCCACGGCGGGTCGTCTGAATGCCAAGCCTTACAAAGGCACTTTGCCGCGCCAGTTTCCGCCGCCACCGCCGCCCCAACCGCCGCTGCCCATCAGCGCGAATTTCGATTTGCAAGGTGTCGGCTCCAAAGTATTGGACGCGGAAACTTACGAAGATAACCCCAAAGGCACGGCGCGCATCAGCGATGAAATGGCGCACAGCGGCAAGCACTCTTTGAAGTTCACCGACGCGCCCGGCGGCCAGTTTTCGTATAACCCGCACGTTTACTGGCAACCACACTACAAAAGCGGCACTTATCAGGAAACTTTCTGGCTGCGCCTCGAAAAAGGCGCCATTGTGTCGCACGAATGGCGCGATAACGGCAACCCGTATCGCGTCGGGCCAAGTATTTATATCGAAGCCGACGGCACCTTAAAAAGCGGCCAAACCATTCTCGAAAAACTGCCGCAAAATCAATGGATTCAGTTTTCCATTTCGTGCGCTTTGGGCGATGCGTCCCAAGGCGAATGGGAGCTAAAAGTGCAGTTGCCCGACGGCAAAAGTGTAAATTCGACACTAAGTTGCGACAAAGAATTCCGTGCGCTTGATTGGCTGGGTTTTGTTTCCAATGCCACTGAAAACGCCGCGTGGTATTTGGACGATTTACAAGTTTGGCCAACATGAATTTCATACATCGAATTTGCGTTAGCTTGTTATTTTTTTCATTGGCTCCAGCCACTCTAACAAAGGCCGCCGATGCAACACCGCAAGGTTTTTTGGTCGAAGCCGAAAGTGGCACAGCGGGCGAGGTTATCGAAGATAATTCGGCTTCGGGCGGCAAGGCTGTGACGCGTCAGGGCGATTGGCAACCACTGGTTTCGTTGCCGGTTCCGGCTGGCGATAACTTCAAAATCTGGGTGCGTCATAAAGGTGGCCCGTTCGCGTTGAAAAGCACAATCGGGGGCAAAACGCAGGACAACTGGAAATGGGACAAACCCACCGATTGGAAATGGACGGACGCCGGAAATTTCCAACGCGCCACCTTGGGCGAAAAGCTAACCATTATTCGCAACAACGATAACGCCAACACGTTGACAATTGATGCTGTTGTTTTCGCGCCGGTTGTAATTCCCACCTTACCGCCGTTCGAGCCTGACGAAAATTTAGCGCCCCTTGTTATCAATGCTGCGATTGACTGGAACAAGAAAATTGGCAGCATCACGCCGCTACATTGGGGCATCAATGACTACGAAATTCTCAATCCGCAAAACGCCGCTGATGAAAAGTTTCAAGCGTTTCTGAAAGAGCAAAATTTTGCTTTAATTCGCATTCATAACGGCGGGTTTTCTGACCTATGGACTGATAAAAACACGCGCTCGTGGGATGTAGAAAAAATCAAAGTCGGCTTTGCAGCTTCGAGCGGTTATGGCGACGCGAAAATCATGCTGAATGTCGCGCGCTGGCCGGGTTGGTTTAGTGTAAATTCCACACTAACTACCGAACAAGAAGATGAATTTGCCGCACTCGTCGGGCAGCTTGCCCAAATTATGCGCGACGATGTGAAACATCCGATTGCTTATTGGGAACTGCTTAACGAACTGGAAAACAATTATGAAAAAGAAGGCAAACTTGACGATTTATGGCGCTTGTTCAATAAAGTGGCACACGCGGTGAAGACCGTTGACCCGAACGCGAAAATCGGTGGCCCCGCTTTCACTTGGCCGAATCCAAAATGGATCGAAGGATTCCTGAAAAACTGCGCGGGCCATATTGATTTCATGACATGGCACAACTACGCCAGTGGTGATATTTACGAATCGAACGAAGTCGTTTTTGAAAAAGCGGGCCATATAAAATCGCTTGCCAGCGATGCAATTGCGCTGGTGCAAAAATATGCACCAGATAGGAAGATTGAAACCTTTCTCAGCGAACTCAATGTGAAATGGACGTGGGACCCGTTCGAGCGCCGTCACGCCAACAATGTCGGCGCCATTTTTATGGCGAGCAGCATCAAAAACGTGGCGCTGACAGGCATAACCGGCATCACGCAATGGCACGTCAAAGGCAACGCTTACGGCATGATTGATGCACAAAATAATCGGCGCCCGCCCGCTTATCTTTATGGCTGGAGCAAACAATTTTTAACCGGCGATATTGCGCAATCGAAAAGCGATGACGAAAAATTATTAGAGATTTTGCCTATTGTGCGCGCCGATGGCAGTCGCGCCCTTTTGCTAATGAATAAAGCGCCGCGCACCATCAAGTTAGCGCAATTCAAAGCTTTATTTCCCAATGCCAAAAGCGCGCAACGTATTGATGCCACAACAACCCAAAAGCCCGAAAATGGCCCAGCAAAAATTGCTCTCAACGATGCAGTTTTAGCGCCCGAAGATGCATTTCTCGCTTTGCCCGGCTATTCGCTGACGCTAATCAGTAGCACAGAATAATGGGCGTTTAATTCATTTCCGGCGGCGCGCTTGAGGAAGTGTTTGATGTTTCATCATCGCTGCACCACATTGCATCGTCCACGCGACGCATTTCGCGCGCGGCCCAACCAAGTTGACCGAATTGGGCTGTCGCTTCGCTGATTTCCTGTTTTCCGCCCGCTAAATTCAAGCGCGCCAACTCAACTTTGGCGCTTTTTGTGGCCTCGAAAAGTTGCTGCAAATTGGCGCGTTCGGTTTCTAATTCGCTTTTCAACAAATTAGCATCCACTTCGAGGCGGGCCGCTCCCGATAAGCGCTGACAGGTGCGCCACAAGGCATCTAACGCATCGTTTGATTCTTTGAGAATCTGCTCGCGGATGGGCTGCGGAATATTGGGCGAAGTGTCTTGCGCTGCCGTGCGCAGGGCGCGCACCTGCTGCACAGTTTCCATAAGGCGCGGGCGCAAATTTTCATCGGGTAATTTGATTTGTGTCTTCAAAAACGAAAGTATGGCGGGCCATCGGTCAGCTTCCGCCAAGGCACAAAGGCCATCATAAACATCGCCTTCGCGCAGTTTTTGCAAGCCTTTCGCTGGCGCTTGATAACGCAAATTTGTGACAATTGCCCACACAATCGCGGCCATGAGAAGCAGTTCAACAATGGGAAAAGTGAAATTCACAAGCAAAGTATAGGCGCGCAAAACGCGGTTGCGGGAGAATGAAAAATCAAGTCTTCTTTGCAATCAGATACGAGGCTAATTGATGCCGCGTGGTAAACAGTTTTTTGTAAACCAATAGCGCGATTAAAACGCAGCCAATCATGGACGAAGCCGCAACCATAAACATCACCACAATTTGATATTTCACCGCTTCGATTGGGTTGGCGCCCGCTAAAATTTGGCCGGTCATCATGCCGGGCAGCGACACCAAACCGATGACGTTCATGGCGTTGATTTGCGGAATCATGCCACGTCGGACGGCTTGTGCGAGGGGTTCGCGTGCCGCTTCCCAACTTGTCGCGCCAAGCGCCAATTCATTTTCGATTTCGTGCCGCTTTTCGGCAAAGGTTTCCAGCAGAGTATCCAAGCAAAGCGACACACCGGTTAGGGCGTTGCCCAAAATCATGCCAAGCAAGGGAATCGCATACTGGGCATGATGCCACGGATGCACTTGAATAATGACGGCAGTCACGAGAAACGTCGTCAGCAAACTGCTGATAATCAAAGCCACAAACGAGCATTGCAGCATTCCCGCGAAGCGTCGCGTGGCGCGACTGGTGGCGGCCTGCGCTGCGATGGCAATCATTATCGCCATCACGCCAAAAACCAAAGGCGCACTGTCGAGCGCAAAAACCCATTTGAGGACGTAGCCAATGAGAAACAACTGCACGATGGTGCGCAAGGCGCCAATGAAAAGCGCGCCTTCCAGCTTCAAATGCAGCGCCACACTGAGCAAGCCGCATAACAAAATCAAGCCGCACGAAAGCGCCAATTGATTAAATGACAAAGGGAGTGCGTTCATAGCTCTGGAGTCGCCTTTCCTTTAGAGCATCGTCAAACAGAAAAGCCTCGAAAACGGAAGAACCGGATATATTGCAAAAGTTCTCGCTTCTTTTTATCATATTGATAATACCTATTAAGGAGGTGAGTATTTATGGACAATCTCAATGTTCCTGCTCCGCTTTCCGATGCCGACTATGCCGAAGTTATGTCGCTTTTGGATCAGGTGGCACTGAAAGTGGCTCCGTTTAACATCCCGTTAGATGCACACAGCCTAAAACGCCTTTCGCCGTTGGGTGAACGTTCCGAAGGCTATGTGGATACCGCCGAGGACGCCGCCAGCAAAAACGCGGCGTCGTTAGGCGCGGCGTTTTCGGTGAGCGACTTCGACAAGGCCCACAAAACCTTCGAGCAAGCCGACGCCATCGAAGACCGTTTGCTGCAAATCTTGGTCGGCCCGCACAACACGGCGTTGGTGGCAGGCTCGGTGTCGAAGAAGTTCGCCGACAACGCCTACAAGCTGTTCAAAGGTCTGGCGCGGCTCAACGCCAAGTTCCAAACCATCGTGGACGATTTAGCCGAGCGCTACAAAAGCCAAGGCGGTTCGTCCCCCAATCCGCCCGGCAACACGCCGTAAAACCCACCGCTGTGACGAAAACCGTCACAGCAGTGACCAAATCGGGCACAGCAGTTCCCCAAAACGGAGCCGCTGTGCCCTTTTTGGTCGCTGCTGTGACAAAAACAGGCAGCGAACGAGCAAAATCAGGCACAGCGGTGACAAAATTGGTCACAGCAGTGACGAAATCTGTCACAACAGCACCAAAATCAGGCACAGCGGTGACAAAAAGGGTCACAGCAGTGACGAAAACAGCGCTGTTTTCCTGACTGGCAACAGGCAAACTAAAGCGGCATGACACCCGAAATCGCGCAACAATTTTTTCTGACTGCTTTGGCTTTGGCCGCGCCATTGCTGCTGGCGGCGCTCGGCGAATTGATTGGCGAGCGCGCGGGCGTGTTGAATATTGGACTTGAAGGCATGATGCTGGGCGGCGCGTGGGCGGGCGCGGCGGCTTCGTTTTATTGGGGCAATGTATTTATCGGCATTGGCGTGGCGATGTTGGCTGGGATTTTACTGGCGTCCGTTTTTGCCGCGCTCGCCATTTCAGGGCGGGCCGATGCGATTGTCGCCGGAACCGGCATCAATTTATTGGCGCTGGGGCTAACCGGCGTGCTGCATCGGCGTTTTATTGAGAAATTTCAGGCCTACGAAGCAGTGCCCGTGCCACAATTTGCCTTCATTATCTCCGGCGCGGTTTTCGCTCTGTTTTTGTGGTGGATGCTGCGTCACACGAAAACGGGATTGCAACTGCGAGCGGTAGGCGAATATCCGCAAGCAGCGGACACAGCGGGCGTGGATGTGCAAAAAACGCGTTGGCTGGCAACACTTTGCAACGGCGCGTTGTGCGGTTTGGCAGGCGCCTTTTTATCGCAGTCGCACACCACTTCGTTCGCGGAAAACATGACAGCAGGGCGCGGTTTTATCGCTTTGGCGATTGTGATTTTCGGACGTTGGAATCCGCTGGGAGCTATCGGCGCCGCACTTCTTTTTGGTGCCACCGAAAGCGCACAATTTTCTTTGCAGGCCAAGGTCGGTTCCTATTTTTCGCCTTTGCTCTTAGCGCTGCCCTACCTTGTTACGTTACTCACCTTGGCGGGTTTTGCAGGCAACACGCGCGCTCCGGCGTCGTTGGGGCAAACTTACGAACAATGAAGTTAAATCTACCGGACCAAGTTTCCATCGCGCGCCGCGCTTATTTTTCTGTGGGACGCCATGCGCCGCTCGAAAACTGGCCTTCGCGACTGCAAAAACCGCATGGTTACGATTGTGTGCTGACTGTTTATTACAAAGGCCGCGTGCCCGAAAAAAATGGCATGGTGGTCAACATTTCCGACATCAAGCCGGCGTTGGCCCAAGCAGTCGCGCCGCTTGACTGCGCCATGCTAACAGGCAGTGACAAAATCTTAAACGCGCCGCCTTCGGTGGAAAACATTGTAGAATTTCTATGGCAGCGTTTGCCTGCCGGAATCGAAGAAGGCACGTTGCATCGCGTGGTTTTACAAGCCTCAACGCGGCTTTCCGTGGAAAAAACCATCAACATTATGCGCCTCACTCGCAAATACGAATTCGCCGCTGCGCACCGTTTGTGTTCGCCCGATTTATCGGACGCGGAAAACACCGCGCTTTACGGAAAATGCTCCAATTTGGCCGGACACGGTCATAATTACGGCTTGGAAGTGACCATCGAAGGCGCACCAAACGAAGCCGGTTTTATCATCGCGCCGGATAAGTTGGATGCGCTTGTCGAAGCCGAAGTTTTCGAGCGTTTCGATCACAAGCATCTCAACGAAGACTGCCCGGAATTTGAAAATTTGATTCCCACCAGCGAAAATTTCGCGCGCGTCATTTTCGCGGTTTTGCAAGACAAGTTAAACGCCAAGGGCCATCATTTAGCCAAAATCGGCCTGCACGAGACACAAAAAAATTACTTTGAGGTTGAAGCGTGAACGAACATCCAGAAAACGGCGGCATGGCCGCTTTGTATCGGCAGATTTTAGAAAACGTGGGCGAAGACCCAGAACGCGAAGGCTTGCTCAAAACCCCGCAACGCGCCGCCGCTGCGATGGAATTTTTCACGCAGGGTTATCGTCAATCCATAGATGAACTGCTGAACAAAGCCGTTTTCCACGAAGACAACAATAACATGGTGTTGCTGCGCGATATTGAGTTTTATTCGCTCTGCGAACACCACATGGTGCCGTTTTTCGGCAAATGCCATATCGCCTACATTCCCAACGGAAAAATTGTCGGCGTTTCCAAAATGGCGCGCATTGTAGATATGTTTTCGCGTCGCTTGCAAGTGCAAGAGCGACTCACCAACCAAATCGCCGATGCCCTTGAAGAAGCTCTTCAACCCGCCGGTGTCGGCGTCGTGGCCGAGGGAGTCCATCTTTGTATGATAATGCGCGGCGTCGAAAAACAGCATTCAAAAATGACGACTTCCGCGATGCGCGGCGTGTTTCTCGATTTGCCAACGCGCATGGAGATGATGCAACTCATTCGCGGTGGCAGCGACGTTTTTTAATTCTTAATTTTGAATAGCGCACCTTAATTCAAAATTCAAAATTCCATGCAAACCTTCCCCATCCCTCCTCTTCAAGAAAACTTCGTCGCGCCGTCGTTGGAACTGCCGTGGCATGAAGATATTGTGGCGTTGCGGCGCGATTTTCATGCGTTTCCTGAAATCGGCTTCGAGGAAACGCGCACATCAGGCATCGTCGCGGCGCGCTTGCGCGAATTGGGCTTGGAAGTGAGGGAAGGGATCGGCAAAACGGGCGTTGTCGCAATTTTGCGCGGCGCACATCCCGAAGCGGAAAACGGCCCGATGGTTTTGGTGCGCGCTGATATGGACGCGCTACCGATTTTGGAAGACAACGCGTGGCAGTGGAAATCGCGCACAGCGGGCAAAATGCACGCGTGCGGGCACGATTTGCATACCGCAACAGGCCTCACTGTGGCACGTTTGCTGTTGCAAGAAAAAGACAAACTGCGCGGCAACGTGAAATTTATGTTTCAGCCCGCCGAAGAAGGTTTGGGCGGCGCGCGCAGCATGATTGCTGATGGATTACTGGCTGAAAAGCCCGATTATTGCTTGGCGCTGCACGTTTGGAGCGATATTGAAGTCGGCAAAATCGGCCTCAAAAGTGGGCCGGTTATGGCGTGCGCCGATGGTTTCAAAGCGCGCATTATCGGCAAAGGCGGGCACGGCGCTTCGCCGCATCAAACAATTGACCCAATTGTGATCGCCGCGCAAGTGATTTTGGCCTTACAAACCACGATTTCGCGCAACATAAAGGCGATGGACGCTGGCGTTGTCACCGTGGGCATCGTGCAAGCGGGCAGCGCCTTTAATATCATTCCCGGCGAGGCGTATATCGAAGGCACCGTGCGTGCTTTCGACCCGGTTGTGCGCGCCACTTTAGAACGCCGTTGCCGCGAAATTGTCGAAGAACTGCCAACAGTTTTTGGCGGGCGCGGCGAATTTGAATACATCAAAGAGAATCCGCCCACGGTCAACGATGAAAGCGTCGCCGCGCGCGTGCGTCCGGCTTTTGAGCGCGTTGTCGGGGCCGAAAATGTGGTCGAATTTGAGCCGACGATGGGCGCCGAGGATATGTCGCTGGTGCTGGAAGAAGTGCCCGGCTGCTACTTTTTTGTGGGCGGGCGCAACGAAATAATTGACGCGGTTTATCCGCATCATCATCCGAAATTTAACATTGACGAGCGCGCTTTATTCATCGGCGCACAAGCCATGACCGAAGCCGTGAAGGAACTTTTACAATGACTCTCGAAACAGTCGAACAAGTCGCAATGAAGCAATCGCAAGACGCCGTGACGGAATTTGAAACGCAGGAAGCCAAGCGCATTTCGGCGCGCGAGCGCAAAAACGCGATGAACGAACATGATCGCGCGTTGCTCGATTTGATTCAAACCGATTTTCCGCTCACCGAACGGCCTTATTTAACGCTCGGCGAAAAACTGGGGCGCAGCGAAGAGCAAATCATCGAATCCATGCAAAAGCTGAAAGATTTGCACGTTTTGCGGCAAATGTCGGCGATTTTCGATTCGCGTCGCTTGGGTTATCGCACCTCACTGGTTGCCATGAAAGTCGCGCCCGAACACATTCAGCAAGCCGCCGACATTATCAACCAACATCCGGGCGTGTCGCACAATTACGAGCGCAATCATCCTTATAATTTATGGTTCACCATCGCCGTGCCGCCATCGGGCGATTTGCAGCGTGATGTGGACGAATTGCACGCCAAAACCGGCGCCGAAAAGACATGGATGTTGCCGACACTGAAACTTTTCAAAATCGGCGTGGTTTTGGACATGAGCGGCGAAGCCGATTTGCTGCGCAAAAGCGAAGTGAAACATTCGTGGAGCAAAATCGAAATCTTTGATGCGCCTTCGCCCGCCGACCAAGAACTCATTCGCGTCATGCAGCAGGATTTGGAAATCGTGTCGCGCCCGTTTGATGCGTGGGCCGCCGAACTGGGCGTCAGCGTCGAACAAATGTTCGCCGACGCGCAGCGACTTTTGGATACCAAACTAATGCGTCGTTTTTCGGGCGTTTTGCATCACCGCGACGCTGGTTACATTTCCAACGCGATGGCGGTTTGGGAAGTGCCCGAAGAGCGCATTAACGAAGTCGGGCCGCAAATGGCGAGTTTCGCCGCCGTGTCGCATTGCTACGAGCGACCGGTTTATCCCGATTGGCCTTATTCGGTGTTTACGATGGTTCATGGCCGCAAAAAAGGCGATTGTTTGGCCGTCGTGGATGCCATCGAAAAAGAAACCGGCATCAGCGACTATGCTTTGCTGTTTTCCACCAAAGAATTCAAAAAAGTGCGCGTGTTGTATTTCGACGGCACTTATGAAAAATATCGCGCCAGCTTGGAGAACTGAAGCCAATTTAAGCGTTCGCCCTTCGATGGGAAGCAATGGCCCTGTCAAACGGAGAAATGTTTCTTTAGTTGGCAGGGCCATTGCTTGTTTTCAAGCGAGATTTCTTCAAAATCAAGGATTCTTCCTGTCAAAGTAAGGAATTTTTCTATCAAAGGCAGAGAAATCCCTTAAAATTAAGGGAATTTCCTTAAAATTAAGGGATTTTATGTCGCGCCAACCGTTTCCCGGCATTATTACCTCGGTCGAAGCCCAAGCCAAAACGCGCCGCCATCTTGGTGAGCGCGTTAATGTTTTTGTAGGCGAAAAATTTTCCTTCGCCGTAGATGCCGATTTAGCGGCGCGGCGCGGTTTGCGCGCCGGAAGAACGCTGGATAACGACGAACTTGCCGCGCTTTTGCAAGAAGATGGCGATGCCAAAGCCTACGCGCGGGCGTTGCATTTTTTGGGCTATCGCGTTCGTAGCGCGGGTGAAATTCGGACGCGCTTAAAACGC
>JANMKN010000233.1:0-2330 GCA_031372065.1 Abditibacteriaceae bacterium | reverse complement strand
CCCAGCGAAGCGGTGGGGGAGAGGCCGGGTGAGGGGACGAGCGATGAAATCGCTCTTTGCTTATCACAACCTCACTGCGTAACATAATGTAATTCAATGATGACCAACGAAATTCAAATCACCAATGAGCAGTTAAAGCAGTTTCATCGTGACGGTTTTCTTGTTGTGCGCGGCCTTGTGAGCGCCGAGGAAACGCAGTTTCTTATCCAGCATTTTATGGAACTGCACGACAAGGGCGTGGACGGCGCTTTGGAAGGCTACAAAGCGCCGCGCCTTGAAGATTCAGGCGGCGATATTCTCAAGCATTTCCCGCGCATGATGCACCCGCACAACTGGGACGAAGTCAGCATGAAATATATGTTGGATGAGCGTTATCAGGCGGTTTTGAAGGCGCTTTTCGACGACGAGGTTTTAGCGGCGCAATCTATGCTTTATTTCAAGCCGCCGGGCGCGCGCGGACAAGCGTTGCATCAGGATAATTTTTATTTAAAAGTCGCGCCGGGCACTTGCATGGCGGCGTGGCTGTCGTTAGATGACGCCGATGAAGAAAACGGCGGGATGTTCGTGGTGCCCGGTTCGCACGCAGCAGGCGTTTTGTGCCCGCATCCCGCCGACCCGACAAAATCGTTCACTGTGGAAGAAGTGGATGTGCCGCAAGGCATGACGCCGATGCCCTGCGACCTCAAAGCGGGCGATGTGTTGTTTTTCAATGGCAGCGTGATTCACGGCTCTTATCCGAATACCTCGCCAGACCGTTTTCGCCGCGCTTTTATTTGCCATTATATGCCGCACTCGTCCACCGAAATCAGCCAGTGGTATAAATTATTCGATTTCGACGGCCACCGCGTTTTGCGCCACGAAAGCGAATGGGGCGGCCCCTGCGGAACCGAAGACAACGCCCTTTTAAAAGCCGCCAACGAACGCATCAATGCCCATTAACAGGTTCTCACCAAGGCATTCGCCTACGAAACCGCCATTCCAAACGGACAACCACTTTTCACAGGTGGGAAAGTGGTTGTCCGACTGTGAAATTACACCTTCTGCCTGTGGAATTTTGTCTTCCGGCTGCGAAATTATCTCTTCCGGTTTTGAAATTTTGTCTTTCGGTTATGCAATGATATTTACCATGTTCCAAAAGCTATTTTTAGGGTTCAAAACTTTGTCAACACCGCTCAAAAACGCTATATAATTAAGCCAATTTGCACACCGCATCTGCTCAAGGAAAATTAGCCCCCAAGCAAACATAAGTCGTAACTGAACCAGAAACAGATTCAAGAACTGAAAAGGCCGGACAAATTTGCTGCGCCGTCAAAAGAACCGCCTACTCCGATAAGTTAGCCAGACGTAACGTTATGGAAGCGAAAGTAGATGCCGCACGCGCCCATATCAAGACTCGTAGCAGCACCGCCCAAAGTGCTGCCAAAAGCACCCGTGTTCGCAAAACCGCGACGAAAGCCCAACCTACTACAAAAAGATGTTGACGGGTAGGTAAACCTTTTAAATCGAAGCGCTACGCAAGCATGGCGATGACTAAAGAAGCCCTGATGATTATGCTGTCAATCAAACCGTAAGCGAAGTGGGCCGCACCACCATTCCCGCGATTCTCGAAACCGCTGCCGAAGACGATTTACCCGGTATACATGAGACGTTCCTCGTAGGAGTGCAAGCCAACTTCGAGTCAAACGGATAGCCACTGATGCAGCGCAAAGCGCCGCCAACCAACGCACCAACCGCGAGATCATCACCACGAGCATCAACATTCAACTCGCCGCCGCCCTCTGGCGCTACGCCAGCAAGAAAATTGCTGCCATTCGACGCGTTTTCCAGTCCCCACCGGATAGACCATTCAGGCCGTAATACGCGAAGGACTTGAATACTGGACGCGCCTTAGCATATCCATAAACCACCATACAGGGATACGCCGTAACGTGTCCTAAAAAAAGCTAATTCCGACGAAAAATGCACTCCTCTAACTCGTCATAAATTTGCATACCCGTCTTGAGATGCAGAGAAAGATTTAATTTGAAAATTTCTGGATTAATAGTGGTTATGATTCCGCATATAGTTTTGATTTCACCCGTGCGATCTTTTACACTTCCATTGTGAATGTCGGTTATGGAAGTGTCATATTTCGCTTCGTTAAAATCCAAACCTTCGCTCGCACAATAAGCCTGCAATACTTCTTTATCGTAGAGATAGTTTTCAATTTCCCATCTCTTGAGCACGCGATGATTCGTCCCGTTGTTGGCAAAATATAACTGCCTATCAGTTTCTGAAGTCAGTTTTCCAGAAGCCATGTCTCTGTCTTTTAAAACCCAAATTTGGATGTC
>JANMKN010000174.1:0-5411 GCA_031372065.1 Abditibacteriaceae bacterium | reverse complement strand
GCAAAAATGTGGGCTTTGGGCTGACTCTTCCTTTTGTTCGCAGTAATTTACTGCGCAGTCGCGGAAAATAACCGCGAACGAGCAGTTATTTTCTGCGTGGTCGCAGTTATTTTCCGTTCCTTCGCAGTAAAAAGGCGCGTGGTCGCGGTTATTTTCCGCGTGGTCGCAGTTATTTTCCGCTCCTTCGCAGTTATTTTCCGCGTGGTCGCGGCTATTTTCCGCTCTGTCGCAGCTTTTTTGCGTGCTTCCCGCTAATTTTTTCTCCGAGGTCGCAGTAAAAAGGTGCGGCGATGTAGTTATTTTCTCCGACCACGCCGTTTTTTTCTCCGACCACGCGTTTATTTTGTGCGTCGTCGCACCTTTTTTGTGAGAGGACGCGGTTTTAGGACAGAATTTTTACGAGGCAGGGCGCTGCTTTTGGTGCTGCGAGAAGCGAGAATTGGTCGGGTTTTCCTTGACCGGCGCGTTGCGCGGCACTTCCCAATAAGGGCTATCGGTGTGTGCGTTGTCCATCATTTCCTGTATGCGCCGCACGATTTCTTCGTTGGCAGCGGACGCGTCTTTGGTTTCGCCGGAATCCTTCGATAAATCGAAAAGTTCAAGGCTTTTGGCATTTCTAACAGCTTTCCAATGACCTTCGCGCACGGCTTGTGAAAAGCCGCCTTCATAAAATTCCCAGTAAAGCGGCGGGTGCGTCACGGTTTTATTTTCGAGAAGCGCAGGCACAATCGAGATGCCATCCAGTTCATTGGGCATCGGTTCTTCGATGAGTTCGCACAGCGTCGGCAACAAATCCCAACTGGCCCAGATTTGGTCGCTGACCGTGCCCGCTTTGATTTTGCCGGGCCAGCGCATAAGGCCCGGCACACGAATGCCGCCTTCGTATAAATCGCGTTTGATGCCGCGCAAGGCACCGTTGCTATTGAAGAAATCGGCTTGGTGTCCGCCTTCGCTGTGAGGGCCGTTGTCGCTGGTGAAAATGATTAAGGTGTTGTCGTCAATTTTCAGTTCTTTGAGCAGCGCCATGATTTGCCCGACGCCGCTATCGAGACGTGTAATCATGGCCGCGAAATTCTTTTCGACCTGCGGCCATTTTTCGGCGCTGTAAGGCGCATCAATTGGCACTTGTTGTCCGTTGGGCGCTTTTCCATTGTTGGTGTGCGGAATGGTGACCGGCAAATATAAAAAGAACGGGTTTTGCGCGTTGGCGCGCAGCCATTTGAGCGATTCGCTCACGAATAAATCGTGTGTATAAGTGCCTTCTTTGCCGTCTTTGTTCAAAGGCAGCGGATATTCGTCCCGATTCCGATAAATCGAAGGTGGATAATAATCGTGCGCTTCATGCTGCGTGAGATAACCCAGAAACGTTTTAAAGCCTTTGCGATTGGGCGCGCCCGTGGTTTCGTTGCCGCCGATGCCCCATTTGCCAAAGAGCGCGGTTTCGTAGCTGGCTTCTTGGAATACTTGCGCGATGGTTTTTTCATCGCTGCGCAAGGGAACTTCGACTTTGCTGTTGCCGCGAATGGTGGTGTGCCCGGTGTGTTTTCCGGTCATCAAAGCGGCCCGCGAAGGTGCGCAAACCGTTGAACCGGCATAGCATTGCGTGAAGCACATTCCTTCTTGTGCCATGCGGTCAAGGTTCGGCGTTTTGATTTTCTTTTGGCCGTAGCAACCCAAGTCGCCATAACCTAAATCATCCGCCAAAATCAGAATCACATTCGGGTGCGTGTCGGCGGCGCGCACGGCGGGCGAAAAACCACTCGCTGCCCAGAAAAGAACAGCGAAAACATAGAAGATTTTCATAAAATTCACGGCACTTCCTCGGTCCAGCGCGCCAGTAACGCTTTGAACTCCTCGCGCTCTGTTTTTTGTGCGGCTACATAAGAACTGCGCGAGTTTTTAATTGAATTGAGGTGGCGAATGTCCGGCACGTCCATGCCATCTAAAAAGTGTCGGCTGAGCGTCAATACGACTTGAAAATTATCGCCGTGACACGAAACACAACGCGAGCGCAGCGGCACTAAAATGGGCGTTGGGCTGCCGTTTCCACTGGAAAGAGACGAGGCAAAAGTCAAATCATTTCCACCGTCGGGCAAATACGCCGGTTCGTTTTCGCTTAGGGCTTTCAAGCCGCCGGACTTCGGGTTTGCCAAATACAATTGACGATTCAATTCATACACTTCCACCCGCGCTTTATCGCCTTCCTGTTTGGCAAAATGGCGCAACTGCACTTCGTAAGTCAAGGGCGAAGGCACGACGTTTCCTTCGTTATCAATTAACAGGTTTTGCACCACAAGAGCAACGGAAACGAGCAGTTTATTTTGGTTTAATCTTTCGGCTCTTAAGGCCTCCAGCAAGATTTTTTTCTCCGACGCCGATTTCGGCATTTTCTTTGGCTTGAAGAAAATTCGTGTGCTACGTCGGAAATTAAACGCCTGATCATGCTCTTGGTGCGGTGACCACTCCACTTCCATCCAGCCGCTTTGCGGGTCGAACAAATTTGGCAATTTATGCTGCCGCGCGGCCAACGCATAATTGTCTGGCAAAGCATTTATCTCTTGCGGCGTCAGCGCCAGTTTTTTGATGAAACGCGCTAACAAGGGCAACAAGCGTTTTTGAATGGCGCGTTGCTGCTCCGCGTCTTCACCGACGAAAGAAAACCGCCGCGCCATCATGTCATAAGTCGCCCAAACATCGCTTTGCATGAGCGCGCGGTGCGCCGTTGAACGCGTCATTTTTTCGGACAGCGCATCGTTTAAGGCGCTTTCGAGACGCAATGATCGTGGTTCACTTAATGCTTCAAAATCGCCTCCGCGATTTAAAAACGAGGGATAGAGCGGGTCAATCGCACGATCACCGCTTTCAATGCGCGTAAAGGTTTTTGTGCTGATTTTCAAATCACTCTGCCCCATCGCCTGAGCAGGTTGAAAGGGCGCGGCACTTGGAAAATCGTTGGACAATCGCGTTTGCACGGTGCGCGTGAAAAGGCAGTGAAAAATGCGGTTCCATGAGTCGTTGGCATCCGACGCATAAATAGCCTGCGGTTCGTCGCGCGCCAAAGAGCCGGACAAGTAATTTGGCCTTGCAGAATCCGATTGCGCATAACAAAACGCTCCGACAATTCCCAAAATCAGCATCCCTTGAACGCGCTTCATTTCAACTCGCTTTCACATTAATTCGCTTTCACAACCTGCACCCCATCCACCACGACATAGCCGTTGGTGTCTTTGTTGGAAACCGTTACCGTGGCGGGCGTGCCTGTGGAGAGCGTGAAGCGGCCCAACGAAAAGAGGCCTTCGCCGGGCAGTTTTTGATTAACAGAAAAGGTTTTCACGTCTTTGCCGTCAATGCTTAGGGTCAGCGGCACATTATCGGCGCGGTTGGCGTTGGGCGTGAAGACGAAGAATATTTCATAATCGCCCGCATCGGGAATATCGGGCGTGAAAGCAATGGAAAGTTCGCCTTTATGCGCGTTGTCGTCGTGAATGTAGCCGGTGCCGATGCGATATTCACTGCGCGTCGAAAGCGTCCACTCGCCGGTTTTTCGGGCCTTTTCATCGTCGGCCAAAATGCCGTTCATGGTGCGCGGCGCGAGAGTTTGATCGTTCGGCTCGTTTTTGCCTTGCCATTCGAGAATTTGCCCATCAGCCAGCAGTTTTTCGCGCAGTTTCGGATAATCCACATCTTGCACCGCGCCGTTGTTATCAATCGCCATTACCGCAACCGTGGCCGCGCTTTGCGCCATAATCATGAAAACCGGCTCCATGCGAATTGAGCCGTAAGCGATGTGCGAAGTAGACAAGCAAACCGGCACCGTCAGGTTTTCGCACTCGTTTTTTTTCGGCACAATGGAGCGAAACGAAATCGGATACGGCGGAAAGCCGCCGACTTGCACGTTGCCTTCGTTCATGACCTTGCCGTCTTTGACAAAACGCTGGCAGTTGTGTGAATCCATCGTGTAAGCGGCTAAGGAAATCGGGTCTGGCACCACGGATTTGCCCCGACAGTTAGCTTCGGTCATCACATAATCGGCAATCATGCGCCGCCCTTCGCGCACATAAAGCTGAAACGGCCAGCCGCCGCTGTCTTGAAATTCATCTTTGGGCAAAGCCCAACTGTTCCATTTGGTGCGAATGCTTTCCGAAACTTGTGGGTCATTACCAAGAAACCACATCAGGCCTTTTTGATAGGTAACGTGCTGCTGAAACATCGTTTCGCGCGCCGCGTAAGTGGCTTCGGGCCACTCGTAGTTGCGCCCGATGAAATCGGTGGATACAGGGCCGTGATTGTTCTTATCTACTTTGTTGTTGAAAATCGCGTCGAACTTGCCGAAGACCTGACTTTCCGGCCAACCGGCTTTCAGCAAACGCGCCAACAAAACATACTCTTGCGGATTGTATCCCGCAGGTTTTTCGTAGGGAATTTGGTTTTTTGGCACTGTCGTGAGGCACAGTCGAAAACAAAAAGCCTGCAAACGCTTGTCTCCGCTGCCTTTTTCGCCCGCGTCGCCGGGATTAATGCCCGGCAACACGCCGCTGTTCGGGTCGTTTTCAATGATATACGGGCTGACGGCGCGATCAAATTGATGCCCGCCTTGGACTTGCACGCCGTTGACAGTTTCAGCGTAAACCGCATTGGCTTCGCGCCCGACGTGATAACTCACGCCCGCCTTCGCCAGCAAATCGCCTTCGTAAGTGGCATCAATAAACTGCCGCGCCCGCACTTTGAGGCCGCTTTCCATCGTGATGGAAACCAAACGTGCGCCGTTTTTTTCCACCGACTGCAAAAACTGCCGATAATAAACCGGCGCATTGGCTTCTTTCACCATATCGTTGAAGACTTCTTCAGCGATGTGCGGCTCGAACTTCCAGTTTTCGGCCATGCCGTTCTTGGCGCCGACGCGCTTGTAAAACTCGCGCGACACGCCGCCAATCGCCGCTTTGTTGCCGATGTCGGTTTCGCCCAGCCCGCCCGAACTCATGCCGCCCAAATGCGCGTTTTGTTCGAGAATGACCGCCTTTTTGCCCATGCGACTGGCTTGCAGCGCCGCCGTCACGCCCGCCGAAGTGCCGCCGTAGATGCAAATATCGGTTTCCACCGTCTGCACCTGCATTTTCACAGCCGCCGGATCGTAATAATGCAGCCCGTCGGCGCGCGACGGGCCGCTGAATTGCGCCGCCAGCAAAGCGGCGCCGGACAAAGCCATCAAGTTCAGTTTGCGATTAGTCATGGAATTTTTCCCTATAAAAGGATACACAAGGCGGCGCGGCGGCAGAACGTAGGAGCGCCGACGCTTCGCAACGGTGCCTGGCTCACTGCGATTGTTGCTACATAGGAAGTGCGCTTCTCCACGCCAAAGGGAACTCCTTCGCGTGGAGTCGCGCATACGCCTCGCTGTCGGCGGGCTGGAG
>JANMKN010000162.1:0-7959 GCA_031372065.1 Abditibacteriaceae bacterium | reverse complement strand
TTTGTGTCGTTTCATCAACTCCAGTATGATTCTATTCACGAACATGAAGACAGACTCTTAGAAACCGTCTGTAGATAGCCGCTAATCCTTCGGATGCACAAAAACAGCGTGAAAACGACGCGATTTTCGCTAAAAATCGCGTCGTTTTCACGCTGTTTTGGCGTCCGCGCAGCGGATAGCGGCCATTCTCACACAGTTTCTTACGCTTTCATCCAAAGCGGGCGCGTGATAACCGCCAATGAAACGAGGCTGATGCAGCCCCAAAATGTGGCGATAAGCAGCGGGCGTTTCAAGATGCAGCGCGTGTCGTTTTTTCCGGCGCGATGTGCCAAAAAATAAAAAGCCGCCGCCGCGCCGGAGGCAATCGGCAAAGCAAATGGGCCGGTGAATAAAATAATCGTCGCCGCCTTGCAAAAGGTGAACGCGATGCCTTCGTAAACCTCGCCGGGCGTTTTTTGCGGTGTGGTCGCAGGCAGTTCGCTGTTGAGGGCTTCTCTTAAAGTTTCATTCATGTCGTCCTCACTTTTAATCTATATTTTAAGGGTCGTTTGGGTTCAAAAACACAAGAAGGCGCGTTTCTCAAGCGAGAAACGCGCCTTCTTGACGATAAAGGCGCCAGATTACTTCATTTGCGCAACGAGAACTTTTTGATTGCTGTCGCCAGCGCGCAAGATGAGAAAGCGGCCTCGGCTCAATAGTTCGATAGGCTGACCAGTGACTTTGCCTTCAAGCGTTACATCGCCTTTAGCCAGTTCGCTGCTGTTACCTTCGCTCATGCGCGCCATCGTTGCCTTGAGAGTTTGCTTGCTCAGGCGCAGCGTCAAAACATAAGAAACGCGCGCCGGGTCGCCGAAAATCAGATCAATCTTTTGATCCTCCAACAAGGTAGGCATCTTAAAGCGGACGGTGCCATCGCCCCAAAAGGCGCCCTTGTGCCAGAACGTTTTGTTATCGCCCGTGCTGACTGGAGTCACTTTGGCGTTGGGCGAGGCCAAGGGTGTCATCGGAACCCACAAACCTTCGGGCGTGCTCCAACCGCCCATCGTAGTGGGCTGATCGCCCGTGATGTATAAATCAGGAACTTTGGCCCACGTTGAGTGTGGATGGGGAAATTCGACGGTAAACATCGAAAACTTCGGCGTGGTTTTGGTTTTGGCATCGCCTTGGGCAAATAAGCCCGGACGCCCCGTTTCCAGCGTATCATCGAAGGCATCCACAACGCGCACGCCTTCGATTTCCCCTTTTAAATAACCCTTTTCGGCGACGAACGCGCAATCTATCGTTTTGCCATCAAAGCGAGAACCGACTTTGACTTCACCCAAAACATCGGTTTTGCCGCCCGCCGTTTTCACAATCTGCACGCGGCCCGCATAAGGCACAGCCGCTTTGGAACCGGCCATTCGCAAAACATAGGTGCCTTTGCCGCCTTGATAATGTTGCAGCAAGCCCGCTACGGAATTGGCAGGCAAAGTCATCTGCGCCGAGGTCGTGTAATCGCTCCAACTGGGTTCGCCCATGACAATGTAAGAGCCGCCAGTTGGCTGTGCGAATAAGCCTTTGGTGAAATCCCATTGGCCGCTCACGGTTTTCCAGCGGCCCGCAATCGGAGTAGCAAAATCATCGGCGAAATCGTGAATAGAGCGCACGCTCACGTCATCAAAAACAGCACTTTTATCTTCGGTGGGATTCTCGGCATACAGGCCAACTTGTCCGCGTCCAAACCAGCCTGTGCGAGCGCGCAGCACTTCTGCATCGTCCAAATAAGCGCGCACCCAGCCGTTCGCCGATAAAATACGCAGTTGATACCACTGATTTTGCTCGTAGGGCAATTGCAACTCATCCAAAACTTGAAGGTGGCCGTTTACGACACTTTGCAGTTGCAAAGGGCCATTCTCTGCCCAGCGCATCAGTAAATAGTTTTTGGCATCAAGCGCGTAAACTGCCATACCGATGGCCGTCGCGCCTTCTGGCTTCACGCGAACCTCGGCCACATAATCGTCCCAAAAGACCTTACCGGCCACAGCCAAATTCTTGTCTTTGGCGATGGACTGAAAAACGAAAGGATTGGCGCTTTGCGCCACTTGAGCCGCTTCGTTTTCGGTCAAGCCCGTGGTTTTCCAACTGCCAATCAAATTGGCCCAAACCGTTTCTTTGTAATCCACACCTTTGACAGCAATGCCTTTGCGCGGATCGTCTTTAGCAGCGGCCACCGCCACATCTGAGGCGACACGCATAAAATCGTCGTCAAAAGTAATTTCTTCGGTAGGCTGCAAGCGCGGGGTTGTCACAGCGCCTTTATAACCGACCTTGCCATCTTTAAACGAGTCGTCGTCCACTTCAAATAAAACGCGATTCTCGCCGATGACACGCCAACGCGGGCCGCGCCGTTGCAGCACAATCGCTCCGGGCTGTAAACCTTTGCCAAAGCGTCGCAAAGTCGTCGGCACATTGTTACGAATCAAATTCATCTCGATGGCATTGGCTGAAAATAACAAACGATAGCCATCGCCATTCATTTGTTCATCAAGCGCCCATTCGACAGGAAGAGTTGTGAGGCGCGCGGTAACGTCATACGATTCCTCAGCTTCATCATCGAGATAAGTAAAGCCGGGCGCCGCCTCGACAGGCAGCGACCACAAAACCGACACGCTCAGGGAAGCACATAAAAGCGGCATAACAGCAAGTAAACGTTTTTTCATCGCAGGGCTTAGACTGCCCTCCGCAGGGCGCGTTGCTTGAGAGCGACTCGCTCATCAGCGCCCCTATCCAAAGAATTCTTAAGTCCCCTTACACGGCGGTCTTATGATAAGTGGTGCCAAGGGCCGCGTTAGCAGTAGCGCCATTGCACCTGCTTCGAGCCTTCTGGTGGGCGTCACCGGAAGCCTTGAAGCACGTGCAAGGCTTCTGGTGACGCCCACCAGAAGCCTTGAAGCAGGTGCAGGGCTTCTGGTGGCGCCCACCAGAAGCCTTGAAGCAGGTGCAGAGCTTCTGGTGGCGCCCACCAGAAGCCTTGCAGCACGTGCAGAGCTTCTGGGAGGCGCCACCAGAGGCTCTACAGCAGGTTCAATGGCCCAAAACGGGCCTTTTTACGTTGAAAGGGCCTCTACGAGGGTAATTTTCGCATTGCTGTGGTTGTGCGGAGTTAAGAAATGCCGAACAAAAAGAATTGTTGGAATGTAGGGGCGCACAGTGCGCCCTCAGTCTTTGAGAAATAAGTTCAAGGCCAAGCGGGAAAACTGCCCGGCGACGGCCATAAGCGGTAAGCGGCCCGTCCGCGAATATTGCTGCCCTTAATCGGCCCGCGCCGACGAGAATCATCAGAATTGCTCCGATTATCGCCGAGCACAAAATACTCATCGGCTCCTAATGTCAAAGGGCTAAAGCTGTCATCTTCCTCTTCTACGGTTCCCGTTTTAAGTTCCTGATTGTCCACATAAACGTGGCCGCTACGCACGGCTATTGTTTCGCCCGGCAAAGCGACGAGGCGTTTGACAAGCAAATCTCCTTCGGCATCTTCCCACGACGCAGGCGGCTCGAAAAACACAATGTCGCCGCGTTGCCACTTATCGTGAAGGCTGTCGCGATGGTCGTAGAGGATACGGTCACCAACGCGCAAGGTCGGCTCCATAGAACGGGATATCGGAATGGCGACACTATAGATTTTCAGGCGCACTACCACCATCACAAGAACCACCAAAACGATGATGCCCGCTTCGATGAGCAAGGTAAACCACTTGTTCTGAGCGCGGGCAAGCGGCTCTTTATGCGGAGGGCGCGGTTGGGCGGTGTTGATCGTTATCGGCATATGCAAAGGTTCAACTTTGAACCAATTTGGCCGCAAACATTCCGTCGCAGCCATGACGGTGCGGCCATGTTTGCAAAAAGCCTTCCTTGGTGGCGACAGATTCGAGAGAGGACGCCAGCAAAGCACCGCCGTTTTTTTGAGCCGTGGCGACACGCCAAGTCACATTTCGCTCCAAGAACTGGTGAATTTGCAATTCGTTTTCATCTGGCTCTAAAGAGCAGGTGGAATAAATCAAAACTCCCCCCGGCTTGACCAAAAGCGCCGCAGCATCCAACAATTGCGCTTGCAACGACACTAATTGCGCTAATTGTTCGGGAGTTTTGCGATGTTTTGCGTCGGGGCGGCGGCGCAAAGTTCCTGTGCCCGAACACGGCGCATCCAGCAAAACCATGTCGGCTTTGGGCAACGCCGAGGCCAGCGCCATTAAATCGCCGGAGCGTGCGATGATGCTCGAAAGGTGCAGACGCCGCGCATTTTCTTCGACTAATTTGACCCGACCCGGCGCCGCATCGCAGGCGATTACCATGCCTTCATCACCCATCAACTGCGCCAAATGAGTGGTTTTTCCACCGGGTGCCGCCGCGCAATCAATCACTAAACTACCGGCTGACGGATTGGCAAAAAGGCCGACCAACTGCGCCGCTTCATCTTGTGCGATGATTTGCCCGGCCTTCCACGCCGGCCAGTCAATTGGTGTGCCCGCTTCTTCGACCAGAATGGCATCGGGCGACAGCACGCCTGCCCGCGCCAAAAACCCTTGGGTTTGCAAATCGGCGATGATTTCATCCCGCGCGCCCCGCAACGAATTCACACGCAAATGCAAAGGTGCGATGCGATTGTTGGCTTGGCAAAGCGCGGCACATTCAGTAACACCGAGACGCTCCAGCCAACGTTCGACCATCCAATGCGGATGAGAAAACGCGACCGAGATTTGCCTGACTTGCGGCCAATCAGCAGGCACTTCGCGTGGCCGCAGCGGCAAAATGCGCGTGACTGCATTGACAAAACCCGTCGCAGAGGTCAAACGCAAGTGTTTCATCAAACTGGAATATTCGTTCGCTACAGCGGCATCGGGCGTTGCAAGCCAAGCCCGTTCATAGGCAGCGAGGCGCAAAGCGGCTCTTACCGGCTCATCTAATTTTTCCAAAGGCTTTTTTAGTAGAGGCTCCAGCGTCCAATCAATAAGCGCCTGATGGCGCAACACGCCCGATACTAATTCGCGCGCGAAAGGTTTGTTTTCTGGGGGCACAGCGACAGTGCGCAAGGCCTTATCCAACGCCGAAACCAAAGGAGAATTTTCGGTTTCCAAAGCAGCCAAGGCCAGCACTGCTGCCCGGCGCGCCATAGTCTTCGGATGCATATAAATAGTCCAATCACCAGCCCGGTGATAGTTTGGCGTAAACGGCGCGACGCGCATAAAAAGAAAAATCAGAGTAATTTTCAATTTATCGTCTTGACCCCCGACGAATGCTGTTGTAAATTGTGTGAGGCCGACGCGGTTGAAGTTGTATCAAAGCATGAATCGTGTTCGGGGCGAGTAGCTTAGTGGCTAAAGCACCACGCTTACAACGTGGCTATCGGGGGTTCGAGTCCCTCCTTGCCCAAAGACAGTTTTGAGTGATGAGTTGCTGTTTAACTTTCAACTCAAAACTCATCACTCAATCTGGTCCCGTGGTGTAGAGGCCCAACACGCCTGCCTGTCACGCAGGAGACCGCCGGTTCGAATCCGGTCGGGACCGTTGTTCTGTATAGGAAAATCGGCATTTTCCCTTATGGGATAAGGACTTTACGTCCAACCTTGCGCCTTCAACCGCCCTTCAAAATCACTGTTTTGGAGGGCAAAATGACAAAATATTCTCCTGCTTTTCGGATTATCAAAGGCGGCGTACAGCCAGCTTTTGATGAGGAAACCGAATCCGAAAGCGATCCGAGAGTCACGCCAAGTGCCGAACTTGAAGAAATTTCCGGCACGCCTTTTTTCGTCTCCGGGACGGACAATTCCGCCTCAATTGAATCGCTTGAATTTGCCCCCACCCTCTCGCTAAAACGTCGCTCTCAAAACATACCGCAAGGCGTCAGTGGCAAAACCGGCGCGGCTGCTACAGATGCGCGCAACCGTGACCGGCATAGCGAGGCCGACCCCGCTTTCTTTGTCAAAGTGCCGCGCCTCCATTTGGCAAAACTCGGCTCTTACTGGCTGGCTGACGGCAAAAGCAATGGGCATTCGGAGCGCACGCTGGAATTTCGGCGCGATGTGCTAAAAAAACTGGACTGGTTTTTGGAAGATCGCGGCTGGCAGGTTTGCGGCGTTGAGGAGTTGAAGGACTTCATCGGCCATGTGCGCCACGGGCACGAAGAGTCGCAAGGTCGCTGGGGCAATCCCAAGAATCGCGCGGCCACGCGCCCACTGACCATTCATCGCTACTGGCGCGAATTGCAGACACTTTTTAATTACTGCGTGCGCGAAGACTTTTTGCAGGCGTCGCCGATGAAAAAGGTGGAAGAGCCGGAAAAGAAGGCCGCGCAGATTCCGCATTTGACCGAAGATCAGATTCAAGCCATGCTCCGCGCTTGTCAAAACTCCGCCTATCCGCTGCGGAATACGGCCATTTTAATGATGCTGCTCGATACAGGCTTGCGCGCCACGGAATTGGTGAGCCTGAAATTTGGCGATGTAAACCTTTTTTGCGAATGGGGCGGCGAGGCGCGCGTTTTGGGCAAAGGTAACAAAATCCGCAACGTGCCCTTCTCGCGCGAAACCTCGCTGGCGATTCGCTCTTACATTCGCCGCGAGATCGGGCGTGACTTCGACCAAATTTCGCCGCAAACCGCACTATTTATTTCCGAGCGGGGCGTCGCTACCGGCAGTCCCATGAGCCGCGATGCGTTGCGCACATTGATTTACCGTCTCGCCGCCGCCGCTGGCATTCAGCGAGGCGTCACTAAATGCAGCCCGCACGTCTTTCGTCATACGTTTGCTTTTATGTCGCTGATGGAAGGGGCGTCGGAAAAGACCTTGAAGGATATGCTCGGACACGCTACCCTTCACATGACCCACCAGTATGTGAATCTGAGTGACAGCGACCTACGCAATCAGCATCAGAAATTTTCGCCAGTGCAGCGCCTGAAGCGAAAAAAGGGCCGGTAATCTTAAAGTCGATTTGCAATTGAACAGATGAGCAAAAAGCCCAACTTGCGAAAAATCGCAAGTTGGGCTTTTTAGGCCGGACGGTCAGATGACAGCCGTTTTATTGCAGATTTCAATTCCGCAAGCGGTTCGATTAAGTTGCACTTTATTTTAACGCAAATCGCCTTGGCATTGCTCCCACAACCCTTTTGAAACCAACGCCGGGCACGGAATGTAAATCCACTCCTCGCGGGGCCGGTTGCGACGCGCAAGAAGGAAAACTGAAAA
Source organism: Abditibacteriaceae bacterium (assembly GCA_031372065.1). Lineage (GTDB taxonomy): Bacteria > Armatimonadota > Abditibacteriia > Abditibacteriales > Abditibacteriaceae > DASWNL01. The sequence continues at coordinate 739 of JANMKN010000162.1, read as the reverse complement.
CATCCCTGATGAGAATACTTATGAGGGATGTTTTTGTTTAGCTTTCTAATCTAAATCGCAACCGGCGTTTCAAAGGCTTCAAGCGAGTAATGCGACATCTTCGAGGCCAGCAGCGCTGATGCCGCAGTGATCGGCGAGAGTTCCAACAGCAAAAGCGCGCCGTCTGGGGCCGTGCCAATCAGCAGACCGATGATCTTTTCTTCAGGCACAAAACCCGGCTGTCCCGGCGTGCCCAATGCCTCGCGCGTAATTTTTTCGTAGCGGGCCAAAGCCGTAATCTGAGTAACTTCGACATCTTCCTCCTCAGCCGCTTCGATGGTGCGCAAATCTGACCAAAGGCCGTCACTTAAAACGCGCTCGAACAATTGCGGGGAATCGCCGCCGGCCACCTCGTAGAAATTTTCCCCGGCGCCCTCCCAACCGGACAAAGCCAGTGCAGACGTGGCAATCGCGCCGCGATCAACCCACTCGCCGCCAATTAATGCCCAAATGTGACCGTCGGCCAAGCCGACCAGCCACGTTTCATCGCTAAGGCCAAGGCTCACAATTTCGTCGCCGAACGTATGCAGCAATGTGGGCGCGTCGGTAATATCAGCGCTCGAATAAAGTTTTTCCGCGCACGCGATCATGAGACGCTCCAACTCAAAGCGCGCCGCATTAACTACTTCGTCCAGTGTCCAGAGCAATTTAGGGCTTTTGTAAGTCAAATCGTAGGCTGCGGTCTGCTCAGATTCTAATT
>JANMKN010000160.1:0-7311 GCA_031372065.1 Abditibacteriaceae bacterium | reverse complement strand
ATGGCGCGGTTCATGTTCTCGATTCCTATGGGCTGCGTTCGGTGGCCGTCGAAAAGCAAATGCCGAACGATGGCGCCGCGCCCGATTTGTCGGCGCTAACGGCGATGGTGCGCGAATGGTTGTATATGCAAACCTATCCGCACGCGTTTATTTCGCCCGGCAGGGCCGTGCGCGACCAAATCATTGACATCGCCAGCACGGTTTTTGGCGCCGCGCCCGAATGGAGCGGCCAAGCCGAAACGCAACTCGCACGCCTCGAAAGCGCCGGTGGCGGCGAAGTGGCGACGATCATCGAGCCCGAAGGCCCGTGGGACATTTGGGGCGGCGCTCATCATTTGTGGGGCTACAGCACGCCGACGGCGCTCATCACACACCTCGAATGGCGCGCGGCGGCAGGCTATGTGCGCGCTTTGATTCGCAAAATACGCTGATTTTAAGCCTAAAGTGTGTTTGCATTGCTGTAAAGTGAACTTACTTTAGGCTAAAGGAAACCCACTTTACGACGGTAAGTAGTCGGACACAATTGGTGGCTGCGTCCCTACGAAAAACGCCAACTCAACACGAAACGGGCAGTGTTTTAACCAAAACACCGCCCGCTACAACCATAACACCGCCCGTTACAACCATAACACCGCCCGTTATGACCATAACACCGCCCGTTATGACCAAAACTCCGCCCGTTATAGTCAGAACTCCAGGTGTTTTAATTAAAACACCGCCCGTTACAACCAAAACTCCGGCCACGGGAAGCATAGCGCGGAGCCTAAGTAGCCGGACACAATTAATGATGCTAAAGGCGAATTCTTAGAAAAGTCTTTCTCAAGGCCGCAAAGCACGTTGAATGGCTCGAAACGGCGTTTTTCGCCGATTTTGACCGTCGGGGCACGATTTTATCGTGCCGGAACACATCAACTCGAAAGCAGCATCATTTCTGAAACACGACCTTTACGACAAAGTAAACTCACTTTACGACAAAGTGAACTCACCCCGCGATAAGTTGAACCCACCCAGAAGCATTTGTAGGGCCACGGCTCACCGTGACCGCGCCGGTTTTCGGGCATAGCGCCGTGTCTCTACAAATTCTCACGCACCGCACGGCGCGTTTTTCGTTAGAATCTAAGGCTGTTTTGAAGATTTGAGTTTTCCCATGAGCAAATACGTTTTCGTGACCGGCGGCGTCGTTTCGAGCATTGGCAAAGGCATCGCGACGGCCTGTTTAGGCACTCTGTTAAAAGCGCGCGGTTATCGCGTTTCCATCCAAAAAATTGATCCGTATCTCAACGTGGACGCCGGGACGATGAACCCGCACCAACACGGCGAGGTTTTCGTGACCGAGGACGGCGCCGAAACTGACCTTGACCTCGGCCACTATGAGCGGTTCATTGACCAGCATCTTTCGCGCCTGTCCAACATGACAACCGGCGTGGTTTATCAGGCGGTGGTTGACCGCGAAAGGCGCGGCGATTATCTCGGCCAAACGGTGCAAGTCATCCCGCACGTCACCGATGAAATTAAATATCGCATTCGCCAAAACGCCACCGACGCGGGCGCGGACGTGGCGATTATCGAAATCGGCGGCACCATCGGCGACATCGAATCGCTGCCGTTTACCGAAGCGATTCGCCAGATGAAAATTGACGAAGGCATCGAAAACGTCATGTATGTTCACGTCACGCTCGTGCCCAGCGTCGGGCCAAAAGACGAGATGAAAACCAAGCCGACGCAGCACAGCGTGCGCGACTTGCGCAATATCGGCATCACGCCGGATGTTCTCATTTGCCGCTCCAAGCAGCCGATGACCGAGGACATGAAAAAGAAAATCGCGCTTTATTGCGACATTCACACCGACGCCATCGTTGAGGGCCTCGACTGCGAAACGCTTTACGAATTGCCGATGCGCTTTGAAGAGCAAAACTTCGCGCGCCTTGTGATGAAGCGCCTCGGTTTTGAAGATTCGACGCCCGATTTGAAAGATTGGAAACGCATCGTGCGCGCCGTAAAGTCGCCGCGCGGCAAAGTCAAAGTCGCCATTTGCGGCAAATATATGGAATTGGTTTCGCAGCCAGACACTTATATTTCCGTTGTCGAAGCGCTCAAACACGGCGGCATCGAAAACGAAACTGAAGTCGAAATCCAATGGTTAAACGCCGAAGGCTTGGGCGATGATATTACGGAAAAACTGGAAGGCGTGGACGCCATTATTGTGCCCGGCGGCTTTGGCGTGCGCGGCATCGAAGGCAAAATCGCCGCGATTCGCTATGCGCGCGAAAACGGTGTGCCGTTTTTAGGTTTATGTCTTGGCTTGCAAACCGCCGTCATCGAATTCGCGCGCAACGTGGCCGGACTCAAAACCGCCAATTCTACAGAGTTCGACGAAGGAACCGAACATCCTGTGGTGGCGATGCTGCGCGATCAACGCCACGTCGAGCGCAAAGGCGGCACGATGCGGCTGGGCACTTATCCGTGCGCCATTCCCAAAGGCACTTTGGCCTACAAACTTTACGATGCCGAATTGGTTCTCGAACGCCATCGCCATCGCTACGAAGTCAATCCGCGCTATCATCAAGCGCTGATTGACGCCGGTTTGGTTTTGAGCGGCACCAGTCCCGATGGTCGTTTGGCCGAAATGATCGAATTGCCGGATCACCCGTATTTCATCGCCAGCCAATTCCATCCCGAATTTAAAAGCCGCCCGACGCGCGCCCACCCGCTGTTTCGCGGCCTGATTGCCGCCGCCTGCGTCGAACGCGACACCCGCAAGCGCCAAGCTCAAGAAGCCGAGCACGTTTCACAGGTTGAACAAGCCGAACCCGCCAGCAACAGCGAAAACGGCCTCACCTTAGACGACATTCGCCGCAGCATTGCGAAATAGCACCTGCAGAACCCAAGAAGAGCGAGGCAAATTGAATTGCCTCGCTCTTTTTGTTGCGTAGTTCCGCAAGTAGTTACTGCAAATCGCTTGCATCCCATAGACGAATGCGATTACCTTGCCGTTCGCCGCTTGCTATGGTTTTTCCATCCGGGGCAAAAGCGACAGAAGAAACGCTCTCGCCTGTATAAAATGTCTTGATTACTTTTCCTGTGCTAACTTCCCAAATATGCAACGCGCCTTTGGTTTCAACTCCAGATATACCTCGGTCATTTGGAGGCAGATTACGCTGTCCCCGCATTTGTAGTTGGCCCATTTTCGTCAAAAAAGGTTGCTCTCCTCCGCCCGCGATAAATTTCCCATTAGGAGAAAACGTCATGTCTTCGGTGAGATGACTGTTGTCAAGCTTGCAAAGTCGTTTTTTTGCGTGCCAATCCCAAATTTCGGCTTGGTGGCCTCTTTCCGTAATCATAATAAGTTTTGCGTCAGGCGAAAATGTAACAGCATCCAGTGAACTCATTTCGTAAGGAAACGGAAAGGATAATGTCTGCACTATTTTCCATGTTTTCGTCTCCCAGAAGCGCACCTTGTCCCGTGTGGCAACAACCAATAGTTTGCCATTAGAAGAGAATTCAATATCATCAATGGCACTTTCAAATTCGGGCAAGGTGCGTTTCAGCGTGCCAGTTTTTGTGTCCCATATTTGTATTGAATAATCATTGCGCGTCGTGTAGGAGGGGCCAGCGGGACTTAACGATGGCAAAATGGTAGTTTTATCTAAGGCGCCCACTAAAAGACTTTTATCGGGCGACAAAGCTAACTTTTCTTGAAATTTTCCTGTTTTCTGCCAGATCAATCTTCCTGATGGAATTTCCCATAATCGAATTCGACAATCAAACACATCTTTTCGGCAGGAAATGATTAATTTTTCATCTTTCGAAACAATAATCAAATCACCGTCTGAAACCGGCGACTGGAAAGTGATCTGCAAATTACCACTCTTTGCATCCCACCATTGTATGGAAGAGAAGCTAAATAATCCGACTCCTGTGATGACTGAATTGCCATCACGCGAAAAGGAGATATTATAGCTTTGAGAACTAAAAGTTAGTAAAGATTGATCGTCCTGAGGCGCGTCGGAAGTGCCCAAATAAATTTTAAAGCTGAGTAACAGAAAGCAGAGTAAAAGAAAAATTGCCGCTACAAGCTTTTGGCGTGACACGCTCTTCATAGTGTTTATTATGCTTCATACAATTTGCTATCGCCTGAAAATATTTAATCTTTCGCGCTCGTGAAGAAATCCGCATTTGAGACATGAACGAAGTAAACGCGCGGTTTGCGCCAGACAAATAAAACTCAAAAGAGCGAGACAAATTGAATTTGTCTCGCTCTTTTGAGTTTGCGGTGGTTATATTTTGTCTTTTTGATCTATGAGCCGTCCCGTTTTTTGGCGCTACTGACCATTGGACTGTGGGATAGATAAACGGCTCTCGCAAATTTGCGAGAGCCGTTTGGTTGACAGGAATTTTTCCTGTTTTGGCCTTAAAAATACTTGGCGCGCAATCAGGGGGGAGTTGATTGCGCGCCGGAGCAACTTTCATTTTACGGCTGGGCCAGTGGCTATTCATCGCGGGAGGCTCACAAAAATCTCATTTTTTATTCACAGCCCCGTTATGCACAGCCCCGCGTTTTTCGCTCACTTCTTTTCCTCGAATTTCAGTGACGCCGAATTGATGCAATAGCGTAGCCCGGTGGGTTTGGGGCCATCATCAAAAACGTGGCCCAAATGCGATTTGCAGCGGGCACAATGCACTTCGGTGCGCGCCATGCCATAAGACGTGTCGGTTTCGCTTTCGACATTACCGCCTTCTTTGGGCTTGTAAAAGCTCGGCCAACCAGTGCCCGAATCGAATTTGGTTTCGCTGTCGAACAAGGGGTCGCCACAAGCCACACACTTGTAAACGCCATCTTTGTGGTTGTCCCAATACTCGCCAGCGAAAGCGCGTTCGGTGCCATGCTGACGCGCCACACGATATTGTTCGGGAGTGAGTTCGGCTTTCCACTCGGCATCGGTTTTTTCAATCTTTTCCATTTTGCTTTCCTTTTTGGCTTCGGTAGCCTTGGCTTCGGTAGCCACATTGAAATTTTGAGTTGTCACGTCGGCTTTTATGGTGGCGCGCGACGCGGCGCCACTTTTTACTTCGAACGGCACATTGAGGCGCAGGTTTTTCATGCGACAATCAAGGCCACCATCGTCGCAATAAATCACTGAGGCCGAAATCACGACATGGCCTTTGCCCGAAGTGCCGCTGGTGAAGGACAGCGGCAAGGGCAGTTTGAAATTTGCGCCCGTTACTGGCATTTTGGTGGTTAATTGCAGACCTTTGCCTTCGACGCGCGCAAAGAATTTTTGCGGCGAACCCTCGTTGAGATGGTAGCCTGCGGGAATCGCGGCATCGAATTCGATTTCGGCGTTGGCCCTTGGCGCCAGTTGCAAACTGGTGGTGATAATCTGCGCGACTTCGGCTTTTTCGGCCATTTTGTCCGCTGTCTGGTCTGGTGCAGCTTGCCCATTGCTGCCGGTTAAGCGGGGCGCAAATGTCGCGGCAACCAAAGCCCCCGCCGCGACGATTAAGATGCGATTTGTCCAATTTTGAGTCATCATTTTCTCCTGACAATCCTACGGATGTCACCTTTCTAACACAATCCAACGAGCAACGGTTCCCGCTCGACTTCACTTTCTTTCCTTGGCATTTCAGAGGTATTATAAGCTGGCAAATCGAAGGTGAATGCTGCGCCTTTGTTAGGTTCACTTTCCACTTCGATGCCGCTGTTGTGAAGTTCCAAAATGCGTTTCACGATGGCTAATCCAAGACCGGCGCCCGACATTTCACTGGCCGGCGCTGCATTGGCCGGCGCGCGATAAAAGCGGTCAAAAATGCGGTCTATGTCATCCGCTGCAATCCCGCTGCCGGTATCGGAAATCCGCACTTGCACGCGTTGCTTGAAAGGTTGAAGCTGCAATTTTACGCTGCCGCCGGATGGCGTGTGGCGCAGGGCATTTTCGATCAGATTCTCGAAAACGCGCTCAATCATGCCGATGTCAGCCAACACAAAGGGCAGATTGGGCGCTATTTCGCTGGTTAGATTGACGCCTTTGTTTTCCGCAACCAACTGATATTTGCGCGTGATGTCTTGTAACAATTCGCCCAAAGGAAATGCCTCCATGCGTGCCTCCACATTGGGCACATCTAATTTGGTCAACTCGAAAAGTTCGTCCACCAGTGTGCCAAGCCTCTCGCCGTGCTTGATAGCAATACCCAAATAAGCGCGCTGTTCGGCGGGTGTCATGCGCCCTTCTCGCAGTAATATCGTTTCAAGATAACCGCGCAGTGCGGTAAGCGGCGTGCGTAAATCGTGCGAGGCATTGGAAACCATTTCGCGGCGTTCGGCATCAGCCTTTCGTAAGGCTTGGATTTGCTGTTCGATACGCCCCGCCATGCCCGAAAAAATAGCGCCTAAGCGGTCAATCTCGTCGCCGTTGGCATCGCCCGGCGCAATGTGCGCACCACCGTGAAAATCGTTTTGTTGAAATGTTTCCATCGCCAGTGAAAGACGCGTGAGGCGGCGCGTGAGATGATAAAACATCACTACACCCATCGCCATTGCACAAAAAAGCACGCCAAAAGTAGCCAGCAGACGCAAGCGAAAGGCATAACTGGCGCCAAACAAAGCCGATATGGAATCGTATTCCTGACTGTCCAGCACGATGTAAATATAGCCGTCCAACTTTTTATCTGAGCCCGTGCTTTGCAATCTTGCCGCAGAAAAGGCGCGTTGGTGTAGCGGATCGCGCGGATCGTCGCCTAAAATGGGCAATCGCCCGCCTTTAAAAAACCGTTGCAATGGCTCCAAATCTACACTTTTTCTCTGCAAGGGTGGGTCGGTGATGCGATAGGCCAAAATGTGCCCTTGTGCATCCAAGGCATAGGCTTCAATGCCCGGATTCAGGCGTTCCAGCAAAGAAATCACGCGATCCATCTGAATAGAAGACACTTTGCCATCTTTGACTAAATCTTTTTCCTGCGCGACGTTGATAGCCAAGCTGTAACACAAACGCTGGTTCACTTCCTGCCGGTTGAGGCGCGTGACAAACAAGGTTAGCGGCACTAAAACCAGTGCTACCACCAATAAAATGGCGCCCAAGGCAAGGGCCAGCTTGCCGTGTAGAGTTTTCAACAATTGCCCTCACCCCCAGCTTCCGCTTCGCCAGATTCTGTTTCACCAAAGCGGCTCGCCCGTTTACGAAATATTCCAGAATGCCCCACTGCTTGCGGTGGGGATGAATGGCCGAGTTTGAAACAGGCTCGATGCCTGTTTCAAACTCTTCCTGAGTCTGTCGAGTGGACTCGATGTCCACTCGACAGACTGTTTGGTCGTTA
>JANMKN010000389.1:0-4411 GCA_031372065.1 Abditibacteriaceae bacterium | reverse complement strand
GCAAATTGCCGCGAATTTTCGCAAATCAAAAAAGATTTTGAGAATTTGCGAAAATTCGCGGCAATTTGCGAAATTTGCGTGCTATTATTTGCATTAAACCGCGCAAATCGTAGCACAAGAGGCGCGGCGGGGTTTCGTCTTCGGCGCGCTCGTTTTGCATGATGTAAAGCAGGCCGCGACTTAGTGAGGGCATGGCCCATGTTTCGCGCGCGTTGAATAAATGCACGCGGTCAAGTTCTTTGTAGCCTTGCGGGTTCAAATCCAGCCACACCAAATGGCCGCTGTCGCCTTGCATTAAGCAGCGCCCGTCTACCAGCAGGAGCGAAGCCAAACCGGAAATGTATTTCCATGTTTTCGCGCCGCGCTTGGTCGGGTTGGCGATTTCTTCTTCCCAAAGCGGCTGATAGCGCCACATTTCTTTGCCAGTTTTTAATTCGATACAAACAAGCGGCGCATCGCCCGGCCCGTGGCCGTCCACGCCATATAAATAGCCGTCTTTATGAATCGCCGTCATGAAATGCGTGTTTAAGTTTTCGTTGTGCCACACTTCGCGCAACGAACCATCGGGCAAAATATCAAGCAAAGCGCCGCCCGCACCGTAGCATTCGGAAATATAAACCTGATTGCCGATAACAAGCGGCGACGAGGCATTGACCGATTCATAACGGTGGCCGCGCCACGAAAATTGGCCTTCGATTTTACCGTTTTGCGGGTCAATGCAAAGCAAACCACCAGTGGGCGGCTCGCTTTCGCCGCCCGCGAAAACAAAAACGCGCCGCTTGCCGTGAACTGTCGCGGCCACCGGCGAAGCGTAACTCGGCCCCCATGCTTTGCCCGCGCCCCACAACATTTTGCCGGTTCGCTTATCGAAAGCGGCTACACACGGGCCATTATCGGCGCCGACGTTGATAATTAATTTGTCGCCTTCAGTTAAAGGCGTGGCGCCGACGCCGAAAAAGTTTTGTTTGATATTCCATTCTTTCACCAAATCGCGCCGCCACAAAACTTGGCCGGTTGATAGTTTGAGGCAATGCAATTGCCCGCCCGCGCCGAAAGTGAAAACGGATTCGCCGTCGCTGACGGGTTGACAGCGCGGGCCGGGATTGAAGCCGTAGCGGTCACGATAACTCGAAGGATAGGCAAATTTCCAAAAGCGCTGACCGCTTTCGGCTTGCAGGCATTCGACGACTTCGTTGTCGTCCACGCGATGAAATAAAATCACGCGGTCATTGACAATTGCAGGCGCGGCGTAGCCCTGGCCTTTGCTCACTTCCCACACCAAAGCGGGCGCGCCGGGGCCAAATTTGGGGAGAAGTGGCGTTTCATTTGAAATCGCGTTGCCATTCGGCCCCAAAAACGCGCGCCACTCGTGCGTTTTGGCGTTTGGCGCCAAATTCTTTGGCGCTTTGTGAAATTTTAGTTCGGCCTGTGGCGTGGCAAGCGGCGGCGCGATTTCTTTCAATTTTTCGACTTTGGGCGGCGCCGGATCAACAAAATTTTGCGCCACAGTAGGCAAAGCAAACAACAAAAGCGCACCGAGAAATTTTGAATTCATAATTTGTAATTGAAACACAAAGACACGAAGACACAAAGGCAACACAAAGATTTAGCAGTGAAATTAAAGCCGAGGTGCGCTAAATCTTCTTTCAGTTTTCTTTGTGTCTTCGTGTCTTTGTGTTTCATCTGAAAAGGCACCTTAGAATCCAGACGAAAATAGGACAAACTAAAGGCTATGGCTGATCTTCCCGTTCTCATCATTGACGACGAAAAACATTTGTGCGAACTTTTCGCTGATATTTTGGCGCGCGAAAACATCGAAGTGCGCAGTGCGAACACCGCAAAAGCCGGTCTTGAAATTTTGGCCGACGAAGCCAATGAATTTGGCGTCGTCTTTTCCGATGTGAAGTTGCCCGATTTAAACGGCATCGAACTTCTCAAAGAAATCAAGCGCCGCCGCCCGCAAATGCCGGTGGTCATGGTGACGGGCCACGCTTCCAAAGAAACCGCCGTCGAAGCGATGCGCCTTGGCGCTTACGATTATCTATCCAAGCCGTTCAACGTCAGCGATGTCACCAATATCGCACGCCGCGCGATGGAACGCCATCGTTTGATTGACGAAAACACCTATTTGCGCGACGAAATTCGCTCACGCTACAACTTCGATAACATCGTCGGCACCAACGAAAAAATGCAGGCGGCCTACATTTTGGCCGCCAAAGTCGCCAACCAAAACGCGACAGTTCTTATCACCGGCGAAAGCGGCACCGGCAAGGAAGTTTTGGCGCGCACCATTCATTTTCAAAGCAAGCGCGCCGAGAAGCCTTTTGTCAAAGTGAATTGCGCCGCGCTGCCCGAACATTTGCTGGAAGACGAGCTTTTCGGCCACGAAAAAGGTGCTTTCACCGACGCGCACACCCAGCGCATTGGCCGCTTTGAATGGGCGCATACCGGCACGCTTTTTCTCGATGAAATCGGCGAAGTGACGCCCAATGTGCAAGTGAAACTGCTCCGCGTTTTGCAAGAGCGCGAGTTTGAACGCATCGGAAGTTCTAAAACCATCAAAGTTGATGTGCGCCTGATTGCCGCGACCAACAAAGACCTCAAAAAAGCCATCGAAGAAGGCACTTTCCGCGACGATTTGTTTTATCGCCTGAACGTAGTGCCCATTCAATTGCCCGCTTTGCGCGAACGCTTGGAAGACCTGCCGCGCCTTGTAGATCACTTCGTCAAAAAATACGCGGGCGAAACCGGACGCACCATTAACAAAGTCGAAGACGACGCTTTGCAAATGCTGCGCGATTACGAATGGAAAGGCAACATCCGCGAACTCGAAAACTGCATTGAGCGCGCCGTGATTTTGGCCGAAGACGACACCATCGAAGCGCGCCATTTTCTTTTGGCGCCCGGCGGCAACGTGCAAGCCGCCCAAACCTTCGCCATCGGCGGGCGCAGCGGCCAAAAACCGCAAGAACTGCCGCCTTTGCCGACTTTGCGCGAAGTCGAGCAAAAATTAATTGCGGATGCGCTTGCACGCACCAACGGCGACGAAACCGCCGCCGCGAAATTATTGGATATTGATGTCAAAACGCTGAAAGAAAAGCGGGGATGAAATGAAATTTTGGGCAAAAAAGTCAGCGCCTGCGCTGACCGAAGAAAAAATCATGGAATCGTTTGATTTAATCAATCAACCATTTCCGTTTTTTGCTCCTTATCCGCCTTACGACTGGTGTGATTCGGATGCGGAAGAGGTTTATTTTGAGAAACAGGTCATGCCTAATATGTGGGGCAATTTGCCTCTATTAATGAATATGCTGGCGCGTGTCGAAAGCCTTTGCAGCAATACCGAATTGCTGCGGCGACATATAGAAAGTTATTTGTCGGCCTTGCATCGTTTGGCGCCAGAAGAATATTTCATTCAAATCGAACCGTATCTCGATCATCCAAAACTACGGCCTTCATTGTTTTGGAGTGCCGCCCTAAATTCATTCCCTATTTCGTTTCATTGGATCAAGCCTTGGCTTGATCGTCTCAGCCTATTGAGCAACGAGGAACTTGAAATGTTAATTGAAGAAATAGGATCTAATAAAAACACAGAATCCCTAACTTTATTGCGGCGCATTCAACACGAAATCCCAGCAGATCGCATAGCGGTGCATCATTTATTGGATTCGTATTTGAATCATTCTGAACAGTTCATTGATTGACTGCTTTTTATTCCATTCAGCACAATATTGGCGACGAAACCGCCGCCGCGAAATTGTTGGATGTAGATGTAAAAACGTTGAAAGAAAAACGCGGCGAAAAATGAAAGGGCGAAGAGCGACACAAAATGAAACCAAAATTCGATCGCCGTGCATTTGGGTTACTTCTTTTGCCAGTCCTTGCCTTGTTGGTCGCCGGTCTATCTCTACGCGGCAAATCTGTTAAAACTCCATCAGAAACCCCATTCGGGCTATATAAAGCCGAAGATGGATTTTCAGTCGAATTGCGCGCCGATGGCACTTGTTTTGTGAATGCTCGCTCCCATCATTCCAAGAAACCATTGAAATATCGGTTGATCTATAATGCTACAGGGTTCGAGGCTAATATTTATGGCTCTGGATTTGGAAAGCCCTTGGTAGTGGGGTCTTATGTGCAACAAAACACTATCGCAGGGTATGTTTTCCTTGTGCGTAAGTTTTTCGCTACCGAACACAATCCTGTTCTCACCAAAGGCACGGTGACTTCAGTAACGGCGGTCATTCATGACCTGACCAAAGAACCTTGCCCCTCTTGAGAACAAAAACGGCGACCACGAAAAGTGGTCGCCGTTTTATGTTTCGGATTGCGCAAAGAGCGCCATTAATAAGCGGGCACAGCGATTGGATTTTGCCGTTCGGGATGCTGGATTTCCTTGCTTTTCTTGTCCACC
>JANMKN010000388.1:0-69561 GCA_031372065.1 Abditibacteriaceae bacterium | reverse complement strand
GGCTGACGAAGTCAGCGACGAATTGAACCAAATTACCGTGCAGCAGGCACAAATGGCGGAAACCAAAGCATTAGGCGATGAAACTGTCGTGCCTTTGGTGCCAGAGCAACTCCGCGGGCGCATCGAAAAGGCAACCGGCGAAAGCGCCGAGAGTTTCTGGCAAAAGATTCAAGCCAAACTGCGCGAAGATTTATGCAAAGACGGCGGCTATCTGCACGGCGAGTGGAAACAATACCAAGACTTATCCACCAAAGACGTGGTAACGTGGACGATTGCCTTTATGTCGGCTTTAGGCTACGCCCTGAGCACTGCCGGGGTCGCCATCGTGCCGATTGCCGTGTGGATTCTGCACGTTCTTTTGAATATCGGCATTAAAACCGTCTGCGACGAGGCTGCACCGGCAGCAACCGCCGCATGAGAACACAAAAAAAAGCGCCCGCCGAAAGAATCGGCGGGCGCTTTTTTCATTTCTTCAAAAGTCATCTTTCCAATGCTCGCGGCCCGGTTGTCCGGCTTTGAGAGCCGACACGCCCAGCACGAGGAAAATAATTCCCGTTCTTATGCTGACGTAGAGCGATAGATAAGCGCCCGCACCAATGAGAATCACGCCGATAATTAAAAGCGCGGCATCCGACGAATCCATGCCGCTGAAAACGCTTTCCTTTTTGGCGGGTTTGGGCTTAACAGAGCCGGGCAAAGTAAAATCCTTGACCTTGGGCGTGGTTGGCGTTTTGAGAGGCGGCGCGGGCATCGGCAGGGCGGGCGAAGGCGCTTTCTTGGCCGGTGTCGGCGGCGGCGGCAACTTTTCCAAGCCAGACTGCGCCAAAGCAAAAGCCGGGTCAATTTTCAGCGCGGTTTCAAAGGCCCTGCGTGCCAATTCGGTTTTGCCCGTGGCGGCGTAAGCCATGCCCAAATGCGTGCGCGCGGCAGCGTGGTCGGGTTTCAACTGCGTGACTTTTAAAAGTTGCGCAATCGCTTCGGGCAAGCGCTGCGATTTCATCAAGGCCACGCCCAATAAATGATTCGCCGCCAAATCATCCGGCGCCTGTGCCAACACCGCTTGCAGATCGCTTATCGCCTCCGGTAGCCGGTTTTCGCGGACAGCCACCGTCGCTTTGTGCACAGTTTCTTGCGCATCCAATACCATTATTGTTCCTCCAGAACACATATCTTGTCGTTACGGAGACGGCGATAACATAGTGCCAGACTCGCAGCAATTTGAATGGCTATTATGTCACCGATGACGTAACAAGTAAAAGCGCCCGGCGGCGGATTGGTGGTGTGCAAGAGACCAAACGGATCGGGGCGCCATGCCCAACAAGCCCAAACAGTGCCCAAGATTTCGACGTAAAGCACTAACAAACCCAGAATCAGATAAAACGGGCGATTGCAGCGTCCTCGCAACATGAGAATAAAAAGCACCGCGAACAAACTGCTTAAGGTGTCGCCGCGCAAAAGCAGAGTCGCAGCGATGAGTCCGCCGTGAAACAGCAAAAGAGCGTTGCAAAGGCGTCGTTCGTGGCGCTGCACAAAGTCGCTATCTGCCAAAAGCAGGCCCGTCGCCATCAAAATCGAGTGGCCAAAGGGCACATAAAGCGGCACGGTGCCCCAACGATATTGATAGAGGCCCAAAACCAAACTAAAAATGCCTTCGCCGAGAGCCGAAAGCGGCACAAACAGCGCCAGCACCAATTGGCGTTGCGGCGGCATTTTTCCCATCAAGGCCAACAAAAAAAGCGGCGCGATGCTGTTGCTTATCCATTGCGCGTGCGGATAGGCTTCGTTCAAAGCGCGCGAATCGCCAAACAAAACCAGCGCCGTTATCGGCCAAAACAAAAGTAGCAAAACGGTGGTGGCCGAAAGTTTCTTGAAGAATAAAGGCATACGATTACGGATTCATTATAGCGTTTGTCCCTGCGCCTGTCGTGAAAAAATCTCTTCAAAATATGTCACGACCTCTTGAGGAATGCTAAAATATCGGCATAGAAAACACATTGTGTTTGGGGGCAAAACATCGTCTGTCCCTCAATTTGTTTTAGCGCAGGTCTTAACATAAAGGCACGTCATGAAACGATTCTCCCGTCCGCTGTTAATCGTCGTCTGCTTCACGTTACTCGCCTATCTCACGTCTTATACAGCTCTTGCTGGCAATAGGCCGCTTGGCGACCGCTTTTCTCCCGCTCGTGTCATGGAAGCCTTGGCGCATTTGAATCCGTTGCGTGTGCTTGCCGATGCTCCGCCAACTCCCCGGCGGATGCCCGACGCGATTTCCCAAAGCGAAACAAGAAGCGAAACAAAAAAACCGCGCGTTTTGTTGGCACAGGCGCCGACTACTTTTGTAGTTACCGTAACAGGCGATGGGGCTGATCCTATCGTCGGAGATGGCGTTTGCGAAAGCGATTATACAACTACCGGTTCGCAATGCACACTGCGTGCGGCTATTCAAGAAGCCAACTTTGCCACTGGCGCGAATACAATTAATTTCAATATCCCCGGTGGTGGAGTGCAAACCATTAGTCCCACTTCGGCGTTGCCCACCATCGGCGATCAAGTCACAATTAACGGCTACACCCAAACTGGCGCCGCGACCAATTCCAATATCAGCGGCGCCTTAAATACAACACTTACAGTGGTTTTAGACGGCACCAGTGCTGGCGGCGGCGTAAGTGGCCTTACGATTAACGGCGCTTCCAACTGCGCCATTCGTGGCCTGAATATCCGCAATTTTGCTAGCAGTGGCATCGTTATCACCAATACTTCGACGAGTAATACCATTGCGGGCTGTTTTATCGGCACCAACGAAACGGGCGCGACGGTAGCGGGCAATGGCGGCTCCGGCGTGCAACTTAGCAGCGTCATCGGCAATGCCATCGGTGGCCTTGCCGCCAGCGATAGAAATCTAATTTCCGGCAACACAGGAACTGGAATTTTAGATTTGGGCGACGGCACCGCGACGGCGACGGGCAACACCATTCAAGGCAATGTTATTGGGCTGAACGCAGCGACCACGCTTAAAAGGGCCAATAACATCGGCATTGAAATCAACTCGCGTGACAGCACAACTGTCGGTTCTCCAGCAACCGGCGGCATTCTGACTGGCGCCAGCAATATTATTTCCGGCAACACCAACGAAGGCGTTTCGGTTATTAACTTCATCGCGGGAAACGATAACATTTCCATTCGGGGCAACGACATCGGCACCAATGGCAGCAACGCCAGCGGTCTTGGCAACGGCGCCAGCGGTGTTTTCATCGGCGGCGTGGGCGATCAAATTCGCAGCAACACCATCATCGGCAACGGCGGCGAAGGCATCTTACTGCAAAACGCAACGGGCGTTATCATTCAACAAAACAACATCGGTTTTGCGACTAATGGCAACGCAGGCAGCGGCGTTTTTCTGAGCAACGGCGCGAAAAACACCATCATCGGCGGCGCGGTCGGCGATTCATTCGCTACGGCAGAAGGCAACGGCAACCTCATCGCGGGCAATTTAACGGGCGTTAGCGTGGATTCAGGCGCCGACGACGCGACAGGCAACAGCATTCGCGGCAACACCATTGAGCAAAACACCACATTAGGCATCAATTTAAACGGCAATGGCGCCAGCGGCGATGGCGTAACGCCCAACGACCTTGATGACCCCGATACCGGCGATAACCTTTTGCAAAATTCGCCTGTGATTGATTCCATCGTCGGCGGTAATACCGTCAACTACCACTTAAACAGCACGCCGAACACGACTTTCGTCGTTGATTTTTACGATAACAGCACAGCGTCGGCATTCTTAGCGGAAGGTTCAGCCGGTCTTGGCAGTATGACTGTGACTACCGACTCGAATGGTGATGTGCAAACAGCTTTCGCCGCGACGACAATTTCCGGTTTCGTAACTGCCGTTGCCACTGACCCAGCGGGCAACACCAGCGAATTCTCTTCCGGCGTGCGCGCCGCGCAAACCTTCACTATCAATACCACGGCCAGCGATGACGATGGCGCTTGCAATACTTTGAGCGCAGGCTTAGATTGCACCCTACGCGAAGCGATCAACGCCGTCAATAACGGCAGCGGCGGCGACACCATCGCTTTTAATATCGGCGGCGCGGCAGGCGTCAAAACCATCGCGCCCACATCACCTTTTCCGGCCATTACGCAGCCGGTGACAATTGATGGTTATACCCAAACCGGCGCCAATGCCAACACAGCGCCTACAGGTAACAACGCCACATTGCTCATCGAATTGAACGGCGCAGCGGCAGGCACGACAACTAACGGCCTGACATTTTCAGCCGATGGCATTACCGTGCGTGGTTTGGTGATCAACCGTTTTAGCGCCAACGGCATCAGCATCAACCAATCGGCAGGCTCTTCGGGCAACACCATCGCCGGTTGTTTCCTTGGCACCAATGCGGCGGGCACGGCGGATTTAGGCAACGGCAGCGGCATTTTATTGGGTGGTTTTAACAGCGCCGGCAATAACACGATTGGCGGCACCACCCCCCAAGCGCGCAACGTCATTTCGGGCAACGGAAACGGCGTCGAAGTGATAAATAACGACAATACCATTGCGGGCAATTATATTGGCCTCAATGCTGCCGGAACAACGGCATTGGGCAATAGCGGACAAGGAATCGCCTTATTTAGCCCGGCCATTACCGGAAACACCATTGGCGGCACAACGGCGGCTTCGCGCAATGTGATTTCGGCTAACGCTATTGGCATTCGCGTCACCGGCGATGGCACCATTATTCAAGGTAACTTTATTGGCTTGGACGCTGCCGGTTCCGCCGCCAGAGGCAACACCACAGCGGGCATACAATTCAACTTTTTCGCGCCCAACACTTCAGTCGGCGGCCTTGCCACGACAACAGGCGCCGCGCCGGGCAATGTAATTTCATCCAACGGTGTGGGCATTGATTGCCCGTCTTCGGCGCCCGCGACGGGCAGCCTTATTCGCGGCAACTTAATCGGCACCGATGTGGGAGGCACGCTGAATCGGGGCAACACCGGAGCCGGAATTCATATCGAATCCAGCGGCGTCACTGTGGGCGGCACGGCAGCAGGAGCCACCAACACCATCGCCAATAATGGCGGCGACGGCGTTGAAGTCGCCACCACACCCACCGGCGTTTCCATCCAGCGTAATTCCATTTTCGCTAATACAGGCCTTGGCATTGATTTAAATGCCGATGGAGTGACGGCCAATGATGCGGGCGACCCCGATCCGGGGCCGAATAATCTGCAAAACTTTCCTGTTATTACCGCCATTGCGGGCAATAACATTATCGGTAACATCAACTCGACGCCCAACACCAATTTCACTCTGGAATTTTTTCAAACCGCGACAGCCGACCCGTCGGGCAACGGCGAAGGGCAAACGCTCCTCACCAGCCAACCGATCAGAACCAACGCGGGGGGCACGGCCAACTTTTCCTTTGCTGTAGCTGGTGCCCCGACCGGCTTTGTGACGGCCACGGCTACAAACACGGCCACTGGAGACACCAGCGAATTTTCCAACGCATTCCGCAGTTTACCGACGCTTTCCATCACTGATGTAACCGCGCCCGAAGGCGATACCGGCACAGCTATCACTACCTTTACAGTCATTTTGTCGGCGGCCAGCACGCAAACCATTACAGTTGACTTTGCCACCGCCAACAACACAGCCATCACGCCGGGAGATTACAACACGCAAACCGGCACGTTAACCTTCACGCCCGGCCAAAGCGCGAAAACGATCACTGTTTTAGTGCAAGGTGATTTGTTGGATGAAGCCAACGAAACCTATTTTGTCAATCTAAGCAATCCAACCAACGCCACCATCGCCGACGCGCAGGGCGTGGGCACCATTACCGATAATGACGCGGCGCCCAGCGTCACGGTAAACGATGTGACCGTGACCGAAGGCAACATAGGCACGACACTCGCGACTTTCACCGTGACGTTATCGGCGGTCAGCGGGCGAAACATAACGGTGAATTACGCCACCGCCGACGGCACGGCGACGTCACCCAGCGATTACACCACTACAAATGGCGCTTTGACAATTCCAGCCGGGCAAACGACGGGAACAATCACGGTCATCGTTAACGGCGATACGACGGTTGAGCCAAACGAAACTTTCTTTGTGAATTTGACGAGTGCCACCAACGCCACGATTGCCGACAATCAAGGCATTGGCACAATTACAAATGATGACATCACAGGCCCAACGATTTCTTCATTTACGCCAACCAGCGGGCCGCGTGGCAGCATTGTGACGATAACCGGCACCGGTTTTACCGGAACCAACGCCACAACGACGGTTGAATTCGGCGGCAACAACACAACGGTTTTCACAATAGATTCCACCACGCAAATCACCGCTACAGTGCCCGCAACAGCCGTCACTGGCCCAATTCGTGTGGTCGTGGGCGGACAGCAGGCTATTTCAGGCACGAACTTCACCGTAACTCCCGGCTATCTTGTCACCAACACCAACGATACCAACGCCGGCAGCCTGCGCGAAGGTATTAATTACGCGAGCAACTTGTTTGGTAACAATGCCGGCGGTCCGACGAATATCAACTTTGGTATTCCCGGCACGGGCGTGAAAACGATAACTCCCGCTTCGTCGCTGCCTGCTATCACGCAGCCGGTGACGATTAACGGCTTCTCACAAACGGGCAGCAGCGCCAACACCAACGCGACGGGCGCGCTCAACACGGTGCTGACGGTCGAACTCAACGGCGCCGGAGCCGGTGCGACGACCAACGGTTTCAATTTCAGCGGTGCGGGTGACAACTGCACGATTCGCGGTTTGGTCATCAATCGTTTTGGCGGCAGCGGCATTTCGGCGGATAATTCGACCGTGAGCGAAACCTTCGCCGGGAACTTCATCGGCACCAACGCGGCGGGCACGACGGCGCTGCCTAATGGCACAGGCATTACCCTCATTGGCCCCCACTCCAACACTACCATCGGCGGCATAACGGCAGCAGCGCGCAACCTAATTTCCGGCAACACAACGGCAGGAGTCACAATAGGCGGCACAACGAACACGGTGCTGGGCAACCTCATCGGCACCAACGCGGCCTGCACCTCTCCACTCGGTAACGGCGACGGCGTGCTGATTTCATTGGGGAATACCAATACCATCGGCGGCACCACGACGACGGCCCGCAACGTGATTAGCGGCAACAACGCCAACGGCGTGCAGTCAAACGGGACTTCCAACACGATTCTGGGCAACTTCATCGGCACCAATGCGACGGGCACCGCCGCCATCGCCAACACACTGGCCGGGGTTCGGCTCAGCGGCTCCCAAGGCGACATCATCGGCGGCAATACGGCAAGCGCCCGCAACATTATTTCGGGCAACACAGAGGATGGCGTTCGGCTGACGGTGAACATAGGCAATACGCGCGGCGCCCGCATCGAAGGCAACTTTATCGGCACCGATGTCAACGGCACGGCGGCTTTGGGCAACGGGCGTCATGGCGTCAATGCCGACGGCGCTGTCCTCACCGACATCGGCAGCGACGCGCGCAACGTGATTTCCGGCAACACGCAAAGCGGCATTGACATTGCGGGCGATAGCCGTGGCACCTATGCGGACAATTTCATCGGCGTGGACGCCACCGGCAACGTGGCATTGGCTAACTCCGTCGGCATTTTCGTGCACACCACTTCCGGCCAACAACAAATCATTGGCGCGACGGGCGCCGCCAATCGCAACATCATTTCGGGCAACAGCAATACAGGCATTATCGTGCGCGGCGCAACCTCCATAGCCACTATCGTCAACAATTACATCGGTCTGGGCACCAACGGCACAACCGATGTGGGCAACACGCTCAATGGCGTTTTGATAGATAGCAGCTCCACCGACAACACGATTGGCGGCACCACTGCTGGCGAGGGTAACGTCATTTCCGGCAACGGCGGCGGCGTGCGAATCGAAAGCGCCGGCATAACTAACACCATCGCGGGCAATATCATCGGCCTGGCGGCGGACGGCACAACGATTGTGGGCAACGACGCCTACGGCGTGGGCATTGTCAACAGCGCCAGTAACACCATCGGCGGCTCATCGGTGCAGCTTGCCGGACGCAACATCATCTCCGGCAACGGCGATGCCGGTGTGGACATCAGCGGCGCGGCCTCGACGGGCAACATCGTGCAAGCCAACTTCATCGGCACCGACCAAACCGGCACGCTGGACAGGGGCAACGGCTCGGATGGCGTTCGCATCACCAACGCTTCCAGCAACACCGTCGGCAGCACGAGTGGCGCGGGCGGGGGCGCCCTCATTTCCGGCAACGGCGGCGACGGCATTCAGATTTCGGCCTCTGCCGTCGGCACGGCCAGCGCCAACTCGATTATTGGCAACTCAATTGGCTTTTCATCGGCGAGCAGCGCCAACGCCCTGCCCAACACCGGTGCGGGCATTTCGATTGAAGACGGCGCAGCGGGCAACATTATTGGCGTCGGCGGCTTTCCAAATACCATCGCGCACAACACCGGTGCGGGCGTTGCGGTGACTGCGTTGGCGGGCACCGGCAACCAGATTACGCGCAACTCGATTTTCCAAAACGGCGGCCTCGGCATTGATTTGGGCGCCACCGGCGTGACGCCTAATGACAACGACGACACGGATACCGGCCCCAACGCCCTGCAAAACTTCCCGGTTTTGACCAGTGTGACTGTGGCATCGGGCAACACGACAATCGCCGGAACACTCAATTCCACGCCTAACACTCAATTCACTCTTGAATTCTTCTCCAACCCGTCGCCCGATCCTTCGGGCTTCGGCGAAGGCCAAACATTTGTGTTCAGCACGACAAGCGTCACCACTGACGCAAGCGGCAATGCCACTTTTAACTTCGGCATTACGGGCACTTTCACCGACCCGATTTCAGCAACGGCCACGCCTGTAACAGCGCCGTTGAACACCTCGGAATTTTCGCGCTCAATTCGCGCCGTGCAGAACTTTGTAGTAGACACGACTTCGGATTCCGCCACCATGAACGCTTGCACGGCAGCGGCGGGCGACTGCTCGCTGCGCGGCGCCATTAATAATGCTAACGCCAGAAGCGGTGGCGACACGATTTCCTTCGCTATTCCAGCAACGCAGGCTGTTGGCGGCATCTTCACCGTCACAACGTCTTTCAGCTTCCCGGACATTACCAAAGCTGTAACGATTAACGGTTTCTCACAAACGGGTAGCAGCGCCAACACGCGCACAATAAATCTCAGCGTGGACGCCAAGCCGCTGATTCAAATTACCGGCGCGCCGCTAACCGTTAAAGCAGCCAGCACGAAGCTGAAAGGCCTGATCGTCAACGGCTCATTTGGCGGCGTCGTTCTGAGTGTGGGCGCCAACAACTGCACGATTACCGGCTGTTTCATCGGCACCAGCGAAACCGGCGCGAATCCGAGCGGCGCGCAAAGCATCAACGGCGACTGCGTAACGATTGATTCAACGGGCAATCTTATCGGAGGCACGACGCCCGCCGCGCGCAATGTCATCGGCGCGTCCAACGGCGATGCTATTCGTTTGAATACGGGCGCCAACACCAACACGATTCAAGGCAACTTTTTACAGGTCAACGCGGCGGGCACGATTACTTTAGCCGCTAATGGCGGCGGTGTGAGCATCGCATCCAATAATAACCTCATCGGTGGCACCGTGCCTGAAGCGCGCAATGTGATGTCGGCGGGCAACGGTTCGGGCGTGAGCATGGTAAGCGGAACCGGCAACAAGATTCTGCGCAACTCGATGGGCACTACCCCTGCCGGAACTGCCGGTCTACCCGAACCGGGTGCTACCAACAGCACACCTAACAATTCGGGCGTCACAGTTCTGGACGGCACCACCAACAGAATCGGCGACGGCACGGCGGCCAACGGCAACCTCATCGCCTTCAATACCAATTACGGCGTCACTGTGCTGAACACTACGCTCGGCGGCGTGCCGACCAATCCGACAGGCATTTCGATTCGCGGCAACTCGATTCATGATAACGGCACTGCCACCAATCCGGCACTGGGCATTGATTTGGTGCCCAGCGGCGGCGCCTTCGGCACTCCGAATGCGAACGATGCAGGCGATGCCGACACCGGCGCCAACAACTTGCAAAACTTTCCGGTGCTTTCCAATGTGCGCTTAAGCAGCGGCAACACTTTGGTGGACGTGTCACTCGACAGCTTGCCCGGCACTTACAATTTGGACTTTTACTCCAACGCCGCCGCCGACCCCTCCGGCAACGGCGAGGGCCAAACATTTGTCGGCACCGATACCATCACTATTCCCACCGGCGCGACCAACGCAGCCAAAACCGTGACACTAACCGGCAACTTCACCAGCCGCGTCCTCAGCGCCACTGCCACCGATGCTGCTGGAAACACCAGCGAATTTAGCGTTGCAGTGCGCAATTCACCAACACTTTCCATCACCGACGTAACCGCGCCCGAAGGCGACACGGGCACGGCCATCACTACATTTACGGTCATTTTGTCGGCGGCCAGCACACAAACGATTACGTTTGATTTCGCTACGGCCAACAACACGGCCATCGCGCCGGGAGATTACAACGCGCAAACCGGCACTTTAACCTTCGCGCCCGGCCAAACCGCGAAAACAATCACCGTTTTAGTGCAAGGCGATTTATTGGACGAAGCCAACGAAACGTATTTTGTCAATCTGAGCAATCCCACCAACGCCACCATCACCGACGCGCAAGGTCAGGGAACTATTCTGGACAACGATGCACCGCCTGTGCTTTCTGTCGCTGATACTTCCCTTATTGAGCCAGATACGGGCACCGCGAATCTGATTTTCACCGTCACGCTTTCTGCGATTTCTGGAAAAACGGTAAGAGTAGATTTCCTCACGCAAAATGGTAGCGCAACGTCACCCACCGATTACGCCGCATTGCCCGCCACAACGCTTACTATTCCCGCCGGAGCGACGAGCGGCACCATTGCCGTGCCGATCATCGGCGACACCGCCGTCGAGCCGGACGAAACCTTTTTTGTGAATCTGAGCAACGCCGTCAATGCGACCATCGGTGACAATCAGGCAATCGGCACGATTATCAACAACGATGTGACTTCCGGCTCCGCTCTGGTGGTAGATACAATTTCAGATGCGAATTTAACAGCTTGCACAACCAATCCCAATGATTGCTCGCTGCGCGGCGCCATAAATCGCGCCAATGCCGCTGCGGGAGCCGATACGATTTCGTTCAACATTCCCGGCGCGGGCGTAAAAACGATTGCACTGGCTTCTCTGTTACCTAATATCACCGAAGCCGTGACCATTAACGGTTATACGCAGCCCGGCGCCAGCGTGAATAACCAAACTGTGGGCAATAACGCCATTTTACTTGTCCAGCTTAGTGGTTCCACAACGATTGGACGTGGCTTTAACGTGCTGGCCTCCAACGTCAACATCAGTGGTTTAGCAATTAACCGCTTTACGGGCGATGGAGTCATTTTACGCGGTAACAGCAGCCAAATTTCGGGATGTTTCATCGGAACCAACATAACAGGCACCGGCGCGTTGCCCAATGGCGGCACAGGCGTAGTGGTGACGGGCGACAATAACCGCATTGGCGGAGCAGCGGCTTCGCAACGCAATTTGCTTTCGGGCAATGGTTTCAATGGCGTTCATGTCCAGCCCGGCGCTACGGGGACGATTATTCAAGGCAACTATGTCGGCACTAATGTGGTGGGCGCGGCTGATTTGGGCAATGCTTCTGTCGGCATTTTGATTCAAGCCAACAACAACACCATCGGCGGCACCACAGCTACGGCCAGAAATGTAGTTTCCGGCAATGATGTTCATGGCATTGATATTTTGGGTGGCACTGGCAACGCAGTGCAAGGCAACTATGTCGGCACCAACGCCGCCGGAAGCACTGATCTGGGTAACACACGCACCGGCATCCGGCTCGAAGGCAATGCCACCAATAATGTGGTTGGTGGCACTACAAGAAGCGCAGGCAACTTAGTTTCGGGCAACGATGGAGCGGGTATCCTGCTGACTGATGCCGGCACACTTTCCAACGCGGTGCAAGGGAATTTCATCGGCACTAATGCCGCCGGTCTTTTGCCTTTGCCCAACCCCACCGGCGTGCTAATCCTTACTGATGCGCAGTTAAATAACATCGGTGGCACGGCAAACGGCGCGGGCAATCTCATCGCTGGCAACGATTTGATTGGCATAGAGATTCGGAACGCCGACAACAACCATATCGAAGGCAACACCATCGGCTTGAGTTTTAATGGTGCGGCGCTCAGTAACGGCGCGTTTGGCGATGGCATTCAAATTAACGCGGGCGCCAAAGGCAATATCGTGGGCGGCACGGTTAGCGGAGCGCGCAACATCATTTCCGGCAATAACGGAACTGGCATTCTCATCAATGGCAGCAGCGCGAACCCCGTGCGCGGCAATTACATCGGCACTAACCCAGCGGGCAATGTCGCCATTGCCAACGGGCGTGGTGTGCGCTTGACCAATGGCGCCACAGGAAACATTATCGGTGGCACAACCGCTGCTTTTCGCAATATCATTTCCGGCTGTGAATATGGCGTTGCCATAGAAGGTGCCGCTACAGTAAGCAATGCCATTCTCGGCAATTATCTGGGCACCAATGCGGCGGGCAATGCGGTGCTGTCCAATCGCTTTGGCGTCGGCATTTTTGGCGCGGCGCGCAACACTATTGGTGGCACGGTAAGCGGCTCGCGCAACCTGATTTCCGGCAACACTGACGCCAATATTTACATCTCCGAGAACGCGGCGGCCAACAGCGTGCTGGGCAATTTCATTGGCACAACGCTCAACGGCGCGGCTTCGTTTGGGGCTTTTTCAACAACGGCGGGTGTGTGGATTGATAACGGCGCCAACAGCAATGTCATCGGCGGCAACACAGTAGCGGCGCGCAACGTTATTTCGGGCAACGCCGGAAATGGCGTATTGATTTCGGGCCGATCTTTTGGCCTCGGCGCGTTGGCGCGCACCAACCGAGTGACGGGCAACTATGTCGGCCTTAACGCCACCGGAAATGCCAAAGTAGCCAACGGCAATGACGGCATTGCTATGGAAACGGGCGCGCTCAATAACGTGGTGGGCACCATTGGCGGCGGGCGCAACCTCGTTTCGGGCAACAATCGTTACGGCATTTCGATGTCCGGCACCGGCACCGACGGCAACACCATCCAAAACAACTGGGTTGGCCTCAACGCAACAGGCAATGGCGTGCTGGGCAACGTCGCGCAAGGCATTGTGATGCACGATGGCGCGCAACGCAATCGCATCGGCGGCGATGTGGCAGGCACCGGCAACGTCGTCGCAGGCAACACCCATAATGGCATCGGCATCGGCGGCATTAACGGCGCGACTTCGGGGCAGAATACGGCCTTTAACGTGGTGCAAGGCAACTTTGTCGGCACTGACCCCACAGGAAAGTTGACCGGTTTCGGTAACTTGTTTCCCGGCATCGCCATCGCACAGGGCGCTCACGATAATTTGATTGGTGGCACGACAAGCGGCACCCGCAACTTGATTTCCGGCAATAAGTCCGACGGCATTTTTCTCGGCTTCCCCGATGCGCGCTCAAATCGCATTCAAGGCAATTATATTGGCATCAAAGCCGATGGGAGTGGCGCTTTGCCCAATAACGGAAACGGCATCACCATCGCCGATAACGCGCGCAGCAACATTGTCGGCGGCAGCGGCGGGCGCAACATCATTTCGGGTAATAGCGGAGCGGGAATTTTCATTTCGGGCACCGCTACAGCTAACATCATTGCCAGTAACTTCATCGGCACCAACATAGCGGGCACCGCTGGGATTGGAAATCAGTTTGAAGGTGTTCAAATCCGCGACGCCTTTGGTAATTTGATCGGCGGTAGCACGACAGCGGCACGCAACATTATTTCGGGAAATGGCTTAATCGGCGTTGCCGGACTCGCCATTATAGGCGACACCGCGAAAAATAATTCAGTGCAAGGCAACTATATTGGCACGAACGCCACAGGAACCGCCGCTATTCCGAATACCAACGAAGGTGTGTTTGTCAACGCTATAAATAACACCATCGGCGGCGTCACCACAACTCCCGGCACTGGTGTTGGCAATCTGATTTCCGGCAACAATGGCGTAGGCGTGCATATGGGAACGTTCTTCGGAGGCAGCAGTGCTGGCAACCGCGTCATGGGCAATAGCATCGGCCTCAACGTGGCAGGAACGGCTGCTTTGCCGAATTTCCACGGAGTCACAATTGATGGCGGTGCGCAAAACAACACCATTGGCGGCGCAGTTGCAGGCACCCGTAATGTAATTTCCGGCAATATTCAGCGTGGCGTTTACATTACGGAGGCGGGCACTATAGGCAATCGTGTCGAAGGCAATTATGTCGGCACTAATCTTTCGGGCACAGGCGCCATAGCCAACAAATTCGTCGGCATTACCATCACCTTCGCGGCTTCCAACAATATAATCGGCGGCTTCACCAGCGTGCCGGGCACAGGTGCGGGCAACCTCGTCAGTGGCAACTTGATTTCGGGTATCAGCCTTGAAGACAAGGCCACCAATAACTCCGTATTCGGCAACGCTGTCGGTGTCGCCGCCAATGGCACCACGTCGCTGCCCAATCGCAAAGGCACACAAGCCGGTTGGGGTGTGCTTGTCGTTTCGGCCAGCAACAACACGGTGGGCAATACGACCACAGGAGCAAATCTGATTGCCAACAACGATGGCCCCGGCATCGGCGTTTTAACAGATCGCGGCTCGGCCTTCGGCAATCGTTTTCGTGGCAATCGTCTATTTAACAACGGGGGTCTGGGCATTGATTTGATTGTCAGTGGCTTTACCGATGGCGTAACAGCCAATGATAGTGGTGCGGGAGAAGGGGCCAGCGACGCTGATGGAGGCGCCAATCATCTGCAAAATTATCCGGTGCTGACTTCTGCCACGCAAAGTGCCGCCGGTCAACCTTTGGTGTTGCAAGGCTCGCTCGATAGCACATCGGGCCGCACCTTCACCATTGATGCCTATTCCAACGCCGCTGCTGATCTCTCTCTCTTTGGTGAAGGCCAAACTTATCTCGGCTCGTTTGTCATCGGCAACGGCACCTTTAATAAATCGCTGGCTGCCAGCGGCGATCTCGCAGGCAAGCTGATTTCGCTAACTGCCACCGATAACACAACGGGCGACACCAGCGAATTCTCGAAAACGCTGAAGGTCAACCCGCCCATAACGATCACGGTGGCTGTCAGTCCCAAGGCTGCCACGCTCAACTCCGGCGACACGCAAACTTTCACCGCCACCGTCGGCGGCACAACAAACCAAAATGTCACATGGAAGGTGGATGGTGGCGCAGCAGGCGGCACCATAACCGCCGCCGGACTTTACACCGCGCCCGCCACTCCGGGAACGTATACCGTGCGCGCCACCAGCGTCGCGGATAATACAGTTTCTGGCACTGCGACGGTGACTGTTGTCAGCACACCAACAGGCAATCCACTTCTTGGCTGGGGCTACAACGAATTCGGCTCGGTAGGCGATAGCTCCAATACAAATCGCCTCTCGCCAGTGGATGTAAGCATCATTCAAAATGCGCGTCTGCTTGCTTCGGGCGGCAGTCACAACTTGGCCGTCGCGGGCAACGTGCTTTATGCGTGGGGCGATAACGATGACGCTCAATTGGGCGATGGCACTCACACTTCGCGCAACCGACCTGTTGCCATCCCGCTGCCTTCGGGCATTCGCGCGGACAGCCTGAAAGCAATCACCTGTGGCTGGTATCACAGTTTGGCGCTCACAAGTGATGGGCGCGTCTTAGCATGGGGCTTCAATAAGGATGGACAATGCGGCGTGCAGGCTGATGCCCCGCGCTTCATCACAGCGCCGCGTCTTGTTGCAGGTCTCACCAACATCACGCAAATCGCGGGCGGCACGCTTCATAGCCTCGCCCTTGATAGCAACGGCAAAGTCTGGGCTTGGGGCAACAACTTCTACGGTCAACTGGGCAACGGCAGCGTGGAAAACCTCGACGCCACGCCGACCATCGTGGCAGGTTTGCCCAACGCGAAAGCGATTGGCGCTGGCGCCGGCCACAGTGTCGCGCTCCTCACGGATGGCACCGCTAAAGCGTGGGGTTGGAACTTCTACGGGCAACTGGGTAATGGTTTGAGCGGCTATCAAACCAACGGCGAAGAGCGCCGCAGTGCGGTGCCTGTGACGGTGAAAAATGTGTCCGCCGGGTCACAACTGAGCGTAGGCTATGCTCACACTCTGGTGCTGAAAGGTGACAGCACTTTGCTGAGTTGGGGCAACAACTTCTACGGTCAATTAGGCCGCACGACGCCCAATGCCAACGACGCCATAGCCAGTGGCGTGGCCAATGCCAACGGCACGCTCTTTGGCAACGTTGAAAAAATGGCGGCGGGTAGCGGTCACAACCTCGTAATTCGCGGCGACGGCACGATTTGGAGTTGGGGCTACAACGAATTCGGCAATCTCGGTTTGGGAAACAGCAACGATCAAATCGCGCCACAACCAGTGTTGAATCTCACCGATGGTCAGGCCGTGGCAGCGGGTTACGCTCACAGCATCGCCATCGCTTCGCGAGTTAGCGCCCGCACGCCCACTACGGACAATCAACCCACCACAACCTTGCAAAACGCTATCTCTTACGCCAGTAATAACAGCATCGTGCTGACATTCTCGGCGAAGCTGCAAAGCATCGGCGGCGGCGCTGTCCGGGTGTTAGTAAATGGTCGTGAAATCGAGGCGCAAAGCACCAGCGTGAGCGGAAATGCGCTGACAATCTTGCTTCCTAAAGGCACCCTGAAAACCGGCGATGAAGTCATCGTTTCGTGGAGCCAATTGCACACCCAAGCAGGCGAATCGCTAATTGGCAATTCCCCCACAATTATTGTCGAATAACGTGCCGTTTCACATACCATAAGGCCCAACATTCTCAAATGTTGGGCCTTATCTTATAAAACGCGTGACCTGCGCATCACGACTTTTGAAAAATCCATGAGCCATTCCATTTACATCCGCGAGGCGCGGCCCGAAGACGTGCCGCAGATTCTCAATTTCATCAAGCAACTGGCTGAATACGAAAATTTGTCGCACACCGTCGAGGCAAGCGAAGAAATGCTGCACGAAACCATATTCGGCGCGCATCCGGCAGCCGAAGTGGTGTTGGCATTCATCTCAGGAGATGAGGCGCCTGTTGGCTTTGCCTTGTTTTTCACCAACTATTCAACGTTTCTGGCGTGTCCGGGCTTATATTTGGAGGACTTGTTTATCGAGCCGCAGCATCGCGGCAAAGGTGCCGGAAAAGCGCTATTAAAACACTTGGCAAAGATTGCCAAAGAGCGCCATTACGGGCGCTTTGAGTGGTCGGTTTTAGATTGGAACGAGCCTTCTATCAACTTCTACAAAAGCATGGGCGCGGTTCCGATGGACGAATGGACGATCTTTCGCGTGACCGGCGAAGCTCTCGACACATTAGCGCAAAGTTAAACTACAGGCATGAATTTTCTGCCAATTATAGAGGCCAAGCGTGACGGACAAATGCTGGCAACGCTGCAAATTCAGGCCGCTGTCGCTGCCTTCATGCGCGGCGAAATTCCCGATTATCAAATGGCTGCGTTTTTGATGGCGATTTATTTTCGCGGCCTTGATTCCAGCGAAACGCGAACACTGACTTTAGCGATGCGCGATAGCGGCGCGACTTTGCAATTTCCCGATGATGCGCGGCCTTTGGTTGATAAGCATTCCACTGGCGGCGTGGGGGATAAAGTTTCACTGCCGCTCGCGCCGCTTTTGGCGTGCCTTGGTTTTCGTGTGCCGATGATTTCGGGGCGCGGTCTTGGCATCACGGGCGGCACGCTCGATAAATTGGAAAGCATTCCCGATTTCGTCACGCAAATTTCGCCCCAACGCATTGTGCAGCAAGTGCAGGAAATCGGCTGTTGCATTTGCGGCCAAACCGCTGATATGACGCCCGCAGACCGCGCGCTTTATGCCTTGCGCGATGTCACCGGCACGGTGCCTTCGATTCCTCTCATCGTCGCTTCAATTCTTTCCAAAAAGCTCGCTGAAAATTTGGATTGCTTAATTCTCGATGTCAAATTCGGCACGGCGGCGTTTATGCAAACGCATGACGATTCTTCAAAACTCGCCCGCGCAATGGTGAATCTTGGCAACGAATGCGGCACCAAAACACGCGCGATTTTAACGCGTATGGATACGCCTTT
This sequence comes from Abditibacteriaceae bacterium, assembly GCA_031372065.1. Classification (GTDB taxonomy): domain Bacteria; phylum Armatimonadota; class Abditibacteriia; order Abditibacteriales; family Abditibacteriaceae; genus DASWNL01. The sequence continues at coordinate 51,306 of JANMKN010000388.1, read as the reverse complement.
GGGCCGCACAGCGGGCAACTGGCTCGAAGTCAAAGAAAGCGTGGAAATTTTAGAAAACAAAGGCCCGCAGGATTTGCGTGAATTAGTCATCGAATGCGCCGCGCACTTGCTGCAACAAGGCGGTTTGTCCACCAATCTTCCCTCTGCACGGCAGCGCGCCACCGATTGCCTCGCTTCGGGCGCGCCGCGCCGGAAATGGGACGAAATGCTCGAATGGCAAAGCGCCGATTTGGAAAAATTTAATACAAAATTGAAATCGCATAACGCGCCCATCATTCACGAAATCAAAGCGCCGCGCGATGGTTTCGTCACCCAATGCAATGCGAAAATCATCGGCGAAGTTATTCGCGATTTAGGCGGCGGACGTTTAACCAAAGATTCCGTGCTTAATTTCGATGTCGGTCTTGACCATATTGCCAAATCGGGCGAAAAAATCGAACCCGATGCCCTACTCTGTCGCCTGCACGCCGCACGCGAAAGCGACGCTCAAGCCGCCATCATTCGGCTACAAGCCGCCTTTGAAATTGCCGATTCGCAGCCTGAAATTTTGCCAAACATTGTCGAAATCGTGGAGTAAAAATCATGCGCGAGCCGCCGATTCCATCGCCGCAAACAGAAAAGAAAACATCTAACCTTGCGTGTCCATTTTGCGGTCATGAATTTCCACTAACATGGAGCCGCTATTTGAAACAAGGCTTCAACAGTGCCGTAAAATGCCCACAATGCGGCGAAAAATCTCATTTGCAATGGACAGCAGCCTATTTTGGTTATCTGGTTTTGATCGCACTTATATCCGCTATGATTACAATACTGGAATTGGGTTACGCAATTATTACTGCTCCTTTAACGGATCGGAAAGGCCCAACAAAGGGCGATGCTGTGTCGCTTATTGCAATACTCCTTTGCATTGCATTCCCCATTGATAGATTCGCAGATGCGCGCTATCGTCCTTTGGTCAAGCCCAAAAACAAAACGCCGCGCTTTGGTTAAGAGCGCGGCGTCTTTTTCAAATCGCAAGGGAATTTACTTGGTTTTGTAATCGCGCACGAAGGCGATGCACTGCGTTACTTCGGGCAGATTATTCTCCATTTTGTGTTCGTATTCGATTTCAATCGGCCCCGTAAAACCTTGACGCTTGAATTCATTGAGAATCGCTGGCACGTCGCTGACGCCTTGTCCGTAGGGCATATCATGGCCGCTGCCATCAAAAACATTCAGGTCCTTGAGATGGCTATCCACAATACGTCCTTGAAGGACTTTCAAGCAGAAAACTGGGTTAAGACCCGAACGAACCCAATGACCGGTGTCGGCGCAAGAACCGATGCGCGCATCGCGGTCTTTGACCACACTAAGAATGTAATACGGGTCCCACATTTTGTAGCCGGGATTGTTAGGCTGACGCGGGTGATCGTGAAAACCGACTTTAATATCGAATTCCTTGACCATCTTTTCGATAGTGTCAATGGCGTCTGTGGATTCCGTGACAATGATGCGCAAATCCATGTCTTTGGCCCATTGAAACAGCTTGCGGGCATCGTTTTCATCATTGGAAATGCCCGTTACGCCAAAAGCGACGGCTTTGATGCCTTCGGCATTCAGCTTGTCTTTGAGCTTTTGCGTATCCTCGGCGCTCATGCCCTGTCCGACTTTGGTTTCGCTGCCTTTCATCATCGTCTGACCCGGATACAGCTCAATAACTTTGCCGCCTGCGGCTTTGGTTTTTTCGATGGCCTCAAAAGCAGTGAACTTGTTGAACGTCCACGCCTGACACCCGATAATAAACTCGCCGGTTTTCAAACTGTCGGGCAATGGTTCCGCTGCGCGCACCGCCGAAGAAAGGCTTGGAGCCACACTCAGCGCCAACACGGCACCTAAAAGCAATTGGGGGAATTTCATATTTTAGTCCTTGGTCATTAGTCAGTTGTCATTTGAAAGTTCAACGCAAATGATGACTAATGACTAAAATCAGTTTGGTTTCGCCGCCCATTCGAGGTCGGCCATTGGTTTTTTGTCGGGGGTCAGCAAATCGAAATAATAGCCCCAGTCGCCGCCACCTTGGGTGATTTTCAGCAGGATTTCGTTCCAGCCTTCTTTGAGGTCAACTTCTTTTTGCTCGTCGCCCGGATTGGCGGCGCGCGCGGCATCGTTGGAAATGATGTTCTTGTTGTTGATCCAGATTTTCGCGCCGTCGTCCGAACCGGCGGTCATCCACGCTTTGCGCGCCGAAGGGCTTTTCACATAAATCAAGGCATACGCGGCTGAGCTTTCTTTGCCATCAAACAGCTTTAGCAAATCCATGTAGCCGTTTTGCGCATCGGAAGTCACTGTTTTCCAGCGCGCTTTTTTGTTGTCCATCACATCGAACGTTTTGTTGAGGTCAACTTTTTGTTCGGCGCCGAAATCTTTATTGAAAGCACCATCGCCGGGAAAAGGCCCAACGATTTGCCACGGACGGACGGTGGACGGAGCGTTCATCAAATCAGTCGCCGCTTTAATAGTATCGGCATTTTTCGACGAAGCGATGACCTTTTGCATGGCCGCACGGCGTGCGTCGCCACCGGCCACTTTCGCGGCGGTGATGGCGGCCAGCGAGGCTTCTTCACGCAAATCGGCATTATCTAAAAGCGGCACGATAATCGTCAATGCCGAGGCATCCGGCACTTTGCCAAGTCCGGCCAACGCGGCGCGTTTTTCTTCGACACGTTTAGCGTTAGCAATCACATCCTGCAAAATTTTCATCCGCTCTTCGGTGGTGTAATCGGCAGTTCCAGCCAAGCGCACCACACCTTGCAATGCCAAAGCATGATAATTCGCCTTGGGCGTGTTGGCCGCTAATTCAGTGAGAATCGGCACAGCAGCTTTGTCGGGCCACGCCACTAAAGCACGCACGGCGGCATCTTGAACGTCGGCGTTTTCATCTTTGGTGGCGGCTTTCACTGCATTCAGCGCCGCATCGCCGCCTGCGTTTTTCATTAGTGTCAGCAAGGCACGCTTGCCCAGCACATCGGCAGTCACCATGCCAGCAGCAAGCGAGGCTCCCGCAGCGGCTTTATCTTGCGTGCGATTGTCAATGATGTCGCGCAGGGCGCCAGCTGTTGCATTGCGAAAATCATCGGTAGGGGCTTTGGCAATCAATGTCACCAGATTCGGCACCACTTTTTCATCACCCAAAACACCGACGGCTTTGATAGCTTCAATGCGCTCGGTAGGCGCGCCTTTTTCGGCAGCGGCCAACATCGCCGAAGCCGCATTGGGAGCGCGCCTCGCCGCCAAACTACTGGCTAAAACAGCACGCACTTCCGGCGTGGACGAAGTGAAAATTTGCACCATTTTGGCGTTGACCGGCTCACCGGATAAACGGGCCAAGGTATCGCGCGCAGCTTTGCCAGTTTCGCCTTTGTCGCTTGCGGCCAATTGCGCGAGCATTGTCACGTCAGCCGCATCGCCTAACTTCGCCAAAGCGCGGAGGGCAGCAAGGCGCACGTTTTCATCGGCGCTCTTGATCAAAGATGCCACCGACGGCTTGGCAGCGGCTTCGCCGCGCTCTGCCAAAATGCCAGCCATACGAATTTGCATATCGGGCTTAAGAGTGCCTAATTTTTCGGCAACAGCAGCGCTGATGCCTTTGCCCGGCATTTCAGCAAGCAAACGCGTCGCTGTGAGTTGAGTAAACGCATCATCGCTGCTTGCCTGTTCCAAAATAATGGGCACGGCATCGGCGCCGCGAATTAAAGCCACGCCGCGTAATCCGGCTAAACGCAAGCGCGGCGCTTCTGTCGAACCCCACAATTGCTGATAAATCGGCAAAGCGTTTTTCGCATCGTTCATCTTCGCCATGCGGTCAGCGGCTTGCAGCAGATCATCCCACAAAGCCATCTTGAACGCGCCTGCCGCCGCGCCTTTAGCGCCAGACAGCGCCTTAACCGCATCCGCTGAACCAATGCGACTTAAAGCCCATGCCGCAGCCGTCGCGACCTCATCGCCGGGCGCCAACATCGCAGCCAACGAAGCAGTAGCCGCCGCATCACGACGATAGCCTACTTCATTAATCAGCGCGACTTTCATTTCAGGCGCCGTCGCTTTGCCCAGCGCATCGCGCAAAGCGGCGCCCGCTTCAACAGAAGGATTTTCGGCTAACGCACGCAGCACACGCCCACGCACCACAATATCGGGTTCATTAATCAGCGCAGCTAAAGCAGGAACGGCTTCAGCGCGTCCGATATGTCCCAACTGCTTAATCATCCAAACGCGCGTCAACTGGGGCACATCCGGCCCGAAGTGGCCCATCATAGCCTGCACAGCACCAGCGCGTTCGCTTTCGGCACCGGGACGCCCCGCATTAACGGCGGCTTTTTCCCACGCGTCCTGCGTGCGCGCCTGCGTGCCATAATCGGGATTGCTCATTCCCGGCAATAGCTTTTCTAAAAGCGCACTGTAAGCGGCTTTGGCAGCTGCGACATCTGCTTTGGGCGCGGCTTGAAACGCTGTTTTCCAGCCGGCAATTTCGCCATCGCTTTGCGCCAGAACAGGCCGCGCCAGCGGCGAAAATCCCAGTAATGCACCCAACAACAACGCCAGCGGCCAGCGCCGCAATTGGCGTTTCGCCCGGCGCCTCGTTTCTCGATTCATATTCAATCCTTTTGGCATGAATTCTTTGGACAATTCAAACGCGGTTCGTGTCACTAAACAGGAGGTTTTTTCAGTGTAAACGGATTCCTACTCACTGGCATCAATTATGGCAGCGGCAAATCCTTGATTTTAAAGGGAATTTCTACGGTGCGAACGTCGGTTGGCAGTTGCATGACTAACTTCGTCGGAGTTTGATTCGACGGATAATAGTAAGTCAATAACATTTTATCCTTATCCAAATCCATACGCGGCCCAGTGATTTTTTCGCCTTTTTCATTAAGCAACTGAAAATAATCATATCCGTCGGGCGATTCGCGCCATGCTTCTATGGCTGCCACCTTGCCCACAGAACTTTTGACGAGAAAATGAAATTTCATTTCGCGTTGATTCTGTTCGACTTCTTCCAAACGAAACGTCAAAACTGCGTCAGGAGCGCGCACAATTTTTTCCTGTTCCGGTTTTTTAAAATCGCTGATTTCCCACGGCACCGATTGCAACACAACCGGAAAACGCACCCATCCTCGCACAGTTTCCAAGCGATGCCCCATATTGGGCGAGTAACGAAAATCCCAGCGCAAATTATTCGCGCTTTGCATATATGCAAAGCTGCGCGAGACATCAGAACCCCGCAGATCATTGCCTTTCTCGTCGTCGGCTTGCGTCAAGCGAATAGAAACGTATCGGTGCAGCAGTCGCACTTTCGGGTCAAGAAAAACAGCACCCGAAACAGAATAGGACGCTTGATGTTTTGGCGTTTCATTGTCTGCCATTCGTTGTGAGTGTGACCGCGCCGTGCGATTGATAATAATTCCCACCATGTTGCCGACTGGAGCATAGCGCCCGCTTCCATAACTGGCGTCTTGTGCATACAAAGTAAAAGCGCCCTCAGGAGTCGGAAACATGGTGCGACGCAGTTTTTGGCAGGCCAAACCGACGGCTTCGCAAAACGGCAATTGGTCAATATTCAAAGAAACAGGCTGATTGTTTTCAGACCGCTGCGTCGGATAATTGGACGATGACTTCAAACCAGCCTGCTGCGCGATTTTATCTATCACTTCCTGCGGTGTGGCGTTGCGCAAATGTAGATTAATGCGCGTTGGCCCGCCCAAAAGTGCTTCCAAATCGGCGGAATCCAATGGGCCAATCTTCAAAGGTGTTGCGGGCGGTTGGGCGGACAAATGTAGAGAACACATCGCAAACCATATCAGAACCATAAAAACGCGTTTTTTTAGTGACATAGCGAAGATTTTTATCGTTTTCTGCGCATCCAGCATCATTTTCACAACGTCCGACATCGTTTTCTGCACGTCCAGCACCATTTTCTGCATATCCGGCATCAATTTCTGCTCGTCCAGCATCGTTTTCTGCTCATCCGGCATCAATTTCTGCACGTCGAGCATCGTTTTCCGAGCGTCGAGCATCGTTTTCCGAGCGTCAAGCATCGTTTTCCGAGCGTCGAGACGCGTTTTCCGCTCATCCGACAGCGTTTTCTATACGGAGAGACGCGTTTTCTGGGCGTCCGACAGCGATTTCGTGGTGCGACTTGCAACGAAGCGCTTGGCCTCGCCTTTGGGCGCTTTTGCAAGCAGTCTATTTACGGCAAGGGCAAATCCGTCAACTCAAAAGCAATCTGCGCTTCCCGCACTTCGAGTGGAATATCCAAACTAAATGCCTTCAATTCCACACCAGCATAAATAGAAGAACGATAAGACCTGTGAGCCGAGACTTCAAGAACATTACCAGCCATCTGTAGTGGCAGTTGTGGAGAAAATTGTTTTCCTTCAAGAGTATGAAACAAGGGCGCAAAAATTGAAGCGTTCCACTTGGCGATGCCGGGCGGCGCCTTGAGCGGGCGTTCAATCGCAATTTTCAAGGGTTGCGCCCGCATAAATTCATAGGCGCCATTTTTTTGGGTCTTTGGTTTTTCGGCCATCACGCGATACGTCTCCGGGCCATTTTGCCCTTGCACAGTATTGAAAATATCAGGCGCATAAACATCGGGCACATTCCATTTTTCGGTTTTCAAGACGATAGGAAATTTCAAAGTGCCTTTAAGTCGAGCGATACGCTTGCCAACATTCGGTGGATAATCAAGCGGCACGACGAATTCAGTTCTACCCGTAGCAGGATACGAAGTTAGAAACCTGCGTGGCGCATTAAAAAGTAGCGATTGGCCTTGTTCGTCAACAGCTTCGCTTAATTCCACAGTAATGGCTGACTGCAAAGTCGGAAGTTTTGGATCAAGCCCAATACAACCTGTCAGCCAAATGGTGCGTTTGGGTTCACTTATGTCCGTAACTTCACCAACGGCCTGCGTATGCAAATGGTCAATCCGCGAGACAAAAATTGTCGCCAGTTCATGAACCGAAAAACTACGGCCAACATCGAAATAACCGTGGTCAGCCTGTGGCCCATCAAAACTTGTTTCATCAAGCCGCGCAAAGCGCATAAAGGCCATTTTTAAGGGGGTTTGCGCGACTGCTTTCCAGAAAGGCAGGCTATCGTAATCAACGGTAAGGGGCGCTGTCGAATTGAAAGTCGAACCATTACCCATTTTTAGCCCCGCCTGACGCGCTATCGCTTCAAAGGCTGCCTGCGATGTCGCTTCTTTCAGATGCAAACTAATCCGTGTTGGCTCGCCAATAAAATGCTTTAGCTCGTCGTCATTTATAGGGGCAAAATGAGGAGCATCAAGTGGCACTTCCTTTGATGGATTAGGCGCCACCTGAGCGGATGCTATGCTGGCAAGTAATCCTAAAAGACTCAGATAAAACCATTTCATGGCAGCACCAAATCTTTAAATTCAAACGGCACTTCGAGCAGGCGAAATTCGAGAGGAACATCAATTTCTAATTTCACCGGCTCACCAGCTTTTTCATCGCCGGGAAACTGTTGGTTGTTATTGAAGGTGAAACTCATCTCGTCTTCGGAACTGCCGGAATTATAGCCTTGATATTGGTTGCCTTTTTCATCGGTCAGCCGCATCCACCGTGACCAATCGCGGCGGGCATATTTTAGTTGCTGACCTTCGGGCGTATTGTCAGCTTGGGTCGGCGCGATTTCCAAAGGGCGCTTGACAGTAATGCGGATTTGAATCCCGTCGCCTTGCTTGGTAACTTCCTCAATGGTGTAAGTTTCTTCTTTGGTGCCGAATTTGAAGGTTTTGCTCAACCCCTTGACCTTTAAAATATCAGGGATGTCCCATGTCTCACGTCGCGCCACCACGAATGCTTGGAAAGTGCCTTTGAGACGAGTCAACTTTTTGCCCATCGTGGTGCTGTATTTTAATGGCACCTGCATTTGCCATTGCACAGGGGCTTCGCCGTAAACGTAAATGTCATTCTGTTCGCCTTTGAGCGTTTTACCTTTGTCATCCACAATTTCGGTGACTGTCGCTTTGGCTGCGTTATTGAGCAACTGCAATTTCGGGTCGAAAAGGATAACGCTTTGCAAGGTCATCGAGGGCACTTCGGGCTGATCTTGTCCCGTTTTGGTTTTGTAGTTGATGGAATGTGTGCGCGTCAAAGTTTTCGCGATAATCGAAAGCAGCGGCGTTTCCAGTTGCACCGAACCTTTGGACGAACCTTCATTATCCGGTGACAACACCATACCGTTTTGACCGCCCCATTGCTGTGGAAATAGTTTTAGCTTGTCGCCGATTTCGCTCATAGCCTCCCAAAATGGGCGCTTTTCGACATCGAGAGAATACTTTTTTGTGCGTTGCTCATCGCTCCAAAAGTTGGCGCGCACGCGGATATCACCTTGCTTGCTGAGTTCATTTAATATTTCTTGAGCGGTGGACTCTTTAAAGTGCAATGTGATTAAGGTGGGGCCACCCGCGTTTTTTTCCAATTCCCCTAATGTAATTGAGGCGACCGCCGGTCTCGGCGGTTTGGATGGCATTGGTGGCTGCGCCGTGGCCGCAGAAAGCCCGAAAACGCATAGCAATCCAACCTTTGAAACTTTTTCCGAGATAGTTCTCATGGCAGCGGCACGTCTTTGTATTCAAACGGAATCTGCAACTCGCGGAACTCAACGGGAATATCCAACACCAACCGCTTGGCTGCTCCCGGCGCGTTTTCGCCTTCCGCTTGCCGCGCAAAAGTTAGCGTGACCGCTTCGCCGTTGACTTTGCTGCTCACATAAGGGATATCGCGCCCCTGGGCATCCAGCAAGCGTGTGAACGAACCAAGGTCTTGCCGTGCATTGCGCAATTGCTGAACATTAATGTCCTCGTCGGGCACAGGCGCGGTTTGAGCGGGGCGATTAATGCTAAATGTCACTTCGTATTGCTTGCCATCCTGCGCCAAATCCATAAGGTGATAGGTTTCGTTGCCCTGTGGCGTTTTGATGATCTTGGAAACCGGCCCGGCATTCGCCAAATCGGGCACTTCCAAGCGTTCGCTTTTGGAAACAATAAACGCCTTGATAACGCCTTTTAAACTCGCCAGTTTCTTGCTCGCATCGCCGCGCCCCTCCATGTTTAGTTGTAAGTCCCACAGCACTGGTGACTGCACAAAGGACGCGCCGCCTTGGTTATGCGGCAGTTCTTGCCCTTTGTCGTCCACGGCTGCGGTGATGTCTACGTTGATCGTGCTATTGGGGGCCACGCGAATTTTAGGGTCTACTAAAGCCCAACCGTTGAAATAAATCGCATGAACATCTTGCGGAATCTGAAAGGCGCCTTTGTCATCGGCCTTCAACGAAAAAATATGTTCGTGCCGCATCTCACGCGCAGTCAGTGTGACCAGAGGATGCACGGGAATTACCGCGCCCAGACTTTCATCGGAGTTGCCCGGCAGCAAGTCTTGCGTAATGCGGTCACCAGCCAGCTGAGGCGCCAACTGTAACTGCCGACAGACTTCCATCAAAGCCGTCCAAAACGGCTGATTTTCGATGTTAATGGTGTATTTGGGCGCGGGAACGGCATCATCCGTAAACAATAAGCGCAAAGGAACGCCCGATTGTTTGGACAGAGCGTCTAAAACGGCCTGCGCTGATGCCTCTTTGAGATGCATAGTTACCAGTGTCGGGCCACCTAACAATTGGGCGGCGTCCGACAAAGTTATTGGCAAAGCGGCAGGCGCTGGCGGATTGGGCACACTGGTAGGCTGTGCCTGAACCACAAACGACCACCCAAAAAAACTGGCTAAAGCAAAAACTAAAAAGCGTTTCATAAGACTCCAATTCCTACCGAAAATGGAAAAAGCGAGGCCGACACTTGTCAATATTGCCTTCCGTTGGCAAGTGTCAGCCCCGCCTAAAAACTATATTTTACAAGTGCCAAGGCGAGCGTTTGGGGCGATCCAACCAACGAGCCGCGTCATCATCACCGATGATTTCTTCGATATCGGGATTCCACTTAAAGGAACGTCCTGTCCACTTGGCGATGTTGCCCAAATGGCAAACCGTCGCCGAGCGGCAGCCGATTTCGACATCACAAATTGGCTTTTCACGGCTTTTAATGCATTCGATCCAGTCATTGTAATGGTCACGTCCGCGATTTACATCAAATTCCTGCGCGCTGGGTTTATAACCGCGCAAATTATCGGGCGTGACCTTGTCACGGCTACAGAAAATCTCGCCCTTCTCGCCCTTAAAAAGCACGCCGTTGGGAAAACCGCGTGGGCCAAGCGACATGAGCGTGCCATCCGCATATTTATAAGTCAGCGTCTCGACACCACCGCTGCCCGCCGGAATAATCTCTACCGGGCCGCTGTTATCCATGCCGAGTGCCCATTGCGCGATGTCGAAGTGATGCGCGCCCCAGTCGGTCATCATGCCGCCGGAATAATCGCGATAATAACGCCAGCCGCCGCCATAGTTGCCGCTGACGCGCTCCGAATTATAAGGACGCCACGGCGCCGGGCCAAGCCACATATTGTAATCGAATCCCGCAGGAGGTTCTCCTTCAGGGGGACGCGATAAGCCCCATTCCAGAGAAGTTTGACCATCATTGGGCAATCCCACAGTGATAGTCTGCACTTTGCCAATCATGCCATTACGAATGGCGTTGACGGCGACTTGAAACGTGCCCATTGATCGCTGCATTGAACCGGTTTGAAACACACGATTGTAGCGTCGCACCGCATTTACCATGTGGCGCGCCTCACGAATCGTCAGTGACATCGGCTTTTCGCAATAAATGTCTTTGCCAGCCTCCGCCGCCATGACAACCATCAAAGCGTGCCAATGGTCTGGCACCGCCATAACTACAGCATCAATATCGGGGCGGCCCAAAAGTTCGCGAAAATCTTTGTGAGCGCCACCCGCAGGAGAACCGATGCGTTTATACGCGGTGTCCAGCATTTCCGGCTTGACATCCGAAACGGCAATCATTTGCACTTTGCCATTGCCGGCAAAGTTGCCCAGCAGCCCGCTGCCTTGATTGCCGATGCCAATCTGCCCCATCACAATGCGCGAATTGGCAGGCGCCTTGCCGCTGCCCGGCTGCCCCAAGGCGGCGGAAGTCAAAATATACGGCGTGCTAAGTGTCACGGCGGCGCCCGCTAAAAAGCGGCGCCGCGATGCACCTTTTGCGGAGGCATTTTCTGATGTCCCTTCCGCAGAAGGGGACTTTTCATTTTCAATTTGCTTTTTGGCTTTGTCCTGACTCATGAGTAGTTTTGCCACTACCTTTCGTGAAATGCGCGAAACGTCTTCTGCTTTGACCAACCAAGGCTATCCATGAGGCGCGAAAAAGCGGTTCCGCCTTAGCAGAACCGCTTTTTCACGCCACGCAGGGCTTGCATTACTTCTTGGCTGTCAGGTCAAGGTTCACTTCAACCATATCGCGGGCGGAAATGATGCCGCCCATGATGGAAATGATGGTCATGCCGAAATCGGATTGATTCACCTGAAACTTGCCTTTGGCTTTGATCATATTGCCCGCGATTTTGCCGCTAATAGGCACCGAAACAGCGCGCGTCACGCCATGCATAGTCAGGTTGCCCAAAACGGAACCGGAGAAATTGCCGCCCGCGCCCGGCTTGAAGTTTATTCTGGTGCTTTTAAAAGCGACATTCGGATATTTTTTCGCTTCCAGAATGGAATCGCGTGTCACCGAATCAATTTTCGCCACGTCATTGTCGCTCAGTTCGTGCTTTTTCACCGTTTTGAACGCATCGGATTTAGCCGTCATCGAAAGCGAAGCGGGTTTGTTGGGCGCCGAAAAAACGACCGCACCACTAATGGAACTGGAGCGCAATTCGCGCTCGTGCTGCAAGCGCTTCAGCGGACTTTTGGTTTCCGACATCACCGTGATGCGGCTCTGCGATGGCACCACTTTGTAAGTAATCGCTGCCTGCGCGGGCCGGACACCGGCAAAAGCCGCTGCGCCCATCAATACCGTCAGCGCCACCGGGGCGCTCCATCCATTTTGTTGTTTTAACATCAAAATTTCTCCTGTTAATTTTAGGCGATACAAGAATCTATATCACCTTGAGATTGCGCTTTGCGACGCCCTCCAATTGACATCGTTCAGATAAAAACCGGATACGGTTTTTATGGCAGTTCGGGTGCAACCTAAACTTCAAATTCCTTGGGATCGTAAGTCACTTTACTGCCCTGTTTCAGTGCCTGATTGGCCTTGAGAACCGTTACGCAAGTTTCAAAGCCCACTTCGCCGGGACAACTTAACTTATTATTTTTCGGATCCCAAATCGCGTTAAAGAAGTTTTCAAGGTGCAAAAGATGCGGCGGCTTGTCCACATCGGGAGTGGACAACTTGTCACCGGGGCCGGTTTTGGATTTGTTATCCAACGACTTGCCAACAATCACCAAGGTGCCAATTACGCCATCTTTTTCGACCTGTTTGGCTTCATTTTCCCACACACGCGGTTTGGCTTGTGGTTCGCGGAATATGGCACCCTTATTGATGTTTTCCGAAATTTCAATGGCGGCGTCCTTGCCCATGAATACTTCGTAATAGCCACCATAACTGGATGTGTTGATGACCTGATAAAAACCGCGCACCGGGCCGGTTGGGGTCTGGTAATCCCACAACGTCAACATATTGTCATACCACTCGGTATCTTTGTAGTTGTCAGCACCGCCAGTGGCTTGCACTGCGGTGGGACCACCACCCAAGAACCAGTTAAAGATGTCAACTTGATGCGAACCAAGGTCGGCAATGGGGCCACCAGAAAACTTGCGATACCATCGCCAGTTGCGGAAGCGCTGCATGGAATCATAGCCATGCCTTTTCAAGTCGGCATCGCTCATTACAGCGTCCTTGGGCCAACCCAAATCCAGTTTACGCGAGCGGTTCCACTGACCAAAAACGTGTGTCAAGTCCCCCGCTAATTTGTCTTTGTGAAGCAAGTTGTTCACTGCCCAATAGCGTGGATTCGAGCGACGCTGATGGCCGATTTGCAGCAACTTGCCGGATTTGCGTTGAGCCAACACCATTTTGCGTGCTTCTTCGATGTCGTTGGACATCTCTTTCTCGCAATAAACGTGCAAGCCCGCTTCGAGGCACGCGACAGTAATCGGTGAGTGCATCCAGTCCGGCGTGGCAATGATAACGGCGTCGAGGTCTTTTTCCTTCTCCAACAAATCGTGGTAATCGGTATAAGTCCGCACCGGTTGGTCGAACTTCTTCAAAATGTTGGCCGCGTAAGTCAGGCTGTAATCCCAAATGTCGCAAACAGCGACGAAACGCACGCCTTCGATACGCAGGCACTGCGTCAGCAAGTTACGACCTTGCACGCCGGGGCCAATGAAGGCCACTTTCAGTTCAGGATTCTTCGCTTTTGGCGGCGTTTTCGGCGCGGGTTTGGGCGGCGTTTTAACAGCCGGTTTTGCCATCGCTTTGGGCGCTTGGGCGATAACTTCTTTGACTACCGGCTGAAAATCCGATGCAATGGGGCCACCGGCCCGCGCAGCGGCATCGCCCAAGGCGAGGCCCGCGCCAGCAATGGAAATGGTTTTGATAAAACCGCGCCGGTCAAGGTTGTCTTGCGAAGTCAAACGCGGGGGTAAAATCAGGTGCGATGAGTTTTTCGTTGATTCCTGAGTTTGTTCTGCGTTCGTTGCTTCTGCCAAATGTTCGTTTGCTTCCATTAAAATCTCCTCTAAAAAGCCGGAATTTCCGGCAAATAATCAGTCTGACAATCGGTGTTGTAGGGCGTAGTATGACAAAATCGCGGCGCCCTGCGTTGCGTATTGCGTGCGCCCAAAATCAGTTCAGCGGACTGGGCAATGGCGCGCCATCAGCGAAATTCTTTTCGACGACCCAAATATTGCGAAAACGCACCGGATTGTGATGATCTTGCAAGCGAATCGGGCCTTTGGCGACATTGCCGGCTGCGCCGCCGCCCGTTGGGCCGGGAATTTGGACGTTATCGTGAATCAAAACCCCATTCAAATAAGCCGTGACTGTCGCGGGAATTTTCACGCTGCCATCGGCGTTAAAACGCGGCGCACGGAAAGCGAAATCGTAGGTTTGCCATTCGGTTGGCGGCAAGGCGGCGTTGACTTTGGGCACCGCCACATGATAAATACCGCCCGACTGATTATCGGCAGCGGGCCAGCCGAACGAATCAAGAACTTGCATTTCATAGCGGTCTTGGAAGTAAACGCCACTGTTGCCGCGTTCTTGATCGCGTGCTTCGGCTTTAATAGGCGGTTTGTATTCCAAATGCAAAATCATGTCGCCAAATTCGCGTTTGGTGTGCTGATCGCCGGTGCCATTAACCTGCATTGAACCATCGCTAATCGGCTTCCAAGTGCCTTCGCGCCATTCGTCGAGCGAAGGATATTTGCCCGGCTCATTGGAAAGCAAAACAATGGCGTTGGCAGGCGCTTTCAAACCTTGCGTGGGCGACGATTTGGCTTCGCGCGTGGCTTCAAATTCGCCGCCGCCCGAAAGCGTCAATTTCCCGTTGTCCAAACCACCCTTCCATTCCGCGCCGCCCGCGTTTCCGCTAACGACAAATTTGTCGCCTTCCTTTTTCAAAGGAATTTCAAGGCGTTGTGTCTTATCACCATTTGGCACTTCCACGACAGCGCGATATTCATTGTTAGCCCACGCCACAACTTTGACTTGCGCGGGCTGCGGAGCGACGGCGGCTTGCTTGGACGGCAAAAAGGTGCCTTTATAAATGCCATTGATGTCGTCTTTCACATCTTCCGGGTCGCCCGGCGCCATTAGCATAGCGCGCAAGTTTTGGCGTGCCACTTCGGGCAAGGGCAACGAGGCCGTATCAGCTTTCAAATCGCCCAAAGCGAACTGCAAGCCCGCCAAATAATATTTGAGCATCATGGGATTCCAATAAATTTCCTCCCGATGCCCCAGCGAACAGTAAAACAAGCGTCCATCGCCGACATTTTTGATCCAACTTACGGCAAAATCGCCATCGGTGCGCTTGATGCCACCTTTTTTCATGTTGGTTTTGGTGACATCTAAGCCCAACAAAACGCGCTGATTTTTGCGGTCGTAATCTTTGTATTGATAAATCTCGTCGGTGATTTCAAAATCTTTTCCTTCGAGCGCCGCTGTTACAGGATTAGTCGGGTCTTCATTCATCACGCCGACTTTTTCGTGCCACGGATGGCCGTCGAAATAGCCGCCGGTCATTTTGCCGTAATCACCCCAACCGTAATAACAATCGGTTGCGGCGTGAATGCCGACCCAACCTTTGCCGCCTTTGACGAAGTCCATCAGCGCTGTTTTGTAGCGTTCTTCGTTGGCTAAGGCTTCTTTTTTGGCCGCTTCTTCCAAATTATTAAATCCGGCGGGCCGCAGCGCATCGCCTGTTGTGGATTCAAAAACCACAGCGTCGTATTGCTTGAGATTATCCGGCTCGAACGCTTTGGGATCGTCGGTGACGGTTCCCGTGTAAGCACCGGTTTTCTCGCCCAGCAAACGAATCGCTTCGGCGCCGAGTTCAATCGAAGAATGCACAAAGCCGTTGGCGCGCGTGTAAATCAACACTTTGCGCGGCGCGGCGGGTGTAGCAGGTGCCTTTTCAGGCAACGCGGCCTGCACTTTGGCGAGTTCGTCGGGTTTGATGGCGGCGCACGAAGCTTTCGGTGCGATGCCCCACAGCGCGGCGAGCAAGGCGCCGCTGATAACGAAGGTTTTGGTGTTCATATTTTGATTTCCCGAAGGATTTATCCCAGTTTTTGCAGATTGTCTGCGGACTGCTTGCGTTGCGCCTCGTTCTTGGAAATTTCCAGCACTTTTTTCAAAGCGGCGCGCAACGGTTCTTTGTCTTTTTCGGCAACGGCGCCCGCCAGCATTTTTGCAGCGATGGTGTTAATCGCAGCGGCGGCTTCTTCGCGCATATCGGCATCTTCTAAAAACGGCGCCACTAATTTTAACGCGTCCGCGCTGCCGATGTTACCCAATCCGCCCAAAACTAATTTTTTCTCGCTGGCCGGCGCGACAGGCAACGCCGCTCCATACATTTTCAGGCGCTCTGAATTCTTCAGATTTTTGTCGTCGGCCAAGCGCACATAGCCGCGAAAGGCCAAAACTTTATGCGTCGCGCTGATGGCATTTTGCGCTAAATCCAATAGCGCGGGCGCGACTTTTTGATCGCTGGAAACAGCCAAGGTGCGAATCGCGGCATCGCGAATGGTTTCGTCGTTGTCTTTTGCCGCTTCCATCAGCGCTGCGTTGGCTTTGGGGCCACCAATGGCGCCCACAATGCGAAGTAGCGAGGCTTTGCGTAGCGGCGCGGCGTCTTTGAGAGCGATTAAAACACTGTTTAGCGCCGCTTCGGTATCCGAGCCATTTTGCACCGCTGCAACGGTTGTTTTTTCGAGTGTTAATAATTCGCGTTTGTCAGCGTTTAAGGCTCTGCTTTGCAATTCGAGCAGTGTCGGCACATCATTGGGCTGCGCGGTTTGCGAAAGTGCTTCCAACGCCGCGAGGCGCACATTGGCTTCGACATCGCCCGCTGCTTTGAGCAAAACCTCCGTCGCATTCGGCGCGTGCCGATTGCCCAACGCCTTCGCCAAAACCGCGCGTTCATTCGGCGAGGCTTTTTCGAGATGTTGAATTAATGCCGCATCAATCGTGTCGCCGCGCAACCTTTCTAAAGTATTTTGCGCGACAGGTTTTTCGCGAGCCGAACCATTCGCTGCTACTTTGGTTAGCGCGGCAATCGTTGAAACATCGCCTGACATCGATAAAGCATTTAGTGCCGCAATTCGCACGTTTTCGTTTTTGCTATTCAAAACCGCGAGCGCCGCCGAACGCACAGCAGGCACATCGTAACTTGTCATCGCATTGAAAACGAGAATTTGCGAATCTTCCGGCAAATTTGCAATCGCATTCGCCACACTGATAAATGCCCCTTTGGGCAGGTCGTTTATCACGCCCATCGCTGCGGTTTGCAAATTCTTATCGTTACTTTTTAAGGCTTCGATAACCATCGGCGCGGCTTGTTCGCCTGTAGTTTTCACGACGCCACGCCACGCAGCAATATGAATTGCGCCTTTGGAATTCGCGGCCATGATATTTTTATAAACCGGCGCGGCTTGCGTTGGACTGGTTTTCAACAAGCCATCAGCCACGCGCAATGCCGAGGCTTGCGCGACAGCGACCAACGGCGAATTTTGAGGAAAGCCAACTTGCGCCAAAGTCTCCAAACTTTGCGTCCCGCCGATGGCGCCAATCGCGTTCAAAGCCGAACGCATCACTAAATCATCGGCTTCACGCATCGCGGCTGCAATAGCGCCGATGCTATTAAAATCACCCCGCACACCCAAAGAATCAATTACACCCGCCAAAGTCGCGCCTTTGGTTTTGGTCAGCGCATCGCGCAAGGCTTGCAACGCTGAGGCGCTTGGCATTCGTTCCAAGGCATAGCGTCCGGCGAAGGAGAGTTCTTCGTCGTTACCTAACAGAAGCGCGCTTAAGGCCGGAATTTGCTTGTCATCGCCGATAATTGCCAATAGGCGACAAACGAATTTTCTGGCGTCTTTGGTCGCGTTTGGATTATCCAAAATTGCGCCAAGTTTGGCGGCTAAGTCAGCGCGCTCGGCATCAGTTTTGGGCGATGCCGCAACCGCTTTTTCGATGGTTTTCAGCGGCACCAAACTATCGCCAAATTTGTAATTCGGCAAGCGTTGCCACGCTTGGTCAATCGTCAAAACTGCTGTGGCTTTTACTTTGCCGGCGTCTTCATCGAAATCATTTTTCGCCGGTTGCGCCAAGGCCGAAAACGGCACCAATAACAAGCCAAACCATAGAAATTTTATTTTCATTTTGTTCATATTCCGCATTCCACACTCCGAATTCCGCATTCGTCAAAGGCTCCACGGCGCACGCATGGCGCGGGCCGTCAAACGGGCGGCTTCATCGTCGCCAATTATTTGTTCGGTTTGCGGATTCCATTGCACTTTGCGTTCAAGGCGCATGGCGATGTTTGCCAAGTGGCAAAATGTGGCGGTGCGATGGCCGATTTCTGCCGTGCAAATCGGTTGTTGGCGCGTGCGCACGCAGTCGAGAAAATTGTCCCAATGGTCGCGGCTTTCGTAAAGATGAATTTCGTTTGGCTTGATGGCGCTGGTTTTCAGATTGGCCGGTTCGGTTTGCCAGCCGCCGCGATTGACGCCAATCCAACCGTTTTCACCTTCAAAGCGCACGGTGCTGGGGCCGCTGCCGACAAAAACTTCGACGCCATCGGCATATTTGGCGTGAACATCCACTTTGAGTGGCGTGTTATACGGCCCGTCTACGGGAAATTCGCCTTTGCCTTGCACTTCAACCGGGCCGCTGTCGTCGTGGTTCAGCCCCCACTGCACAATATCCAAATCGTGCGCGCCGAAATTGGTGGTTTGGCCGCCGGAATAATCGAAAATCCAGCGAAAATTATAATGCACGCGGTCTGCAAAATACGGTTCATAAGGCGCCTGTCCGAGCCACATATCGTAGTTCAATTCGGGTGGAATAGGCTGCGGCGCAATCGGATTCATGGCGCGGCCCGCAGGCAAACCGAGGCGCACAGTTTTAATTTTGCCGAGCCTGCCATTACGCACCAATTCGCAAGCGCGGCGATATTGAAATGAAGAGCGTTGCTGGCTGCCGACCTGCAAAATGCGGCTATAACGCGCCACGTCGTCGCTCAAAATGCGACCTTCGGCGATGGTTAAAGTCAGCGGCTTTTCGACGTAAACATCTTTACCGTTGCGAATGCAGGCTAACGAGGCCAAGACGTGCCAGTGATCGGGCGTGCCGACCATCACGGCGTCAATATCGGGTCGCGCGGCCAGTTCCCTGAAGTCGCCGGTTGAAAAAACGCCCGGCCCGCCCGCTTTTCCAACGCGCTCTTTGGCCTCGGCGAGATGCTTGGAATCCACATCACACAAACCGACAACTTGCACATCTTTGCGCGAAACCAAAGCGCCTAAATGCCCGCCGCCTTGCCGTCCGATGCCGATGCAGCCCATAACGATGCGGTTGGATGGCTTTTCGTTACCTTGAGCAAACGCGGTGTGATGGCGCAAAATTGTCGGCCACAGCACGCTCGAAGCCGCTGCACCTTGCAAAAAGCGACGCCGCGAAAGGTGCGCCTTGGTTTTGTGGTCTGCTGGGTTCATAAAGGGGAAACTGTCTGAAGTTTTTCGCCTTTTTGGACAGATGAGAAGTGCGCAGCGTTGCGAAATCGCTTTGTGCCGCGCCGGTGTCTACAAGGCCTACACTCATCTCATGTATGAACCTTCCCGCGAATCCGGCGAAAAGATTCCGCCTATGACCGTAGGCGTCATTTTCGCGTGCATCGCTATTTTCATCGGCTTGACAGCGCTGGGCCAAAATCCGCCTTATGTGGAAACAGCTAAATTTGGCTTGTATCCCGATTCGGTGATTTGGCAAGGTAAACCGTGGGCACTGATTACCTCGGCGTTTGTGCATTTTGAAATCTGGCACATTTTCTTCAATCTTTATTGGTGTTGGATTTTAGGGGGCAACATTGAGCGCGATATTGGCTCTCTGCGCTGGATAATTTTTGTTTTGGCAGCGGCGTGGGTCAGTTCGGCGGCGCAACTGGCAAGCGGCCATACCGGAATCGGTTTTTCGGGCGTTGGTTATGCGCTTTTTGGTTTTGCTTGGGTGGCGCGCGAAAAACTGCCAAACACAAAGCCGATTGCCAACGAAAGCACGGTCAATATGTTCTTAGTGTGGTTTGTAGCGTGCATTCTTCTAACGAAATTCAATGTCCTGAGCGTCGGCAACGAAGCACACTTCGGTGGTCTTATTTTTGGCTGTGCCGTGGGCTGGTTTTATGCGCGCCGCAAAAATGCGTGGCTTGGCACGCTTGCCACACTGCTTTTGCTGGGCGCTTCGCTCGTTCCGCTGTTTTACTGCCCGCTTTCTTCAGAGTGGACAGCCGTGCAAGCAGAAAAAGCCTTGAATGCGAAAAATTATCCACAAGCTGTTTACTGGCTGAAACAGACATTGGCGCAAGGCACCGATAAAGAATGGGTCTGGCACAATTTGGCTGTCAGTTACCAGCAAATAGGCGATGAAAAATTGGCCCTTGAAGCCACCCGCGAATATCAAAAGCTGAACAACAATGTTGGGGCATCAGATTCCCCCGGCTAAAAAACAGCATAAAAGTCGCTAAAAGCGACTTTACCCCTCCAATCCCACCCAAAAAGCAATCTGAAGACGGTATCCGCTGACTTGAAACGGCTTTTTGCCGCCAGCGGATACCGTCTTCAGATTGAGGAATGCCATCTTCAATTACCAGAATGGCATCTTCAGATGAAGAAATGCCATCTTCAGATCGGGAAATGGCATCTTCAGGTCGCGAAATGGCATCTTCAGGTCGCGAAATGCCATCTTCAGGTCGCGAAATGCCATCTTCAGATGGAGAAATAGCATCTTCACGTCAAGGAATGGCATCTTCAAGTCAGGAAATGACGTTTTCTGCGGCAGGTTGGAAAGTCACAATTATCCTATCCCGCATTACCTTTTAGGGTAATTGGACTTTTCAAACAAATTCCAAGAGCGAATGAATTCATTTCTCGCCATTATCATTGGCCCATCGCCCACTCTTTGGCGTGATAAGTGATGATCAAATCAGCGCCCGCGCGTTTGATAGAAACCAGTGTTTCTTCGATGAGTTGCGCTTCGCTAATCCATCCCAACTGACCAGCCGCTTTAATCATTGAATACTCACTGCTCACGTTGTAAGCGCACAAAGGCACATCGAAGCGTTCGCGTGCCTCGCGCAAAATATCAAGGCAGAAAAGCGCCGGTTTGACCATCAAAAAATCGGCGCCTTCTTCGTAATCAAGCGCCATTTCGCGCAAGGCTTCGCGCCTGTTGGCGATGTCCATTTGATAACTGCGGCGGTCACCAAAACTTGGCGCGCTATCAGCGGCATCGCGGAACGGGCCATAAAACGCGCCCGCAAATTTCGCGGCGTAACTCATAATCGGCAGATGAGAAAATTGATTTTCGTCTAAAGCGCGGCGTATCGCCCCGACGCGACCATCCATCATATCCGACGGCGCAATAATATCTGCGCCTGCTTGCGCATAACACACCGCCGCTTTACTCAAAAGTTCTAAAGTCGGATCATTAGCGACAACGTGTCCGTGCAAAATGCCGCAATGTCCGTGACTGGTATATTCGCAAGCGCAAGTGTCGGCGATGACGATCATTTCCGGCACGGCCTCTTTGATCGCCTGAATGGTGACTGGCACCGGCCCATTGGCATCGTAAGCGCCGCTGCCGATTTCATCTTTGCTGTCGGGAATGCCGAACAAAATGACGGAAAGCACGCCGAGATTCCACAATTCGCGCGCTTCCTGCGCCGCCGTATCAGGCGAAAAACGAAACTGTCCCGGCATTGAAGCAATCGGCGCACGCACGCCTTGTCCAAGCTGCACAAAGAGCGGCGCGATAAGGTCGGCAGGTTCCAAGGTGGTTTCGCGCACCATGCGGCGCAAAGTCGGCGTGGCGCGCAAACGGCGCGGGCGATGAATCGGAAAAGCCATGTCCTGAGTATGGCGAAAATCGAAGAATTGACAGCGATGTTGCCAACAATTCGGTTAAAGTGACTAATATAATTCAATAGAGGGTTTGTTTTATGCTTTCGCATTTGTATAACTTGTTTAGAGGTGATGTTATGAAATTAACAAGAATGTTTTTCGCAGGCATAGCTTTGCTCTTGATGGCTATGTTCATGGTAGGAGGCTGCGGCTCGAAGGATGAGGATAGTGCGGCGGTTCCACCCGGTGGCGCGAGCAGTGCCGCCTCGCCGAGTGATGGAAGCAGTGCAACGACTTCGGCAGGCAAGCCTCTTCCCCCAGGGGATCAGCCTGCTGCCGAACCACCCGGCACCAACAAAATTCCGCCCGGTGATGTTCCCAAAGACCAAGAAAAACCTTGAAATAAAAAGCCCCCTCAAATGATGAGGGGGCTTTTTATTTACAAGAACCAATTCTTGCACTCTCTTGACTGCGATTCAACGAGAAGCAACTTTGCACGCTGCTGCAGTAGCAGCAGTCATCAGGCTAAAGTGATAGTCCCGTATTGCTCGATTGAAGGAAAAGTATTTTGCCCGCGAACAATACCCTGCTTGCGCCACAGTTGCATACGCCGTTGAGGGCGGAGTCGGATGGGGGTAAACAAGGTCTGCTTTCACATACTTTGCATGACCATCACAAAACAGATAATTTGCACCATCTTGATGGCGAAACGGTGCATCACGCGTGAAACCTCCAGCCGCTGGCGGAGTTACATACTTCTCAAAATAGCCCTGCTGGTCTTGTGGCCTGCCTAATCTCCCAGCCGTTCCTCCGTCACCTAAGAATATCAGTTCACCAGGAAAATCCATTTCGGTGACGATGGGATACATATAGCTTCGGCAGTGGGTCGGGTCCATGTCATACATAGCTCCCATACTTAATCCGTAGCTGCGAATAGTGCTGGGCCTTTCAGAGTTAGGACATTGCCAAACACCACCGGATACAGGTATTCCACCTGCCACAGATGAGGGACGGTTACCATTTTTAACATAAGGCAGAAGTTTGGCATCCCAGTAAGCAGTTGGTGTATCAGCAGTCTGTGGACCGTGGCCGTAACTGTTTCCTGCATCAGAGCAAGTCGTAGATGCCGATGTTTGATAAATGAATGCTGTTGTCCACGCAGGAAAACCTTCGTCGTTGTCCTGAGCATACATCAGCAAAGCAGTGCCAATGTTCTTTTCATTGTTCAAGCAGGCAGAGCGACGGGCTTGCTCGCGCGCATTAGCAAACGCAGGAAACAAAATCGCGGCGAGGAGCGCTATTATCGCTATGACGACAAGCAGTTCGATGAGCGTGAAGCCTCGGTGAGACTTCTGAACAGATGTGACTTGCACCTTGCGTGGTGCGGAGAGGGTCGTCTGACCCAGCTTAAAACCCATGAAAATCGCTCCTTTTATGCATTATGCATGGCCCGATGTGAGTGACGATACACACTCACATAACAAAAAGTCAGGCACACTGCAAAATCAATGGCCTTTGATGATTATAACCAAAGTCGTCAAAATCTAAACATTGTCATTTCCGTGTTCTCGCAGATTTAGCTTAATCACGAAATTCTTGAATTTATATCATCAACCTTCATAAAGCCGAAATCCCATGATAAAATTTGATTTGTGGCAACGAGTCGGCCTAGTTTTAATGGGAGCTATGCTTTGATGAACATAAGTGGAATTACACCCGGCCTAAAGTTTTCTGTTTCTTTAGCAGTGCTTTTCTGCTGTTGGATGGCAACTTCCAGCAGCATTTGGGCGCAGGTTAATGCACCCAAATTGATTGAACCTGCTGCTTACATACTGAATGAAAAACGGGCCTTTGCCGTCTCGATTGAAGCGGGTGGCGAATTAACCATCCCAAACGGCGCGCTTAATGTGTTCTCAGTCAGTCCTGCGGCGATACGCTTACGCGATTTGGGCGCTATTCATGCGAAAAGCATTGCTCAAGCACTGGGTGGAGGCGTTCTAAAAGAGGGCAAAGCCATAACTCCCGGTCAGGCCCCATTGCCGACCATTGCAGACCCCTGGGCCAACATTGTCCTGCCCAATTTCGCGGGATTGAAGAATTTCGGCGATATAGAACTACAAACCGAACGGGTCACGCTACAACCCGGCATTTACGATTCTCTTGTCGTCGGAGGTCTGGCACAGGTGCAATTGGCGCCGGGGCTTTATGTCTTCAAGAATTATGTCGAAATTGGCAGTAAAAACGGCTTGCAGGGGCAAAATGTGACCCTTGTCAATCAAGGTCAGTTTTTGGTGAACGGTTTGGGCACGCTGCGCCTTTCCGCGCCAGCAAATGGCCCCTTGCAAGGCATCGTTTTTTGGCAGGAGCGCACGAATAAAAAAAGTGTGCAACTCGAAGGCAACGCCACTTTGGAAGCGACTGGCGCACTCTATTTACCGACTGCTTATTTACAAATCACAGGTAACGGAAAAATTGCCTGCACTCATTTGGTCGCCGATAGCCTGCGCCTGTCAGCCAACGGCAAATTGCTGATTCGCTAAGAGTTTTGGAGAAAAACATGAAGCCTCTGGTTAAGTTTTCGCTTTCGCTTTGTGCATTGCTATTGTCTTCCGGTTTTCACTCTGGTCGCGCTGCTAATTTAGTGGGGCTGGAAGGAAATTCATTGCTGGTTTTGCATCCGAATCGCGCAAAGGCCTTAACGGCGGAAAATAGCGGCAAGATTTTGATTCCAGAGGGCACCTTGCAAGTCTTTTCGCAAAGTCGCAGTGCCATTAGCCTGCGCAACGCGGCAGAAGTGACAGTTGATACGGTGGCCTTGGCCGGAGGTGTGCAAATGGATAACGGTGCCACGGCTAATTCACGTCAGAATTCGCGCCTAAAAGAAGGGCTTGACCCGTTGGCGCAAAGGGAAGCGGTCAAAAAGGACGGCCTGACTTGGCATGGCGCGTTTGATCTCAACGAAGGCGAAACTCAACTGGAGCCGGGACTCTATGATGGCATTTTTCTGAGCGGAAATGCCAAAATCTTCTTAGCTCCGGGCGTCTACATTATCGAACACGAACTTGTCATGAGCGGGCAAAGCCAGATGGTCGGCGATGGCGTGACTTTAATCAATGAAGGCGAGATGCGCTTGGATAATTCCAGCACTCTAAAACTCGCGGCGCCGCAAGATGGCCCGATGAAGGAAATTGTGTTGTGGCAACCACGCGAGAATAATCGCCTCATCCAATTTTCCGGTTCGGCCACCGCTGTTCTGCACGGTGTGCTTTATCTACCCAGCGGCACATTGAATTTGCAATCTTCTGCAAAACTTCAATGCACAAATTTGGTATCGGAGGCCGTAAAAGTTACAAACAGCGCTGAGTTATTGGTAAAGTGAAAGGAAATTATGAGCAATGAAGCCACAGGCACGCCCCTGCCGGATTACGAACCGCAAGACACAATCAAACAATTTTCGCTGGCAGGCAAAGTCGCCATTGTCACAGGCGCCAGTCGCGGCTTAGGCGAAGCAATGGCCTTTTCCTTGGCCGGAGCCGGAGCCGACCTCGCCATTTTCGGGCGTGAGCAAAATACCATTGATGAGGCCGCGCAGCGCATCAAAGACGCCACGGGCCGAAAAGTGCTGCCACTGGTTGCAGATGTCGGTAGCGTAAAGGAAATCGAAGCCGGCGTGCAACGTGTGGTCGCTGAATTCGGCCAAATTGATATTTTGGTCAACAATGCCGGCATCAATGTGCGCATTCCGGCGATGGAAATCTCCGAAGAAGACTGGGATGCCGTCATTGATGTCAACCTGAAAGGCGCCTTTTTCATGTCGCGCGAGTGCGCCAAAGTGATGGCGCCGCGCCGTCAGGGAAAAATCATCACCACTCTTTCTTTGACTTCGTTTTTAGGTTTGCCCACCGTGGTGCCCTACTCGGCAGCCAAAGGCGGCATGAACCAGTTGACCAAATTGATGGCCGTCGAATGGGCCGATCATAATATTCAAGTCAACGGCATCGCGCCCGGTTATTTTCGCACTGCCTTGACCGAACCGGTGCGCGCTGATGATCGCAACGCGTGGGTTTTGAATCGCACGCCTGCCGGACGCTGGGGCGAACCCATCGAACTCTGCGGCGCGGTGATTTTCTTGTCGTCCAATGCCTCCAACTTCGTCACCGGCCAGATTCTCTATGTAGATGGCGGCTTCACCAGCGGCAGCGATTGGCGCAAAGGCGACGCGCACGCGCGCAAATAAATTTCAAATCACCACAGAGAACACAAAGGGCACAGAGAAAATAAAAACTCTGTGCCCTTTGTGTTCTCTGTGGTGATTTTTTCTGAATCCACGCTAAAAACTCAGTGCCTCATCAAGTTGCGCTTTCTAAAATCACTTTCACTAACGCTTCCACACTGGCGTTTTCGGCAACGGCATCGGGCTTGATATTTAATTGCTCGGCGGTGCGCGCTGTAATCGGCCCGATGCAGGCGACGCGGAATTTGTCGCGATGTGCGGCGATGGTGTCGGCACCGATGGCGTCCACAAAATTCTGCACTGTCGAAGTGGAGGTGAAAGTAATCCAACTGACGCGCCCGGCTTCAATTTCGGCTTTTGCTTCTTCGGCTTGCGAAGTGTCCGGAACCGTGCGATAGCAGGGCGCGACCACCACTTCGACGCCTTCGGCGCGCAACATTTTCTCAATCACATCGCGACCTTCCAAGGCGCGCACCAGCAGTGTGCGGCCATGCCTCGCACCGCGCAGCAGCAGGTCTTCGGCGACGCTTTCGGAAATTGAAGTTTCGGGCACAAAATCGGCGTTGACACCGTGCGCTTTCAAAGCGGCCACCGTAGCAGGCCCAATCGCGGCGATTTGCGAAGAACACAAAGGGCGCGAATCCAAACCCGCCACCGCCAAGCGATCCCAATATTTTTCGACACCGTTAGCCGACGTAAAAACGACCCATTCGTAAGCCTGAAAACCATTCAAAACATCATCTAAAATCGTGTAATCATCAAGATTCTCCACGCGAATTGTCGGACATTGAATCACGCGCGCGCCGCGTTCGCGCAAGCCGGCAACAAGGCCGGATGCCTGTTCGCGCGCGCGAGTAACGATGACGGTTTGACCCCATAACGGGCGGGCGTCGAACCAGCGCATTTGCTCTCGCAAATTCACCACATCGCCAATGATAATCAACGCGGGCGGTTTTAATTGCGCTTTTTCAACTTCGGCTTCGATAGTTTGCAAAGTGCCCGTCACAACTTGCTGATTTTCGGTTGTGCCCCAGCGCACCAGTGCGACAGGCTTGTCGGGATTTTCGCCGCGCGCTAAAAGGGCCGCGACGATTTTTGGCAAAGCGCGCACGCCCATTAAGCACACCAAAGTGTCAGCGACAGGCAAATTTTCCGGCGGCGCGTCGTCATCTTTGGTGTGCCCTGTCACAACCGCGAAACTGGTGGCAACGCCGCGATGTGTGACGGGAATGCCCGCATAAGCAGGCGCCGCGATGGCACTGGTTACGCCGGGCACAATTTCAAAAGGCACACTATTTTCGAGGCAAAAAAGCGCTTCCTCGCCGCCTCGTCCGAACACAAACGGATCGCCGCCTTTTAAGCGGCAAACGCTTTGGCCTTGCCGCGCTTTTTCGACAAGCAGGGCGTTGATTTCGTCTTGGGTCATCGAATGACGGCCCGCTTCTTTGCCGACAAAAATCATTTCGACATCGGCGCGGCACCAATCTAAAATTTCTTTTCCGACAAGGCGGTCATAAACAACGACATCACAGGCAGCAACAAGATCGCGCCCGCGCACCGTCATAAGGCCCGCATCGCCCGGCCCGGCGCCCACAAGGTAAACAGTTCCAATCATGGTCATTAGTCAGTGGTCGGTTTCGTCATTCACGACACGCCACCAAGAATTTCTTTAACTCGATTAAAAATAGCATTGAACATTGGCTCGGTTAGTTTGCCAGTAAAGGTGTTCTGCTGGCTCGGATGAAAAGTGCCGAGCAGCGTTAATTCTTCATTTAATTTTATTTCCGCCCCATGCGCAAACTTGGGACGCGCTTTTAAAGATGTCCAACCGGCGACACGAGCTACATCAAAAGCGGCATCGAAACCAATTTTGCCGAGGCCCAATAAAACGCGCACATTAGTGAGGAAAGCCATTTCCCGCACTAAAAACGGGCGGCAATTGAGAATTTCTTCCGGCAACGGCTTATTCGCGGGCGGCGCGCAATGGCAGGCGGCAGTAATCCAGCAGTCTTTCAATCGCAAGCCATCGCCACGCTTTTGCCATGTTGATTGTGTGGCAAAACCCGCTTTGTGCAAAGCGCGAAAAAGCCACTCGCCAGAGCGATCACCGGTAAACATTCGTCCCGTCCGATTGCTGCCATGCGCGCCCGGCGCCAAACCAACGATTAACAAACGCGCGTTTTCATCGCCAAAACTGGGCACAGGCCGCGCCCAGTATTCTTCGCCTTGATGCCGCAAGGGAGGATTCTCGGCCACGCCTTCGCGCCATTCGACTAAGCGCGGGCAGCGCTGACAAGCAACGATTTCATTTTGCAAATCTTTCATTTATTAAGCACAGCTAACACGGAGGGCACAAAGATGAAAACGGAAACAAAGAAGATTGCTCCCCACTTACTCCCGCAACCTCAAATAACCTCAAATCGTCTCTGTGCCCTCCGTGTTAGCTGTGCTTAATAAAAACTCTTCCGCGCGCTCTAAATCTTCCGGCGTATCTATCGCAATATCAATGACGTTTTCAACTTTCACCACGCGAATCGCCACGCCGTTTTCTAAAGCGCGCAATTGTTCGAGTTTTTCGATGTCTTCCAGCGGCGCGGACGGCAAGTTTGCCATCTGCAAAAGCCATTTGGCGGTGTAAGCGTAAACGCCCAAATGACGCAAACGCGGCACGTTTTCGCCCTCGCGCGCAAAAGGAATCGGTAAGCGCGAAAAATAAAGCGCGTTGCCATTTTGGGCGCAGACAACTTTGACGACATTCGTGTCAGCGGTCAAATTCTGCGGCAACAGCGTGGCAAGTGTCGCCATTTGCAACGAAGCATCACTTTTCATGGCATCAATCAGCATTTCTATGTGGCGCGGGTTGATAAATGGCTCATCACCTTGCACGTTCACGACAATTAAATTTTCCGTATCCAAATCTGCAATTGCTTGCGCCAAGCGGTCAGTGCCCGTTCGACATTCGCCGGTCATGATAACACGCGCGCGTTCGCATTTTTCGCGCACGACAGCGGCGATTTTTTCATCGTCGGTAGCTACGCCGACGGCATCGGCGCTTTGCACTTGCAAAGCGGCGCGCACCACATGAACGATGACCGGCTCACCTTGAAGAAGCGCCAACGGTTTGCCGGGAAAGCGCGTCGAGCCATAGCGCGCTGGAATGATGATTACGGTTTTCATGAAAAATGTATTTTATACATTGCAAATACATTTTGCCGCCACTTTTATGCAGTCACGCCCCAAAACTTCGATTCGTGGCCGGGGAAAATCGCTTTTACGTTTTCGTTTTTCAAACGCTTGGCTACAATTTCGCCCAAAATGTCGCGATAATCTACGGTCACTTTCAAATCGCCGGGCGCTTCGAGATCATCCGGCGATAATCCGGGCCACTTCGTATAAACCTTGCCGCCTTTGATGCCGCCGCCCAATAAAAACATCACGCCGGCGCGTCCATGATCGGTGCCGAAACCGCTATTTTCAGCAGCGCGGCGCCCGAATTCGGTCATGGCGATAATCGTCACATTTTGCAATTCGTTGCCCAAATCCTGTGCGAAGGCCGCCATACCTTTGGCTAAATCAGCGGCTTGCGCAGGCAGCAAATTATTCTGCGCAACGTGCGTGTCCCACAAAAATGGGCCGCGATGGTCAAGGCAGGCCGCTTCAAGACCGACATCGCCTTTGATTAAACACGCCACTTGCCGCAAGCCGCGCCCAATTTCGCTGTCAGGATATTGCGCGGCATGGGCCGGTTTATAATTTTTCGGGTCGAGGCGGCGCAGCGAATCGAGAACCGCTAAGGTTTCGCGCCCGGCGTGCGCGACGGCGTCGTCACCTTCATAAAGCGAGGACAAAATTTGCCGCGCGCGCTGTGCATTTTGCTGGGCGCGCTCATTTTCTGCTTTTTCCTTGCTGCCCGCGCCGGGCAAGATTAAACGAAAATCATCCAACGAATTAAGCGCCGTGGCCGAAGTGGCGCCACGCAACGATTCGGGCATGATATTCGACAGTGCCACAGCGCGCAATGGCGAATCGTTGTGGCCCGGCGCACTTGATAAATGACGCGCCAGCCAACCGCCACTGAGGCCGCCCGGCGTGCTGCCCTGCCCGTGTTCCATCAGCGCCATCGCTTCAAAATGCGAGCGCGATTGGTCGAACGAACCGCACGCTTGCACCAAAGCGAGTTTGCCCTTGTCGTAGAAGGGTTTTAGCGGCTCCAGCGCCGGATGAAAGCCAAAAAATCCATCTAAATCTAAAGCGCGATCTTTGGCGTTTTTGATTTTATTTTTTGGCGCCGCCACACCAATTGTGGGCCGATTTTTATGATAATCATCGTCGCCATGCGGCACAATCAAATTCAAACCATCGGCGCCGCCGCGCATGAAAATTACGACTAAAATATCGCGCTCAATTTGACGCGGTGGCGGCGCAAGGGCCACGCCCGCCAGCGCCGTTTTGCCACGTGCCCACCAAACCAGCGAAGCCAATGCGCCGCCGAGCAGCGCGCGGCGTGCCATCGGGATATTTTCAATTTCGCGCGGCTCGTTACCGCTGCCATCACAACCGAGCCAGTCATTCATAAATCTCCATCTTGGTCTGCGAATGAATTCGCAGGGTTTAGCGCCATTGAAATTCCGGTGTGCAAAGCAGCATCGCCGCGATAGATTTGACGCTTTTCTCGTCTTTGATGCCGTGCAAATTTTTGGTGATGGTGCGAATCAAATCCGGTTTTTCCCCGGCGCAGTGGCCGAGAATAATTTCGGTTAATGTTGCTGTCGCGTCGCGTTTTTCAATGAGGTCGGGCAAGTTGAGCGAGGTGTTTTTAATGGCGCCGTGTGTCAGGGCGATAGCGAAATTCCAACGTGCCAAAAGCGAGCCTGTCCACGCCTGCGTGCGGTCAGGGTAGCCGTCGGGCATCGGCCATAAATGCAAAGGCTGGCCCATTTGTCGCAAATGTTCTTGCAAAGCCTGTCCGCCATCGGTATCGGCGCCCAAAGCGCGCAAGGACGACACCAGAAAATCAAAAGGCCGCTTGATAACCGGCGGGCCGTTTTTCAATTCGTCGGACAGCAAAAGCGGGCGCAACATGGCTTTGATGTCGCCGCCCGTTTGCAAATAAATTTGCGCCGTTTTTTGAGGCCAATTGCCCGCACTTTCGCCCAAAAAGTAGCGGCACAATTTTTCGGAAATATATTTCGCCGTGTTGGGATGCCTAACTAAAATATCCAGCACCATTTCAGCGTCTTTTTCGCCGCCTTTGGCCGGAATTTTATGGCCGAGAACCGTTTTTTCGCCGTTGTCATGCTTCGATTCGTCAAAGCGATAAAAACCCTTGCGACGCAAAAAACGGTTTTCCACAGTCCAGCCGGTAAAGCAGCGCGCCACTTCCTGCACATCTTTTTGCGAGTAGCCGCCATGCACGCCCAAGGTGTGCAATTCCATCAATTCGCGCGCATAATTTTCGTTGGCGCGGCCCTTTTGATTGACGTTGTTATCCAAATACGACAGCATCGCCGGACTGTGAGCCGAAGCCTTCAGCAATTCGGGAAACTTGCCCAGCGCGTGCGGACGAAGGACTTTGGTTTGCTCCGTGGGCAAAAAGTAAGTTCCGTCGCCTTTGCGCGCGTAGATGTTGAAATGGTTCGTCCAAAAATCTACCATGCGCTCTTGCAATTGATGACGCGAATAAACGGCGCGCAGAATGGCGGCTTGCTGCAAGCCGCGCAGCATTGGTTCGACGTGCGTGTCGCGCATTTCGATGGCGCCGGTTTCAAAAACTTCCACGCCGCGCAAGCGCGCCAGCAAAATCCATTCGTCGGCGCCGTCGGGATTTAACTGCTCGTCAACATATTTTTCGGCGCCGAGTTTTGCCACGCGCGCCACATCGCCGGGCGCGGCGCCAAAGGCCACACGATTCAAGAGACGCACAATCGGGTCGCTGTGCGCGGGTGGCGAAAAGGGCGCTTCGAGATGCGGCGCCGTGACGCGTTGCACCACTTTTGAGCAGCCACCAAGAAGCAGCGCGCCGCCCGAAGCGCCGCCCATTTTCAGCCAATCGCGCCGCGAGATTTTCATAATTCTTCTTTAGTCACAACAGCGGATTTTTCTTCGAAAACCAACGCTTCCGATGCGAAAATCGGCGCATTATTGATGGCTTCCGGCGAAGCGAATTTCGGAGTTTCGTGCGTCGTTTCAGAAGCGATGACGCGAACGGTTTCAGACACTCTTTGCAGCGCGAGATTCTCCCTTACGGGAAGCACGTTTTCTTGTGGCGAATGTTTTTTCCGTAAGGCCTTGGCACCGGCGCCGAGGCCAGCAATTATGCTGACCGGCGCCACCAAAAACCAACCGAGAACCGGAAAAAGCCACGCCAGCGACATCATGCCGGCGCCGCGCGACAGCGCCGAAAACGACGAGATTTCCGGGGCGCGACTTCCCGTTCTTTCGCCCATCAAAAGCGCGAGTCCGGCGCCGCCAAGCAGACTTAACGCCAACAGCGCCGCAATCAAAAGGAAGCCGATTAACTTCAAAATGCCCGGCGCGTTGATTAAAGCAATTGCTGCAAAGCCCAGCGGCAATAGCAGCACAATCCCCAAACAAAACGTGCGCCCAGCTTCATTTTCCAACACGCGCCGTGCGGCGGCGGCTTTGCTTTCAAAAAGCAGCGCCACGCCGATTAAAAGCACCCACAACGATAAACAAACGCTTCCGATAAAGCCCACAAAGGCCAGCACATCACCAATTGTCATTGCGCCTCCTCGCCAGTTTTTTAATGGCAATTGCAAGTAAACACTAACCTTTGAAACATTGCCTACTCCGTTGGTTCGCCGGTAAAACCACAAACGGAAGCGCAAAACGGGCTTCCGTTTTTACTCTGCGCTGTGTTTTCACTCAAAAGCGCGCTTCCCGCTTGAGAAACACGCTGCTGTTTGTTCTATCAAAACTCAAAATCGATCACCCAAAACAGACCCCTTGCCAACATAATTTCTTGTTAGCTCACGGTTATGTGCGTTTGACGCTCGGTTTGTTGCTCGAAATGCTCCACGATTTCTAATTCACCGTCGCCAAATTTGAAACTCACAACACCGTCAAGCGAGACACCATATTGAGCAGCCGCACCCATAAAACATAATTGAGCGCCGCTGAAAGCCGCAAACACACTCTCAACTTTGAACGTGAAAGATGAGCGAGTGGCGAAGTGGCGGTCATGCTTGCCAGTGTTGCGGCCACGACTGATTGACTCGACGACGGTGATTTGCTTGCCGATGAAACCGGGAGCTAAATCAAGTAGCTTTTGAAGTTCCTCACCGCTCATTTTCATTATGCCGTTAATTCTGCATCAAAGCCGTATCGCCCACATTAACGCCGCGCGCCGCCACAACAATGTTATTCCCCACCAATGCCCCGCTAATTCCAGCCACATAAATTTTCGTTAGCGCCAGTCGCCCATTAAAATGAAGGGCGACCAGTAAAAGGGATGGGCCGTTTGTGGATTGCGCATGACTTTGAGTTCGGCGGCGCGCAGGGCGGCGCCTTTGGTCGCGCCAGCGGCTAACTGCGTATAAAATTCCACCATCAAATCGCGTGTGCTGTCGTCGGCGACGCTCCATAAGCTGCACAGCACGGAAGTCGCGCCGGCGGTAGAAAAGGCTTCGGCTAAAGTTGTGATGTCGCCGCCATCGGGATTGCGCTGCGAAAGCGCGGTTTCACAGGCCGAAAGCGTCACTAAATCCACTTTTTGCAAGGGCAAATCCCACACTTCGTTGACGGTTAATTGCTCGCTGCCTTGCGCGCCGCCTTTGGCGAGTTGAATGTAACTTTGCGAGGGCACATTGGCGTTTAAAAAGCCGTGCGTGGCGAAATGCACAATGCGCTTATCCATAGTCGTGGAGGCGGTCACGGCGCCTTTGGTGACATCGGCGCCCGTCATAATCTGCGATTGCGGATAAACCGTGCCGATGGTTTTCACTTCTTCCTGCGAAGCGGGCAAATTGGCGCCGGTCGGGTTGCCAAATGCCACTAAGCCATTTTGTTTTTTTGTAGTGTCGGACGGCTGCACGAAGCGCATCACGTCAGCGCCGGTTAAATAAACCACTTCTTTGTCTTCGATAAGATAGCGAACTTTATCGCCGTCGCGCCGCGCCAAGGCGTGAAACGGCAAATAATACAAAATCTGGTTGGGAATAAACGCGATGGTTTTGGCGTCTTTTATGTCGGCTTCGATGGGCTTGATGAGCATTTCATAAAGCGCCAACAAATTGCCGGTGCTGCTGGAAGAATCGTTGGTGGCCGGCGCTTTGGCGGGCACCGGCACGCCACGTTGGCCTTCCTGCACAATTAGACGGCGCAAGTTTTTGATGCGCGTGAAAACATCCTCAGTTTTTGCGGCGGGCGTGTAGATTTTCAAATCATCGCGCGTCACGACGAAGATATAAATCTGCTCGCCGACGGGCGCATATTGCACCAAAACCACGCCTGCGGGAATGCTGCGCTGCGTGGCTTTGAGTTCGCGCGGCTTGACGGTTAAATTCGCTTCCCAGTTGGGATGTTTGGTTTTGATTTCTTCAAAAACACGCCGATATTCGCCTTGCGTGGTGGCAACCAACGTTTTCAAGGTTTCAATTTTGGCGGCGTCGCGCTCAGTTTCAGGCTTGGATTGCTCGCTTTGCAATTGCGTGCTGACAGTTTGCAGTTTGGTTTCGATGCCGTTGAAGCGATCTAATAAGGCTTGCAGTTCGGGATTGGGCGAACGCACATTAGTCAGGCGCAAGTTGTCCTGCATTTTCTTTGATTTGGCGCGGCCTAAATAATCAAAGGCTTCATCAGCGCGCCCCATTTTGATGAGCAGGCGCACCATGTGTTCATACACTTCGTAGCGGCTTTTCAAGCTCGAAAAATCGCTTTCCGAGGCGGCCCCGGCGCGCACGCTTTCCATGAGGGCAATCGCTTGCTTGTAACTGGCTGACGCGCCGGGCAAATCGCCTTTGGCTTCCAACACTTGGCCGCGCACATCGCTAATCATAGATTTATCGAGCGACGAACCGACGCCAGCAGCAAATTTATCGGCTTCGGCCAAAGCAGCCAACGCTTCGTCTTCGCGTTTTTGCTTGTGGCGCACTTTGGCGAGCATTACCTGAGCATCGCTGATGTCGGAAGTGTTTTCGGCTTTGCGGGCGGCATTGAGAAATTCTTCGGCGTTCAGACTGGCATTGGGAAGATCATCCAATTCGTTATCAATGGTCGCCAGAAAATAGCTGGCCCGCGCCATGTTGCCCAAGTCCTGCGTCGAAACGGCTACGCGCTGAAACTGCTCGGCGTAGGTGCGCGCTTCTAAAATTTGCGCGCGGCTGATTTCGCCGCGCTCATAAAGCACAGCATAAACCGCTAAGGTGCTGACCAGCGGCCCGGACACGCCGATTTCGCCGCTCAAAGTGCGCAAAAGCGGTGTGATTTCCTTGATTTCGCTCAGTGCCGTAGTGGTTTCGCCCGCATCAGCGTGCGTGGCGGCTAACATCAGGCGCGCCGTCAAGCCCAGCAATTGCTTGCGGCGTGCCAGATCGCCAGTTTCGGGCACGGTTTCGAGCAATTGCGGAATGCGTTCGAGATGCCGCGCTGCCGCTACATAATCGTTCATGTTTTCCAACACCGTGGCCAAGGTCAGCAGGATTGTGCCTTGCGCGATAGTTGCCTCAATCTTCAAGCCTTCGGGCGTGACAAGTTCGGTAGCCACTGTTTTGGCCCGCGCGGGCGCATCGGATTCCAAGGCCAGTAGCGCTTGCTGATAAAAGTCGCGTGCGCCCGGCAAATCGCCTAAAGCACCGCGCAAGGCGCCTAATTCCGCGATGGGGATGTGAATATCACGCTGCCCGAAGGTCGCGGGCAAGCCGCGCCGGATTTCCAAGGCGCGGCGCAGGTTTTTTTCGGCCTCGTCGTAGCGCGCCAGCGACGAAAGCGCCGTCGCCAGATGCTCGTGGGCGGCGGCGATTTGCGCTTTCTTGCCTTCTATCGGCTCCAGCAAGGCGCCTTTTTGCGTGGCGTCTTGCAATTCATCGGTGCGCAGTTGCAATTCCTGCGTGGCATAACGCACCACTGCCGCGTTGTCGTTGCTGTCGGTGGCGAAGGTTTGCAAAACCTGAAGGCGCTCGGCTTGCAAGCCGCCGATAAGCGTGAGAACGGCATGAAAACCCGCCGCTTGATCGGGCGCACTTTGTTTTTGCAGGGCGCGCCATTTTTTCATGTCGTCAAAGCGTTGGGCCACGAGATTTTCCTGAAAAGTGCGCGCCGCCTGATAACTTTCGCGGCGCAACGCAGCGCGTTTCTCGAACCATGTCGCGGCTTCGTCGAATTGCTGCTTGTCGAAAAGGAGCCACGCCATATCTGTCGCGGCATCCATCGCGCGACGCGCCGAAAGGGCGCGTTCTTTGGAATTTTCCGGCGCCGCCAAACGCGCGGCATTGGCTTCGGTAAAGCGGGCGCGCAGCGTGTTATTGTCCGGCGCTTTGGCCTCTTTGTCGGGCGTGCGCTCCAAAAACGCCTGCTGCATGGCGATTAATTCTTTTTCTTCTTCGACTAAGTCTTTGACAAATTTTTCTCCGGCGGCTTGGTTGGTTGCCTCGACATCGGCAGCGCCGGTTTGATTTTGCGTGGCGGGCGGCATGGCGATGCCCGCTTTGGGCTGCGTGCCTTCCAAAACCAGCGTGGATAACACCGCTTCGGCGCGCTTGAGGCCGTTTTCATCGCCTTGCGGCCCGCTGGGAACCACCAAAAAGGCGTGACGCTGGCCCGACAGCACCAAAAAGTAGCCCCTATCGGTTCCGTTGGGGCTGGTGAAACTCAAATCGGCGCGCACGGCATCGAGATTTTCATGCTTGACGTGCGTCGTTTCGCCGATTTGCACGGTGCCCTGCGTTTTGAGAATTTGCTCCATCACGCCGATGAGCAACTTGGCGAGATTATCCAGCGCCGCGCCCGTCGCCGCTTTGGGCGTGGGCACCGCGACGATATTAAGACTTTCCGATTGCTGTCCGGGCCTCACGAGGGGCGCCAAAACCGTCAGCCACACGCCGGTATCAATGGGTGCGCGCTGCGTTTGCCAGTTATCCGGCACACGAACGGCAAACGCGCCGTCCGGGTCGGCATAATCCTTGGCAAAAACGGGCGCGAGGCAGCAAAAAACGAAAAGAGAGAGAAGAACACGGCGAAAAGTCATAAAAACCTCACTAAAAAGTATAACGCCGCGACGTTATCTGTTTTCCCGACATATTTCAGCGCTTCATTTTATAGCCGCGTTTTTTGTTGCATAATTCACTGTGATGAATCGCTTTCGCCTCACCAAACGCCGCGCGGGAATAGCCGTCCTTTTGCTTATTCCGCTGCTGCTTTTCGCCGTCATCCGCGAGCGCCGTAGTTGGCAGCCGCGCACGCTGCCATTGTCTGCCGACACCAAGATAATCTATCAATTGCTATGGATGCCCGACAGCAAAACGCTTTTGGTGGAGGATAGCATTAACGATCAATTGCAATTTTGGGATACCGACAAAAAGGTGTTGTCGCGTTCTCTAAATGTAGATGCTGATCCGGGCAGTCTTCGTTTATTGCCTAACGGTTCGTTGCTCTATCATGATTCAGGCACTAAATCAGGTTGCGATTGTTGGACAATTTGGGACTTGCAAAAGAAAAAACCGGTGCCCTTGCGCATTCCGATTTCCCCCTCCGAATTTTTCAACTACAACATTTCGACTGATGGAAAACAAATGATTGAGGGCCAACAAAAGGGCGATTCCATTATGATTAGCACTCTCGATAGAGCTACAGGACGTTTGCTAACAACATCAGAAATAAAGCCGCCTTCAGGCAAAACATTTGAAGATGGGAATTTGGCAATGAGCGGCAACAGTGGAGCAGCTATGCTTGACGACAAACTTGATCGAAATCAAAATTCGATTGGTATTCTTCTCTTTGAGGCACAGGCTGCAAAACGTAATGTATTCTTGCCCGCTTCATTGCTGCCTCCTTCCCACCAATTAATTAGTTTTTCGACTGATGGCACCACTTTCTTTATTTCAGGAAAGGGAGGATGTCAATTGCGAGATGCTCAAACGGGAAAGTTGAAAATCTCGGTTCATCACCCAATGATTACCCCTTGGATGAGATGGCTACAATCTTCCGGCAGCAAACCGTGGTTACTTGCTTACGACACTTTTGAAAATGAAAAGGCGGGAATTTTACACAAGGACATAATCTTTTATATTTGGGACATAGCAACAGGCAAACTCCTACGCGAAGTCAAAGTAAATCAATGTATTTACGCTATGGCCCTTTCGCCCGATGGTTCGACTTTAGCGGTTAGCACTCAAAATAGCGTCAAACTCTATCGAATGCGCTGAGATTTCTCGAAATCCGTCGCGGATGTCCAAAAAGCTGCCTTAGATACTGAAAAAGCTATCGTAGATGTCTAAAAAGCCATCGTAGATGTCTAAAAAGCTGCCTTAGATGTCGCAAAAGCTATCGTAGATGTCTAAAAAGCTACTTTAGATGTCCAAAAAGCTATCTTAGATTTCTCGAAAGCTACGATGGATGTCTAA
Organism: Abditibacteriaceae bacterium; assembly: GCA_031372065.1. GTDB lineage: Bacteria > Armatimonadota > Abditibacteriia > Abditibacteriales > Abditibacteriaceae > DASWNL01. The sequence goes on along the minus strand of JANMKN010000388.1, from coordinate 12,912 downwards.
AAAGCTATCGTAGATTTCCCGAAATCTAAGGCAGCTTTTTCAAAATCTATCCTTTTTTTCTCCTAAACAGGCGTGATTCCGTTTGACAAACGCATTGTTTTCGCGATAATAATATCAAGTCTCAGGAGGTTTGTGATGAATCTGGTTAATGTGAATTATCTGCCCGGCTCCTTCGATGAGCGTGGCAAATGGCTCGGCAACTTCGCGGCAGTTTTGGCACCGATTGCGACTGATTTGGGCGTTACGACAGTCGCCATGACCCGTATCCAGTCCGCTGCGGACTGGTATAACTACCTGCTCAATCGCTATCTGCCTTATGTGCGCTCCTTTTCCAAAGGCGGCACGACGTTGCTGACCGATTTAGACAGCGACCCGACTCCTCAAGCGACAGTTTTGCCGACTTTCGCGCCGCCCACGCCGCCTTCGGGCGCACCCGACAGCGGCATTTTCAACTTCATCGCCGAATTGGTGAACGATACGATTCTCAAATCGAACAATCTCACGCCCGCCTTGAAAACATTGCTGCGTCTCGACCCGATTCCCCAACCGCCCAAAGGCGCGCCGCGCATCAAAGACGCCGACGCGCAACCCAACGGCTACGTTGAACTGACTTTCACGCGCGATGGTTCGCCTATGGTCATTATCGAAGGCCGTCGCGGGGCCGAAACCGAGTGGGCCGTGCTGGATAAAGTCGCTGCCGCGAACTATTTGGATATGCGCCAGAATCTCACGCCGGGCCGCACTGAATCGCGCGAATATCGCATTCGCTATTCCGACGGCAGAAACGCCATCGGCGACTATTCCGCCGTCAAAAGCGTGTCTACACAGCCGTGAAACGCACTCCGCTCACCGGAAACGCCATCAAAAAGCCGCGCTTGAAAATTCAAGCGCGGCTTTTGTCTGCCTTTTGTGTGCCGCCCGACGATAGCTTTTAAACTACCGCTTGTGACTCCTCAAATTCTCAGCGAATTGCAAGCGATTGTCGGCGCGAAAAATATCGTTTCCACGCCGGACGACCTTCTGGTTTACGAATGCGATGCCTGTGTCGCCTTTAAAAGGCGCCCCGAAGTGGTGGTTTTTCCCGGCACAACCGAAGAAACCGCCGCGCTGGTTAAGTGCGCCATCAAACACAATCTCAATATCGTGCCGCGCGGCGCCGGAACGGGCCTCGCGGGCGGCACTTTGGCGGAAACCGATTCGATTTTAGTGGCCATGACGCGCATGAAGCGCATTGTGGAAGTGGACGCGACCAATCGCCGCGCGCTTGTCGAAGCGGGCGTGGTGAATCTGCATCTCACGCAAGCTGCGGCGCCTTTTGGCTTGCATTACGCGCCCGACCCATCCTCGCAAGCGGCTTGCACCATCGGCGGCAACATCGCCAACAATTCGGGCGGGCCGCACACGCTCAAATATGGCATCACGGTGAACCATACATTAGGCGTGGAAATGGTCTTGCCGGACGGCGAAATCGTCTGGCTCGGCGGCACCTTAGAAGGAATGCCCGGCTACGATTTATTGGGCGTTGGCGTTGGCAGCGAAGGCACTTTCGGCATCGTGACCAAAGCGTGGGTGAAACTCACGCCGGTTCCGCAAGCGGCGCGCACCATGCTGGCGATTTTCGACGACTTCGACGAGGCCGCGCAATGCGTTTCCAATGTCATCGCGGCGGGCATCATTCCGGCGGCGCTGGAAATGTTGGACGATGTTTTCCTGCCCGCCATCGAAGCGGCCTATAAATTCGGCCTGCCGCTCGATGCCAAAGCGATTTTACTGATCGAAACCGACGGACTGCCCGAAGCCGCGACGGAAGAATACGAACGCGCCGCGCAGATTTGCCGCGAAAGCGGTGCGCGCGAAGTGCGGCTCGCCAAAGACGACAAAGAACGCAAACTTTTGTGGGCGGCGCGCAAAGGTGCCTTTGCCGCACTGGGCCGCGTGACGCCTTCGTATGTCACGCAAGACGGCGTGGTGCCGCGCTCGAAAATCGCGCCGATGCTCAAAGAGATTAAAGAAATCGCGGCGCGTCACGGTGTCAAAGTCGCCAACGTTTTTCACGCCGGCGACGGCAATTTGCATCCCTGCATTTTGTTCGACGAACGCGACCCGGCGCAATTGCCGATAGTTCTCGAAGCAGGCGAAGAAATTCTGCGCCGCTGCATAGATTACGGCGGCAGCGTGACCGGCGAACACGGCATCGGCGTCGAAAAAGTCTCGCTGATGGAATACGCCTTCACGCCCGATACACTTTCGGCGATGCGCGATGTGCGCGCGGTTTTCAATCCGAAAAACAATTTCAATCCATCCAAATTGCTGCCCTCGCATCGCGGCTGCATGGAAGTCGGCCACGCCCACGATTACGCCAGCAAAGCGATGGAACAAGCCCAAAAGTTTTTGCGGCGCGGCGTGCCGGTGTAACGCGCTGTCGTGAACTTCTGTGACACCTGTGTAAATTTGCTGTAAAAACGCACACCGGCGCGCGGCGCGGCGTTTCAAAAGTCTCATTGCAAGAAAAAGGACTTTCGTCCCAGCCATGAAAAAACAGCTTCTCTTTCGCCCTTTGCTTGTTCTGTCGGCTTTTTTGCTGTGTTTTGGCCCCGCGCAGGCGCAAAACCGCAAAAACAAGGTGACGAATCGCGTTATGCAGGCGCAGCGTCGGCAACGAATGCAGGAAATGCAGCGCCCGCAAGCGCAACCGCAAAATCAGGCGGGCGGTAATCGGCGTGGTAATGGAAGCAAGAATCGGCGCGGCAGGCGCGACGAGGCAACGCCAACAAGCGCTCGCATCAGCGCGCCGGTGAAACAAGTTTTAACTGTAGCGCCCGATGCTTTGCCGCTGGTGCAAAGCACGCTCAAAGTCGCTGATGCCGCCGCGAAGATTGACGCGCTGGTTTTGGAAAGACTCGGCGAAGCCAAGCAAAAGCCCAACGCCCTTACCAGCGATGAACAATTTTTGCGGCGCGTTTATCTCGATGCTGCCGGGCGCATTCCCACACGCGATGAAGTAACCGATTTCCTTTCCAATAGCGCGCCCGACAAGCGCGCGCAGATCATTGATGCGTTACTGCTTTCGCAGGATTATCGCTCGCAAAGTTTCAATTGGCTGGCCGATATGCTGCGCGTCAAAGACCGCATCAACAAAGGCGGGCCGACTTTCACTTATCAGGAGTGGCTCAAAGAGCGTATCACCAAAAACAGCCCGTGGAACGAGACGGTTTACAAAATGATGACCGCCGAGGGGCGCCTCATCACCAACGGCGCGGCGGGTTATTTATTGCGCGATCCGGGAATGCCACTGGATAATTTGTCCGGCACATTGACGACTTTTTTAGGGGCCAATGTGGCTTGCGCGCAGTGTCATGATCATCCTCTGGCGCCGTGGACACAAAAGCAATTTTATGAAATGGCCGCCTTTTTCGGTGACGTAGACACCAGCGTTGTCAAAGGCAATGGCATTGCCAAAAGGATCATCAAGCAATCGGATTCCTTTGACGAAAAAGACAAAAAAATGTTAGTGGCGCTGGCAACGGTCAACGCTTCGGCAGTAAAAATCGTCCCCCGAAAGAAACTTGCGTTTCCCAAAGATTATAAATACGACAACGCCAAACCCGGCGAATTGGTGCATCCCGCGCTCTTCACATGGGACGAAAGCGACAAGAAAAGTGCGGCCTATAATGTGGACACAAATGACCCGGACAAGCGCCGCCAAGCGTTTGCCACATGGCTAACTAATCCCGATAACCCACGCTTTGCCGTAGCCATTGCCAACCGCTTGTGGCAGAAAAATTTCGGCCTCGCGGTGCAGGAGCCGATTAGCGATCTGGATGATCTAAATAAAGCCTCAAACCCGCAGCTTTTAGTGCATTTGGGCGCCGAAATGAAGCGACTCAATTTCGATCTGCGCGAGTTTCAGCGCGTGCTTTTCAATAGCAAAACGTATCAGCGGCAAGCTAACATCACGCCCGATTTATCCAAAGGCCCGTATCTATTTCCCGGCCCGCTTTTGCGGCGCATGACCGCCGAGCAAGCGTGGGATTCGGTGCTTACTTTAGCGGCAGGTTCGGGCTTGAATTATTATCAACTCAAACGTGTGGAAGCCTTGCAGCCCTTGGTGATTGCGGGTGATGAATTAAGCCTCAAAATGATCGAAGACAAGGCCAAAAGCCTAAAGCCGCAAGACCTGAAAGGCCTTGGCCCGAACGCCCTCAATTACGAAACGATAGACGGCAAAAAAGCCCCGCCGCCGCGCTTTGTCGGGATGATTTTAGCGCGCGCCTCCGAATTGGAGCAGCCGAGCAAAGAAAGCCATTTTCTGCGAATGTTTGGAGAAAGCGACCGCGAAATCGCCGACGATTCTTCGCGCGAAGGCGGCATTCCGCAAGTGCTAATGCTGATGAACGGCGATGTGCAGCGCGTCATCGGTAATAGTGATGCGCTGGCTCTCAAAAGCGCCGCCTTGCAGCCCACTAAAGAGCGCCAGATTGAATCACTGTATCTGAGTTTCTTGGGCCGGATGCCAAACGCAAGCGAGAAAACCAAAGTGCTAAACGCGCTTACTCAGGGCTTGGAACTGCCCGAATTAACGTGGGTTTTGTTCAACACGCGCGAGTTTATTTTCGTGCAGTAAAACGGAGAATTTATGAGCCACCAAATGAATGCCAAAGATTCCGTTTCGCGCCGCGCTTTTGTGGAGCGTTGCGCGCGCGCGGCGTTTGGCCTGAGCATTTTGCCGCTTGTCAAAGGCAGCGCGGCATTGGCGGCGCCGCAAAATGCGGCGGCAAACAGTAACGCGGCTTTGCCGGGCTTTGGTCGTGCGAAAAACATCATTTGGCTGCGTCTTTCGGGCGGACTCAGCCATATTGATACCTTCGACCCGAAAACCGGCGAGGCGCAAGGCCCAGCCAAAGCAGTCGGCACCAAGGCGGGCTTTCAGTTGACCGAATTTCTACCCAAAACCGTCGGCGTGGCCGATAAAATCTGCGTTATCCGCTCTATGACGGCCAAAGTCGGCGTTCACGCGCAGGCAGCCTATTTAATGCGCACCGCTTACGAGCAGCGCGGCACGGTTGTGCATCCGGCTATGGGCGCGTGGTGCCAACATTATTTGGGGCCGAGCCATCAAACTTTGCCCTCGTCGGTGTGCATTAATCAACCATCGCGGCATGGCAACGGCTTTTTTCCTGCCACCTATTCGCCGCTGCCGATTCTCGACCCCGAAGAGGGCTTGCAAAATTCAGCGGCGGCCTCCGGCTCCGAGCGCACCGCAGCGCGCCTTTCATTAGCCAATGAACTCGATCAGGATTTTCGCCAGCACTTCCCCGACGAAAACGTCAAAGCCTACAACGATTTTTACGACAACACCTTGCGCCTGATGCGCAGTAGCGAATTGAAAGCTTTCGATTTATCCAACGAAACCGAGAAACTGCGCGACGATTATGGCCGCAATAAATTCGGCCAAGGCTGCTTGTTAGCGCGCCGCTTGGTGCAAGTGGGCGTGCGCTTTATCGAAGTCGAAAGCGGCGGCTGGGATATGCACGACGATCTCGAAGACCGCATGACCGACAAAGGTAATGAGTTCGATTCGGCTTTCGCCGCGCTCGTCGCCGACTTGGATGCGCAAGGATTGCTGGATACAACATTAGTCGCCGTCACGACGGAATTTGGCCGCAAACCCAACTTCGACGGCGGCGGACGCGGGCATCATCCGATTTGCTTTTCGACAGTTTTGGCGGGCGGCGGCGTCAAGCGCGGCCACGTTCACGGCGCCAGCAATGCCACAGGCTACGAACCAGCCGACAAGCCGATGACTATCGGCTCGTTTCACGCCACCATCGGCCACGCCGCCGGTTTGCCGCTGACAAAAGAAGTCGTCTCACCCAGCGGACGCCCGTTTACTGTCGGCAACAAAGCGCAACCGGCCTTGGAAGTCTTCGCGTGATCTTGCGGTCAAGACAACTGAAAAAAGCGCCGCGCTAAAACCACAGCGGCGAAATCGTCAATCGGTTCAGGCGGGTGTTGCAGCGACAGCGGCACCAGGCGACGCCAGCCGCGCGGCGGATTATGTTGCCAATACAGTGGACGCGCTGCTAAGGTTGAGCCGCGTTCATCTTGCAAGATTATGGTGACTTCGGGCAACCAATCGCTGATTCTTTGGCGCCACTCTTGCGAGGAAGTTGAATTTCCTAAAACGAGATGCGTAAAATGCCAGTTTTGTGCGAGTTCTTCGAGCATGGCGCGCATTTTCGCCACGGGCACAACGCGATGAAATCGAATTTCGTCCTCGCTTGTGACAATGGCAACGCCGCATTTATCGCGGCCTGGATCAACAGCTAACACCAGCGAGGGCACGATGGTCGCTGCATTTTGTGCGTTGCCCATGACAAGAAAATTCACAGCGAATCGGGCGAACTGACCGTCTTATTGGAATCGGGCTTGCCGACTTCAAAATGCACGCGCAATGGCTCAATGGTTGTGAGATTAGCATCGGCCACCAAACGCACTTCGACAGGTTTTCCGATGGCTTGAACGCGACGCAAAACTTCAAACAGGCGTTCGTTGGTGCCATCGGCATAAATCTTCTCACCACGCTTCAAAATAGGCACAACACCCTTCTTATTCGCTTCACTTTCACCTGCATCTAATAGGTCGTGCAATAGTTGATTAAAAATACGCGCATCGCTTTGTGAGCCATCAATAATCTTCGAGGCCATGACTTCATCGCGCACAAACGCTATACGCGACTGCACTACCACAAAAAAGCACTGAATTTCAGTTTCCTCTCTGGCGTGAAAACGATAGGCACTTAGCCGCACGGAAGCTGGCGTATCCAAGCTTTGGAGAAATTGAGCCAACGATTTAATAATGACTTCCTGTGGCAACTCTTCGCCGGTCTTAAGCAGTAACTTAATAGTGCGTTTTTCGTTATTTCGAGCTAATTCTTCGCGGCCTTCGTTCAACATGGCACGCAACTTTTCAGTAGTGTCCGACGCATTAGTATGCGGTGGAATTAAGGCATCTGCGTAGACCGCACCTTTGACCACATCAATCGTTTCTGCTGAGGGTTGTGACAGTTGAGTTTGTAATAATTTGAGTCGTATAATTCGACTGTTCAATTCGTTAATATCTTGTTCCAAACTTACTTTTTGGGTTCTGAAATCTTCTATGTTTTGCTGTAGTTGATTGATCTGTCGCACTAATTCCGCTTGAAGTTTTTGCGAAGCCTGGGCGACTCTCTCAAAGTCGTTTTGCTGCATGGCGACTTTATTTTGCTCATCCTTTAATTTCGCCTGCGTTTGTATTACGCTTTCTTGAGCCTTGGATAGTTGCGCTTGCAGGGTATCCAAATTGGTTCGAGCCGTTGCCAAATCAAGGTTTACTGTGCTTAATTCCTTCTTCTTATTTGCTAACTCAAGACCGACTTTTCGAGCGCTGGCTTTCGCAGCATATTCGCCAGCGCGCGCTGCGTTTTCGCGCGAATGTGCTGCACGCTCGGCACTTTTGGCGACGCGCAATTGTGCTTTTTGGCCTTTAAGAAGGCCCAATGCGCTCTGGTAATTATTATGCGCCTCAAAAGCCTGCGTTTTGAAGGACGAAGCCTGTTTTTGGGCATCTGAGGCTTGTTTTTTGGCACCGGCAGCCTGCTTTTGGGCGCTGCCAACTTCCGATTGCAAATTCTTTTGCTCGGTTCGCAAGGCACTGTTCTTTTGGCGTAAATCGCGATTGTCGGCGCGTTCTTTGTCGTATCGCAAAAGCGCGCCGCGCAAACCGCTATTGGTGGCTAAAAGCACACCCAAAGTAAAAAACATGATGACCACACTGGAAGTCATCGTCATCAAGGTCGCCGTTTGACGCGGACGCAGACCGAACAAGCTGACGCGTTTTTTCCCCAGTTTTTTGCCGAGATTATCCGACCAATACGCGATCACGCAGGTCGCTATAGTCAGACCAAGCAAAAGGAAAAGGGGAGTTGACATCGTGGATTTTGGGTTTTGGTTTTTGGGAGCGTTTCCAGCACCTAAAACCTAATTACTCGTGCCCGAAGTAAACGCGGCGGGCTTCGTCGTCGCTCAAAAGTTCCTGCGAGGTGCCTTGGGCAATGACTTTTCCATCGGACAAAATATAGCCACGATCAATGATGCGCAGCGTTTCCATTTCGTTATGATCGGTAATCAGCACGCCGATGCCTTGTTCGCACAAACGCCGCACGATAGTGCGAATTTCCTGACGCACAATCGGGTCAATGCCGGTAAACGGCTCGTCGAGCAAGATGAAAAACGGATCGGTGGCTAAAGTGCGCGCGATTTCCACGCGCCGCCTTTCGCCGCCCGACAAGCGCATTCCTAAAATATGACGTTTATTCAACAAACCAAATTCGCCCAATAGTTGTTCGCAGCGCGCTTCGCGTTCCGATTTGGAAAGTGGCATCAACTGCAAAACCGCGCGCACATTGTCTTCGGCGCTGAGTTTGCGAAACACAGACGATTCCTGCGCCAGATAGCCAACGCCGCCGCGTGCGCGCTGGTGCATCGGCCAATGCGTGATGTTCTCTTCGCCCAAATGCACCGAACCGCCCTCAGCGGGCACAAGACCCATAATCATGTAAAACGAAGTCGTTTTTCCCGCCCCGTTTGGCCCAAGCAAACCGACAACTTCGCCGCGCTGCACTTCGATGGAAACGCCATCCACTACTACACGCCCGTTGTAGGTTTTGCGCAACTTGCTGGCGACAATGGCCGCTGGCGTGCCATCAGCAAACAGCAAAGGGTTATTTTTTTTGAGAGGCGGCGCAGAAGGCATGGAATTTTTGGATTTTTGAATTGAGGATGAATCCAGCAATTAAAATGCAAGATTTAGAAATTATCTATCGAAAAGCCAGGCAACTCGATGACGGCTTGCTCGGTGCCGCCTTCTACTTCAACGTTTAATCCGCGCGCGATGTCCCCCGTTTCCGGGGCGTAAGACATAATGGCGCGCTGACCAGAAAATTTGTAGTCCTTTGATGGCGTAGCGGCAGGGGCATTGGCGGTTGGCAAACGATAAAAGCCTTTCACATCGCCTTCAAAAATCAAAGTGTTCTTTGCCAAATCCGCCGTCGCAGAGTTGGATTCGACTTCGATATAATCGGGCTTGCCAAACGCAATTTTGTTCTTTGTTGCGACCAATGGTTTGGCATTGGCATCGGGCGGCAAACCAAGCTTAAGACGCGTGCGCCCTTTGCTTTTCAGCACATCAATTTCGCCGTCGGGCTTGCGGCTTAACGTGAATTCATCGGCGGCAACGTCAAATGTGCCTTGCCCTTCGCCATTCGAAGCGGCGTGCGCGTTGCCCATCAAGTGCGCCGTGCCATCGGCTTGGCGCACGCTGGCACGTTGCGCGGTCAGCACAATCATGCCCATTGCCAAAGCACTCGCGTTTCCAGTTTTTGGCTGTGGGGGAATTTCCATGCGCACGCCTTGCGTCCCGCCGTCCACATCCGCTTCCAATCCATTTTTGCCCTGTCGCAACTGCGCATTTTGCGCGGTAACAATCACTGGTTTAACACCGGAGGCGGATTTGCCGTCTGGCGGCACGTCCACACGAATTCCTTGCGTATCGCCTTTAATATCGGCGATTAACGAAGTGGCTGCATCCGGCTGCGAGGTGATGGTGACGGTTTGGCCGCGCAGTTGGTTGCGCGGGCCATCGCCGCTTTGAAACCAGCCATCCACGCCGCCGTTTAAGGTCAAAACGCGCGCCGCATCGGTGCGATTCAAAGTGGCGTTGTCGCATTTAGCCTGAACGCGCACTGGCGGCCCGTTTTTTTGCGACAAAGATACCTCAAACTGCACTCCTTTTGTCGCAACCACGCCTTTGAGCGTATTGTTTTTATCGGACAAAATTTCGATGTGCGGCGAAGTGACATCCAATTGTGGCGGCTCTTTGGCATCGGCTGCCGGAAACCAAATATGCGCCGGTTTGGTTGGCGTTCCTTCGATGAGCGCGCCTTGCTTGGCGCCGGTGAACAATTTGACGCTGCCAGCTTCGACATTCAAATTTCCACCAATTTTCACCGTTTTCGTGGCTCCCTGCTGCGCACGAGCAGCGACCTGCGGCAAGAAAAGGCAAGAAAAAACCGGCACGACCAATAAGTTGACCAAACGAGAATTTCGTGTATTCATGAACAATGTGCGTAACGTCCTAACGATGAATTGAGGATACCACAGGGCCTTCCCTGAGCGCCTACACCGTGCGCAAAACAACACGCTAAAATAAGTTTTTGCCGCTGTAGTTATCCAATTTGATTTGCGCTTTGACGCCCGAAATCTGCGCTTGCTTCAATTCCAGATTAGCGACCAACGATTCGCCACGAGCCACGCTGCCTTGAGCATCTTTGTAAATGATGCCGCCGCTGGCGATGACTTTGTTAGCTTTTTTCCCATAGCGTGCCGAAGGCGCTTGCAAAGAAGCGCCATTGGAATGTCTGACCACCACATGGCCGCTTAACAGCGCGTTTGTGCCTTTGTCATCGCCCGCAAAGGCATCGGCAGACAAAGTTAGTTCACCGCGTTTCGCGCTCACGCCGCCTGTCGCGTCCACTTTGCCGTTGCCCCATGTCACCCGCGAGGCGCGCACCCAGCCAGTGGAATTTTGCGCCGTCACGCCGCCCGATGCGATAATGCGGCGCGATTTTTCGCTGTCGGTGTTTGTCGCTTCGGCGCGGCCCGCCGTCACTTTCAAATCGGCTTGGCTCAGTCGCACTTTGCCATTCGCCACTACACGCAAGGCGCCTTTTTGATTGATATTTTGGGCTTCGGCGCGATTGGCATTTACAGTCAAATTGCCTTGCGTCAAAGTTACGCCGCCATTTGCCACCGCGCGCGCGCCTTTATCAAAAACTTCGGCGCGCCCGGCGCGCAAGGTTGTGTTGCCCTTAGTCAAATGAACGGCGCCGGAGGCTTCGGCGCGATTGAAATTATCAAACGATTGAATGTTGGCGGCGCGCAAAATTACATCATCTTTGGTGATGGTTACATCGCCGGACGCACTGGCACGCGACAGGCCGTTTGTCGCTTTGGCGCTGTTTGCTGTGAGGCGCACGCCGTCTTTTTGCAAAATCACGCCGCCGCTGGCAGAAGCGTTTTGCAATTTGTCATCGCCTTCGATGCGGCCCGCGCGCAGCAATCCATTATCTTTTTTCAAATTCACATTGCCGCGCGCCATGATATGCCTTGCATCCCAATTGTAAGTCACGCTTTGCGCGCTGGCTTGTCCTTGCGGCGCTTTGATTTCTACATCGCCTGAAATTGTGCCGCTTTTGCTTTGCGTGTCGGCATCCAAACGCGCCCCCGTGATGGTCGTGCTTTCATGCGTGGCCGTCACGCCGCCCATCACACTGAGGCGATGGTTCTTCCAATTCCATGTCGCCGAGGGCGCTTTGAACGTGCCCTGCGGCGCATTGGCGACAATGCCGCCCGTTAATTTGGCGTTGGCGAGGCCAACATCGGCAACCAATTGCGGCGCGGTCACTTTGACGGCTTTCATGCCTTCGCCTTGTGTCATAACCACACCGTTTTTGGCGACCAAACGGCGCGCATTTACATCAATTTCGGCATCTTTCGATTGCATTTGCATCACGCCCTGCGGCGCGTTTTTGATTTTTTGCTTTGTCGTTTTGGCAATTTGCGCGATGGCTTGCGATGAAGTTTTCGCTGTCACGCCGCCGCTGAGAACAAGGCGCACTTTGTCGTTGGCATCGCGCGTGAGTTCCATTGTTGCGCTGCGAAATGTCGTTTCCGGCGCGCCTTGGTTATACAGCGTGGCGTGGGCGCCAGTTAACGTCGCTTGCATTTCGTCGTTGTCGCCAGCACGCACGTTGCTTTTTTCGGCGCCCACCGACCACAAAGGACGGCCTTGGTCGTCGTTGCCCGATAGTTCACCGCCTTCGATGGCCGCGTTGCCCATCGTTTCCATGAACTTGTTTTTGGCCTTGCGTTCGACCTTTTTCGCCATTGCTTTCAAGCGTTCTTTGGCAATATCTTCGGGCGAACAGCGCGTTGCTAAATATGTCACGAAGGCAATCAGCGCCAGAAAAACGCCGGCGAAAATTGCAAAATAATTACGGCGAGTTTCCATAAAATTTCAGATGTGAGCGTTGAGCATTAAGCTATGAACATTGAAATCGGCTAAAAGCTAACCGCTCATAGCTAACCGCTAAAACGATATTTAATCAGCGTCCACGCAGCGTGCAAGCCATCCTTCACGACGCGGATTTTTTTGCCTTCCAGTTCGGTGCGCGGCGCATACGAAACTGGCACTTCATAAATGCGCACGCCGCGCCGCCGCAAGCGCGCCGGGATTTCAAAATCCAGTTCAAAACCGCTGCCTTTTAAATCCAGCGACTGCGCAAGACTGCGGCGCATCAATTTATAACACGTTGCCACATCCGAAAGCGGCGAGGCGTATAAAATGCGAAACAAAATCGAAAGCCCGATGCGCCCGTAATAAAACGAAGTGTGCGGCATTCCCTTGAGCGAATCGGTGCCGCGCTGGAGACGTGAGCCAAAAACCGCGTGGCGATTAGGCGAACGCTCGGCTACCATCAGCAGTTGCAAATAATCCTGCGGGTCATATTCCAAATCGGCATCTTGCACAATCACCCATTCGCCGCGCGCCAGTTCCAAAGCGCGTCGCACACTGGAACCTTTGCCGCCATTACGCGGCTGCAAAACGACACGCAAACGCCCCGAACCGTCAGCATTTTCGGCTTCGCTGGAAGCGAGCATCGCTTGTAAATCTTCGCGAGTGCCGTCCGTTGAGCAGTTGTCCACGATGATAATTTCTTTGTCAATCGGCACAGCCTGCACGCGCCGCAAAATTTCGTGCAGCGTGGCGCGCTCGTTGTAAACCGGCATCAAAACGCTGAGTTTCATGAAAAAT
>JANMKN010000118.1:0-7236 GCA_031372065.1 Abditibacteriaceae bacterium | reverse complement strand
GAAAAAGCGTAGGAGAATGATTACTCATGTTACGCAGTGAGGTTGTGATAAGCAATGAGCGATTTTATCGCTCGTCCCCTCACCCGGCCTCTCCCCCATTCGCTTCGCTGGGGAGAGGAGTGCTTTACGCAAGCGCTCCTGCCCGATGGAGTAGGGCAAGGACGTAATAGTCAAGTTCTCCTCTCCCCATGGGGGAGAGGCCGGGTGAGGGGACGAGCGATGAAATCGCTCTTTCCAGTGCCTACCATAAGCGCACTGCGTAACATGAATGATTAGTGCGCTTGCCCTGTTCGGGGGTCTAATTTCTGCAAACTGGCCCTCGGAATCACTATAAACTGCTGTCCCAAGCAGCCCAACTATGAAAAATCTCGCTTTGCTCCTGTTTTTTACCGCATTGGTGCCCCTTGGCGCCTCGCACGCCGCCGAAACAGTGATTTACAAGAAAGCGGGCGCGCGCGAATTGAAATTGTCCCTCGAAAAACCTGCTGATTGGAAAGTGAGCGACAAGCGTCCGGCAGTGGTGTTTTTCTTTGGCGGCGGTTGGGTCGCGGGCAATGCAGGGCAGTTCGCCAAGCAAAGCGAATATCTGGCATCGCGCGGCATTGTGGGCGTGCGCGTCGAATACCGCACGATTCCCAAAGGCGAGAGCGGCCCGCCGACCATACCTTGCGCCGATGCGAAATCGGCGCTGCGTTATGTGCGCTCGCACGCGGGAGAACTGGGCATTGATCCGCAGCGTATCGCGGCAGCAGGCGGCTCGGCAGGCGGACATCTCGCGGCGTTCACCGCGCTCGTTGAAGGACAGGACGACGCCAACGATGATTTAACTGTTTCCTGCAAGCCAAACGCGCTGGTTTTGTTCAATCCGGTTTTCAACAACGGCCCCGGCCAATGGGGAAATGAGCGAGTAGGGCAGCGCTACAAAGAATTTTCGCCCGCGCACAACATCCGCAAAGACGCGCCGCCGACCATCGTGTTTTTGGGCGACGAGGACAAATTGATTCCCCTTAGCGTTTTGCGCGATTACGAAGCGAAAATGAAAGAAGTCGGCGCGCGTTGCGAAACTCATGTCTACGAAAAAGCCGGGCACGGCTTTTTCAATCGCGAACCGTATTTCACCTTGACGCTCATCGAAGCCGACAAATTTCTCACTTCGCTCGGTTGGCTGAACGGCCCGCCGACATTGAAATCTCCCGCCACGCAAAACGCCAATTATGAGGAGCGCAGCTTAGAAGGCTCAAAGGTTTTCATCAGCAACGCGCTGCTTAATAAAGAGAAAGACGCGCTCGAAAAAGCGCTCGGTTTATTGCAAAAACAACTCGCCGACATTGAGCGCACTGTGCCGCCAAAAGCGGCGGCGAAACTGCGCGCCGTGCCGTTGTGGTTTTCGCCGGAATACGCTGGCACCGCACCGCGCGCCGAATATCATCCAAGCGCGGATTGGCTGCGCGAACATGGACGCAATCCGTTGATGGCAAAAGGCGTTGAGTTCACCAACGTTCGCATTTTTGAAGCGGAATGCAAGCGAATGCCAAACTTTGCCTTGCACGAATTGTCTCACGCTTTCCATGACCTCGCCTTGCCGGACGGCTTCGACAACGCCGAAATCAAAGCCGCCTTTGAGCGCGCCAAGGCCAGTAAAAGTTACGACAAAGTCGAACGCTGGCACGGCGACGGACGCCCCAACACGTTCGAGCAGGCTTATGCGATGACTAACCCGCAAGAATATTTTGCGGAATGCTCCGAAGCCTTCTTTGCGCGCAACGATTTCTTCCCGTTCACCCGCGACGAATTGAAAAAGCACGACCCGGAAATGGAAAAGCTGCTCGCCAAACTGTGGGGCGATTGAAAGGTTTTTATGAAATATCTGCTTGGCATTCTGTTGCTGTTTTCGACGATGGCCCACGCCGACGATTGGGCGGCGAGCGTTATGCTTCCCGCCACCGAAACGCCGGTGAAATTGTTCAACGGGCGCGATTTGACGGGTTGGGAAGGGCAAAGCGCAAAATACTGGGCCGTCGAAGGCGACGCCATTAAAGGCAGCAATACCGACGATGTGCCGGTCAGCACCTATTTGTTCACGACCAAAAGCTATCGCCAATTTCGTTTGCTGTTCGAGGTGAAGCAAACGCGCGGTGATAATTATTCGACGATGCATTCGGCCATTGCCGCGCTCGGCGAGAAAATCGAAGACAAAGGCGACGCGTTCAGTTTCAAAGGCCCGCTGCTGATGTTTTGTCAGGATTGGGGCATCTGGGACGCCAATCGGCGCAACCGCGTCGTGCCGGAAAATCAAAAAGGCACTTGGCAAAACCCCAATGAAAAGGTCGGCGACTGGAATCAAATCGAAATGCTCGTCATTGGCGAACGCATTCGTGTGGCGGCCAACGGCAAACTGGTTTTCGATTTCACCGACAAACCCGAAATGCTCAAAGCGTCGCCGCTTGGTTTGCAGTTGCACTCCAACAATCGTCCGCAAGAATGGCGCTTTCGCGGCCTGATTCTCAGCGAAAACCCTGAAGACAAACTTTTGACTGTTGAAGAAGCGAAGTGAAAAAAGTATTCTTTTTCCTCACGCTCTTTTGCTTTTCAGCACAAGCGCAAACTATCGTTCTCAAAAACGATTTAGTGCGCCGCGAATTCGCCTTTGATGGCCGCGCATGGCGCACCGTAAAATTCGCCCGCGCCGATGGCCGCGACGCGCTCAATGTGCAAAGCGACGAGTTTTCAATCGCCTATTTAAACGGCGGCGTGGAAACTGCCGCCAATTATGTTTGCCGTAAAACGCCGCAGTGGCAAAATACCAACGGCACGCAAACATTGAAGGTAGAATACGAAACTCCCGTAGGCGAAAGGCGCATGGCAGGCGCTCCTTACGCCATTGCTCTCACCTATACGGCCCAAAACGGCGAGCCATATATTCGCAAGAAAATCGAAATGCAAATGGGGCCAGATTTCCCCATTGACCGCCTTGAAGTGGAGCGATTTTCTTTCCAAGAAAAAGCCGAACGCGGCGGGCGCGGCGAGCCGGTTTTCGTGGATAGTAAATGGTTTTTCGGCCTTGAATATCCCGCTGGACACGCGCGCCACAGCGACGGTAACACGCCCGCTGCCGATTCGCATCACTTTGAAAAAGTCGGCAACTATTCGTTTGTAGATTTGGCAGGCCATGACCACGACACCAATGCGCTGCCCGGTTTGCTGCGCTTGTTTCACTTCCCCGGCGAGGCGAAAAACGACGGCGAGCGTTGGAAAATCATCAGCAAAACCGCTGTTGCGGGCATCGGCAAGCCAAATCAGCCAATAGAACTGGCGTTTGAAGATTATCTTGCCACCATTGCCAAGCCAGCGCGCTCGTTTACGCACTACAACAACTGGTTTGACCCGGCGGGCAAAAACTTGCGCGACGACAATTTCGTGGACGTTTATCGTGCGATTAAAAAGAACATCGAACCTTACGGCATCAAACTCGACGCGATGGTGCCCGACAACGGCTGGCAAAATCGCCAGTCCCTTTGGCAGCCGGGCGCGCAATTCCCAAATGGCTTCGACGACGTTGAAAAACTCAGCGAAACGTTGCGCAAAGAAGGCACAAGTTTGGGTTTGTGGCTCTCGTTGGACGGCACCACCAACGACATCGCGTGGGGTGAAAAACAAGGCTTTGCCCGCGCCAAAGCCAATCCCTATTTTTCGCAGTATTTCGCGCATTATTCATTGGCGCAGCCGCAATACAAAGACGCGATGTTGGCCCAACTGCGCCGCTTAACAAAAGACGCGGGCATTTCGTATTACAAGCACGATTTTAATCATCTGTCGGACATCGGCGACGGCAACAATCATCCAGCGACGGACAGGCACGGGCACGAAGCCAACGTGGATGCCATGATCGAAATGCTTGATGCCTGCCGCGAAATTAACCCGCAGGTTTATCAAAACTTGACCAACTGGATGTGGTTTTCGCCGTGGTGGTTGATGCACGGCGACGCCATTTGGATGTTGGCGGGCGACGACGGTTTCAACGGCAACTGGCCCGAACTTTCGGGCCGCGCGATGGCAACCACTGACCGCGACGCTTACATTTGGCGAATGTGGGGCGACGAAAAAGATCGCCCGCTCTTGCCGATTTCGCGCTTGATGACGCACGGCATTGTGCGCAACACGGCAGGCCAAATGCAAAGCAAAAGCGACACGCTTTCCGACTGGGCCGACCATGTGATGATGTATTACGGGCGCGGCGTGCAAATGAAGGAATGGTATATTTCTCCCGCCGCGATGAGCGAGGGCGAATGGCGCGTGCTGTGTTCGATTCATAATTGGGCAAAAGCGCATGAAAAGGCGCTGAATAACACCGTTTTCGTTGGCGGACGGCCCGACGAAGGCCACGCTTACGGTTATATCGGTTGGAATGGCAAGCGCGGTGTTTTGGTGGCGCGCAATCCGGCGGCGCAAGCGCAAACTTTGCGCGTGCCCTGCGATGCTTCAACACGGTTTCGCGGCGCGCCAAAACAGCTTATGCACGCGCGTGTAGCGTTTCCCTATGACGATAATTGGCCCACCACTTTTCGCAGCGGCGAAGCGATGAATTTTGAACTGCCCGGCTATGCGACGATGGCTTTTAAAATTGAACCGGGCAAAGCGCAAAAGGTTGTTGCGATTCCTGCCGCGCCAAAAATGCAGTGGCAAGGCGGGAAAATCGAATTTACGCTGCCCGACGAAGCAATGCCGCGCTGTGATTTGTTGGTTATCGGCTACGCTGCGTTGCCGGAAGTGAAAATCAATGACTTGGCTGCGAAACCATATCACGAAAGCGTCGGTAAAATCAACGATTTTGCCGGTTATGCACGTTCGGGAATGCCAAGCGATAAAGCGCGCCCGTGGCGCATGGCGGCTTACGATTTGAAGGCATTGCGCGGCCAAAAATTAGCGGTGCAATTCGCCAGACAAGAGAAAACAAATGTCGAAAGTTGGCTGCTTTTGGAGCGAAATATCAAAAGCCGGACGAAAAAAGAAAACTCATGGCCTCTGGCGCAAAATTCGCGGCGCCAGACCGTGCAACTGCTGCCTGAAACACGCTTTGGCAGCGCCGTTTTGCAACGCGCTCTGACCGAAAACGAATTGAAAAATCTTAAAAGCGCTACGCTGAACATTGAAGTTTTTGGCGTGAACGGCGGGGAGTTTGGCGACAAAGAAATCTGGCTGAACGATGCCAAAATCGGCGTGTTGCCCACAGGCGGAGACGCGTGGCAGCGCGGGAAAATCGAAGTGCCTGTGGGAACTGTGAAAGCTGCAAACCGCCTTGAAATTCGCTGCCAAGACAAAGGCGACAAATTCAAATTTCGCGGCGCGTTTTTAGTTGTGCAACTGGCGAACGGCGGCCTTGTGAAAACCATTTCGCAAGCCGCGCCGCAAACCAGCTATGCCGATTGGGCCTACTTCGAGGGCGCCGCGTTTCCCAAGCCCGAAAACTCAGCGCCCGTGGCACTTGATTTTAAAACTTGACCGTGCGCGGGCGGTTTTAAATTCTAATCTCCCATCTTCTGAAAACTTCGCCGCGCTTTTCTAAAGTTGAAAGCGTGGCGTTTTTGTTTAAACTGTCGGCACCACAAAGGACATTATGAGCGACAACAATTTTTCCGCGCCCGCAGCGGATGACAATAACTCGAATAACGACAGCGAAGTAACCCGCTTACGTCGTCAGCGCCTCAAAGATTTGCAGCGCTTGGGCCAAGACCCCTATGCGCAAACGCGCTTTGACCGCACGCATTTAACTGATGCCATCACCAATGATTTTGAAGCGCTGGAAGGGCAGGAAGTGCGCGTCGCTGGGCGGCTCAAAGGGCGGCGCGGGCAAGGCAAAATCGGTTTCGCCGACTTATGGGACGATGGCGGCAAAATTCAGCTTATCGCGCAAGTTGACCGCTTGGGCGAAGACAAAATGAGCGCCTTTCATCATTTGGAACTGGGCGATATTGTTGGCGTGACCGGCACCGTCATGAAAAGTCGCAGCGGCGAAGTGTCGGTTGGCGTGACCGATTTCGTCTTGTTGGCGATTTCCATTCAGCCGCCGCCCGAAAAATATCATGGCTTAACCGATGTCGAAACGCGCTATCGCCAGCGCTATGCCGATTTAATCGCCAATCAGGAAGTCGTCGAATTGTTTCGCCAGCGCAGTTTAATCGTGCGCTCCATGCGCGAATTTTTGGATGAACGCCGCTTTCTCGAAGTCGAAACGCCGATGATGCAGCCGATTGCCGGTGGCGCGGCGGCGCGACCTTTCATCACGCATCATAATGCGCTGAATATCCCGCTTTATTTGCGAATCGCGCCGGAATTGTATCTCAAACGGCTCGTGGTTGGTGGCTT
The DNA here is from genome assembly GCA_031372065.1 of Abditibacteriaceae bacterium. GTDB lineage: Bacteria > Armatimonadota > Abditibacteriia > Abditibacteriales > Abditibacteriaceae > DASWNL01. The sequence continues at coordinate 873 of JANMKN010000118.1, read as the reverse complement.
GGAGCGCGTTTACGAAATCAATCGCAACTTCCGCAACGAAGGCGTGGACACGCGCCACAACCCGGAATTTACCATGATGGAGTTGTATCAGGCTTACGCCGATTATCACGACATGATGGAATTGACCGAGCAAATGATCGCGCATATTTGCCAGCAGGTGAACGGCACGCTACAAATTGCGTGGGGCGAACATACCATTGATTTAACCCCGCCGTGGCGGCGTGCCACCATGCGCGACTTGGTGCGCGAAGCCATTGAACTTGATATTCGCGGCGGCATGGATTTGATTCACGCTTTTGAAAACAGCGTCGAATCGAAACTGATTCAGCCGACTTTCGTGATGGATTTTCCGATTGAAAATTCGCCGCTCGCTAAACGCAAAAACGATGAGCCGAATTTGACGTATCGCTTTGAATTGTTCGTCGGCGGTCAGGAAATTGGCAATGCTTTTTCGGAATTGAACGACCCGTTCGACCAAGAAGAGCGTTTTCGCCAGCAAGCCGCGCAAAAAGCCCAAGGCGACGACGAAGCGCAAGCCTACGACGCCGATTATGTGCGCGCCTTGCAATATGGCCTGCCCCCAACCGGCGGTTTAGGCATCGGCATTGACCGCCTTGTCATGCTGCTCACCAACAATCAAAGCATCCGCGAAGTAATTCTCTTTCCGTTGCTTAAGCCGGAGCATTAAACATAGATTGGCCCGTTTTTTTACCGTCATCTGTGCGGATGACGCCTCAACGAGCGTCGTTGAGGTGAGATTTGCACGGATGACGTCGCAACGACGGTCGTTGCAACGAGATTTGCGCGGATGACGTCGCAACGACGCTCGTTGCGATGAGATTTGCGCGGATGACGGTAAAAAAACCGTCGTTG
>JANMKN010000012.1:0-1907 GCA_031372065.1 Abditibacteriaceae bacterium | reverse complement strand
TTGCGAAATTTGCGTTCTATTGTTTGATCTCACCGAATTTTCAAAACGTAAATCTCGTGCGCTCCGGCAACATATAGTCCATCGGAGCCGGGGAAAAGTTGGCTGGTTGCCAGCACGAATGGTTCGGTATCGGGAAAGGTTTTCGTCGCGCATAATTGCGCGCCGCCCACTTCGATGCGCACGATACCTTCGTCCGTTGGCGCCAGCAGAAAATGTCCGATGGCGCACTTGCCGGAAAGCGGCCCACCGAGCCATGAACCATCGCCCAGCAAAGCCGTGGCGCTGGCTTCAAGGGTGCCATCGGAGCGAAAAACAAAACAGCGATTGAGAAGCTGACTTTTCTCTTGCACTGTCACAAAAAGCCAGCAGCGGTCAGTGGAAAAGACGCACGTTGCGTCCAGCAGTTGTCCGCTCAAAGGCGGCATTGGCACGTTGTCGTTGATGCCTTGTTTTTCGGCATCGAAGAGAAAAGCGACGTTCAAGTTTCCGGCGCGGTAAAAACCAAAACCGAATTCCGGCCCGCACCAGAAAAGTGTTTGATTCGCCAGCACATCACCAATGTATTGCGGTCCCAGCGCGCCATCGTGCCACAATTGCCCGTTTTGCGCCCAGTAAATGTGTTGCCCGTTGCTGGCAAAAACCGGTAACAAGCCAAATCTATCGGCGCCGATTTGCTCCGTTGTGCCATCGCGCAACATAATAATTTGGTCTTGCCTGCCAATCAAAGTGGCCGCGCCGTGCAAAGCAAAGCGCGTTTGCGCATCCAAATTTCCTTGCGCGATCATTGAACCATCCTCGCGCTGAAACTTACCGTTTTCATGCACCAGATAACGCAATCTGCCATCGAAAGTCGCGCATAAAATGAGTCCTTCGGTTTGTAAAACGCGCGCCGCCGTCACGCTGCCGCGCACCGCGATGCTTTGCTTAATCGTCGCCGGGGCAAGGTAGCAAAACGGGCAAAGCGGTCTGGCGTGTTCTTGTCCGCACGAGTCGCATTTCGTCCAGCGCAAGTTATCCAACAAGGTTCGTGGAAAAACTTCGCGCCGGTCTTTTACGAAGGCTTGCTGGAAAAACTGCAAGAGTTCATCGGGCAAAACGTGCAGCGGCAGCGCCGGTTTGGGATAGCGCACTTCGTTATGAAAAACCGTGATGCGATGCAGAGGCCGCAAATGATGCGCGACTTTTTGCGACACGTTTTTGGGTTTGTAAATTCCTCCGTAAGGCTCCACAAAAAGCAGACTTTGCATCAGCATCACACAAAATGCATACCAATCTGAAAACGTGTTGTGCGGCTGATTCGGCTGCATGGTTTGCGCATTGGCATCAACCAAAAGCGGGTCAAGAAAACGTGCCGTGAAAACGCGGCACACAAAAGGCGCGAACTGAAAGCTATCGGCATCAATGATGAACGCTTGCGTTTGATCGTGGCGGATCAAAATGTTCAAATCGTTGAAGTCGCCGATAACAGCATGGGCGCCATGAATCGCTGCGATTGTGTTGTGCAAATCTCGAAAAATTGCAACGACCCGATTGCTTTCTATCCCACCCTTTTCGCGGAAAGTGCGCTCGCCATAACGCAGCAACACTTCGGCGTCATTCAAAAGCGGCATGGTATAGCCGACGATTTTTTGGCCTTTGGCATCGGTTGCTAAATGCAGCGGCGCAATAACTTTTGCGGGCAAATTGGTCGGGAACTGGCGCAGTTTTTTCTGATGTTCTTCGATGCGTTCTTGTGCTGTTTGGCGGGCACACGAATCGAGAGCGAAATCGGGATGTTCCGGTGCTTTGAACAATTTCAAAGCCTGACCTTTGCCGATGTCGTAAATATCGGCCTCGCCGCCTTTGCCAATGACGCGACGTGGATCAAGTCGCCACTTTTTCCCGTTGATGAAAACTTCGTTAGTGTG
>JANMKN010000336.1:0-27748 GCA_031372065.1 Abditibacteriaceae bacterium | reverse complement strand
CGCCAGTTCGGGACGTGGCGTGGAAGTTTCGGCGTGTGCAACCAATGCACTGAACAGGTAAATGAACGGAATAAAGAAAGATCGGCGCATAAAAACCTTTCTGCCGAGAAATAATGACTTTCCAAGTGTAAGCCAACACGTCATAAGACAAATCAATACCTTGCAATCCAATGTAGGCCATATTACAATTTACGGCAATGGAACGAGAGCTTTTGAAAGGCAACACGCCGACGATGATTTTGGCGGTGCTGAGCGACGGCCCGCTGCACGGCTACGCGATTGCGCGACAGATTGAAGAGCGCAGCGGCAACGCTTTGAAATTCAAGGAAGGCACGCTGTATCCGGCCTTGCACGCGCTGGAGCGGCAGGGTTTTGTGAAAAGCGGTTGGGAAACCGGCGGCGGCGGCCCGGCGCGCAAGGTTTACACGCTGACTATCGAAGGCCACGCCGAACTCGCGCGCCGCACCGAAACGTGGCGCAATTTCAGTAACGCCATCAACGACGTGATTGGAGGCAAACGCGATGAGCAAACAGCTTGAAACATACTTGGCGCGCATTGAGCGCCGCCTCTGGCCAATGCCTTTGACGCTGCGCCGCGAAATGGTCGGCGAACTGCGCGGGCATCTCAACGAAGCGGTGCATGACAGTTTGCGCGCGGGCCACGCGCCCGAAGTGGCGCTAAAAGGCACTTTGCAGCAGTTCGGCGAACCCGAAAAAATCGGACGCGCCCTGCGCCGAGAATGGCGCGGTTCCAAGCGTCAATCCGTCCCGCCATCGCGCGGCGACCGCCTTGTCCTCGCATGGAACGTGCTGTTTGCTGGATGGTTTTTCTTGGCGCTAAACATCGGTGTGGCGGTCGTCATTCGAGGCGCGTGCGCTTTGTTTTTCGCGGTTTCCGGCAACGCCAACACGCGGTTTCTTGAGCGACAAGACGAAAGCCTCGGCATCTCGGTGGCGATGTGGATTGCACTTGGGTTGCTGCTGGTGTTTTTTGGGAAATTGTCAAACGCGCGGCGACGCGGCGCGGCTTGATTATTCGATTTTCAGGAGGAAACGATGAAAACGCTTTACGAAGTGGACGGTGCTGGGCTGCAATGGGAAGTTTCCGATGAGAACAAGCGCACCTTTGCATTGCGCGCTGGCAACGAAACGGTGGCCACGTTGGCTTTCCAGAAGTCTTGGGGCACGCTGGCTGTTGGCGAAACGGAAGGCCGTCAGTGGACTTTCAAGCGCGTGGGGTTTTTGCCGCCAACTATCACGGTGCGCGCCGCCGGCTCCGAAGAAAACATCGCCGAGTTCAAACCCGACCGCATCGGCAGCAGCGCGGAGGTGGAGTTTGCCTCCGGTAGCCGCTTCCAATGGTGCCACGACAAGGAACAGGGCCATGAATGGACAATGGCCAGCGCCGAAGGCGCGCCGTTGCTGCACTTCAAAGCGCATACCTGGCTTTATGGCGAGCCGATTCAATTGGAAATCGAACCGGCAGCGCGCGAACTCCCCGAACTGCCGCTGTTACTGCTGCTTGGCGAGTATTTTTTGATGCTCATCTCCGCGAGTCAGTTGGGTGTTATGCTCGGTGGCGTTTTCGTGGGCGTTGATCCCGCCGTGATGCCAATGGTCTGAAGTTTTCCAACATGAAAAGCCACGCAACGATTCCCGTTGCGCGGCTTTTCGCGTTTTGCGAGTGCCAGTGGCTCGCTTCATGATTCGGCGGGGCGCCACCAGGTGTCCCAGCCTTTGTTTCGCAGCGTTGCGTTGAAGGGAACTTGAGAGAGGATCATCACACCAATTATCGCGTCGCCTCCGCACAGCAGTGCGTTTACCACCGAAACCAGTGTCAAAAGCGTCCAATGCGGCCCGCCGACGGCAGCGACCAATAACGGGGCCACCGACAAAACTAAAAAGGGCGCACTTCCCAAAACGATGCCCCGTTTGATTGAAATCGGCCCGGAGTGACTGGCATAAGCAATGAATTTGCTCGGCCAAACACCCATCACCGTCGCGGGCGTGAATCCAAAATGCGGGCAGCCCAGAGCGTGAATGAACTCGTGAACGAGGATTAGTCCAGCGAGAAAACCGCCCATTGAAAGAATTAAGAGCAATGGCAGGAGCACCGGCGCCCAACGTCCAAGAGTCATAACGTCGAAGCCAACAGATGGGGAAGCGCCGGGTATTCGTGACCAGCCATTGCCGATTAGTGCCGCCAGAGGAATACCAGCGATGCTCCCGATGAGCATGATGGTTCCCGGCCCGAACTCGCGGAGTTTCTGCCAGCCAGCCTCTTGTTCGGGGGCGAAATCGGAATCGTCGGACGGTGCGCCAATTTTAAATTGCATGAGGCTCCTTGCTTTCTTTCAACGGAACCAGACATAAAACTGCACTTGCACGGCTTTTCACGTTTTGCGAGCGCCAAAGGCTCACTTCGTCTGCGCGCGAATCCAATCGGACACGAGGGTTAGCACTTCGGGCGACATGGTTTCTTCGATTTCGCCGTATTCTTTGATGGCGCCGGTTTCGCAATGCTGAAAAAGGTGGTTGAGGTTCGCCAGCGCGGCGATTTTTACGCGTTTGTTGCCGCCTGCGGCCAACTCGCGCGAAATGGCTTCGAGATTTTCGCGCCACGCGACCTGCACGTCTTTTTTGCCGTTGATGGCCAGCACCGGGCATTTCACGGCGCGCAGATTCGGCGCGGGGTCGTAGCGCACAATCCAGCGTTGCCACGGCGAGCGCAGTTTCGGCAGAAGCTTCGCGATGATGGATTCGATTTCGCCGGATTCGGCGCGTTCTTCAGGCGTGAGTTCGGCCATTGAAGCGGTTATTTTTTCGCGCACGCGCTTTTCCAGCGTGGCATCGTCCATGTCTTCCGTCAGCAAAGCGGACATTTCACGCCCTATCGCTTCGGCGCGGGCGAGTTTTTTCGGGTCGGTCGTCTTCAGGCGCGCCATGTCCACCATTTGCCGCACCAGCAGGTCTTTCATCGGCACGCCGACGCCGGACAGCAAAACGATGAACGCCACGTCTTTGTCCTGCGCGGCGACGAACGGCGCGATGATGCCGCCTTCGCTGTGGCCGACAAGCCCGATGCGGCGCTTATCAATCTCCGGGCGGGCGCGCAGCCAAGCCAGTTGGGCGCGCGCATCGTCGGCGAAATCGGCGGTGGTGGCAGCGGCGAAGCTACCGGTGGAATGCGCCACGCCGCGATCATCGCAGCGCAGCACCGCGATGCCCTGCCGCGTGAGATGGTCGGCCAGCACGGCAAACGGGCGATGCCCCATCAGCGATTCGTCGCGGTCTTGCGCTCCAGAGCCGGTGATGAGCGCGACGGCGGGATGCGGCCCTTTGCCCGGTGGCAGCGTCAGCATGCCGGCCAACTTTACGTCTTTCGACGAAGGAATCGAAACCTCCTCGGTTGCATAGGGAAAAGGCGGTTTCGGCTCCTGCGGGCGAATCAGCACGGTGGCCTCATTCGCGTGTTTCAAAGTCACAGGATATTTGGCCCCGCCCTGTTCCCAGACACCCACGATTTCCGTGCCCTGCTCGTTGAGCGTGCCGCTGAAAAAGGCTTGTGGGGCCACTTCAAAGCGCACCACCCGCTCTTTCAAACTGACCGATTGGAGCGCCATGGTCACGCCGCCCATATCCACAATGGTCAGAAAACCTGCCGACTTGCCATCTTTTTCGGCGACCGAGAACTCGACACGAACTGGAATGCCGCCATCAATCAGCACTCCCTTCCAGAAACCGGTGAGCGCCGGATTGACGGCCTGACACTGTGCGAGCGAGGCGTAAAGCAGAAGGCAAAGCGCGAGAAGGATTGATTTCATTTTTCTCCTGTGTCTCACGGTTTGACACCAATCGGCGCGGTGTGTAGCCAACGCGCCGCCGGATTGCCATAATTTCACTAACGAAAACAGACAAAGGACAGCCCCATGAACATCGCTGACGAACTGCAAAAACTCCAATCATTGCGCGATTCCGGCGCACTCACCGACGAAGAATTTGCCGAGGCTAAAGCGCAAGTGCTGAAAGGCACAGCAAATGCTCCAATTGGCACAAATGCGGCCTCTGCTGCGACAGGCGTCTTAAACAAATTCGCACGCAGCAAAAGCGACGTGTGGTTGGGCGGCGTATGTGGCGGCCTGGGCAAGATTACCCCAATTCCCTCATGGGTCTGGCGCTTGGCCTTCGCCGTCATGATCTGTGGCTACGGTGTCGGGGCGATTGTCTACATCTGCCTGTGGATTTTCGTGCCCGAAGAAACCACCAGCAGTTAATGCGCGGCGCCATTCCTTTGGAACTTGCTTTTCCTTATATGCTCTTGCCCTGTGTTGGGCTATAAACCAAGGCACATAAAGCAAAACAGCAGCGAAATTTATTTCGCTGCTGTTTTGCTTTGGTCTCAACGCTGGTTAGCGGTTTTTGCCTTTGCCAAGTTTGCTGTCTTGGTGGCGACGCAGATCGCTCAGACGTTCGGCGCTATCGCCCATGAAGTCGCGCATTTTTTCTTCCAACGAGGCGCGTTGTTCGCGGCGCGTTTGGGAGGAAGGTGGCGGTGGCGCGTCCTCTTCTTCTTCGCGTGGCTCGCGCACACGCGGCACCAAAGGGGGGTCGTTTTCGCCGCGCGCTTGCTTCATCGAAAGTTCAGTCTTGCCTTTTTCGCCGGAGGCAATCACTTTCACCACGACAGGATCGTTGACCTGAACATATTCGGCAACGTCGCGCACATAATTTTGATCAATCTCCGAAATATGCACCAAACCGGTGGTGCCTTCTTCGAGGCGCACTAACACGCCGTAAGGTAAGAGGCGAATAACCGTGCCTCGTGCAATTTGTCCCGCTTCTACTGCCATTCAGTCTGTGTTCTCCTTCATTGAAACAATGAAAATTTTTAAGCCGCCGTGCAAGTCGCCACGCGGCTTTCGGCACAAGCATAGCGCAAATAGACCGCTAAGAAAAGGGTTTCTCCCTAAAGAAATGTGATTTGAGCCTTTAAAAGCGCCCGTTGGACAGACTTTTAAGGAAAATTTAAAGACAAAACCAAATTAAAAACTCAGGCGCGCGGGTGCGCTTTGGCATAGGCATGACGCAACTGCGCCGCGCGGGGCAACGCCGCGACTTCCATAGCACTATCTTCATCAAGGGCGGCGCCACGCTCGCGTCGCGCCCTTCCTGAGCGGCACAACTGCGAAGGCGAAACCCACGATGGTAACTCCGCGCCTTTAACGCTGCGCCGCACAATTTGCCCGACCATTAAAGGCGATAGCGGCGTGCCCCGATTCGAAAAAAAGAGGCGCCGGCTATACAAACCTTTCTGTCGTAATCGCGCCAGCAAAAGGGGCCGCGCCTGCATGAGGTAATCTTGCATGGCCCGTTGCGCCGTTTCGCTGAACGCGAATTCCGTGACGGATTCGTCATATTCGTCATAAGGTAAAGCGCTGATTTCTTGGGCGCTTAGGCCCGCGCACAACAAACACAAAACCGCATAATCGCGCAGGCCGCGCACGGTGGAAATTTTGGGCATTGATAATAAATTTCGGATTTGCTCACTGGATAAAGCCAGTGCCGCAGCGGGCGCCACCCTCACGCCGGGCAAACCGGGCAACTGCGCTGCCGGGTCGGGCCATCTGTAGCGCCGCGCTAAAAACCGATGCCACTCGCGCACCGCCGATAGTTTTCGCGTCACCGAAGAGGGCGCCAAAAACTTCGTATGCAGCGCCGGACGTTGGCGCGCCTTCCCAAAACCGTGCGCTTGTCCGCTGCGTAAGTCATGGGCGTATTTTTCGATCTGCGCCACCGAAACGGCGCGCTGCTTGGTCACGCCGTGCGCTTGCAGCCAGCGCAGATACATTTCCAAGTCGGATTGCAAAACGCGCCGCGCGCCAGCCGACAAATCGCGTTCGCGCAAAAATTCCTCTACCAATTCCGCAGACGTTTGCGGCGCCTTCTGCCTTGCGACGCGTAGCTTTTTCGCGGGCGCCAAAGTGCGATCAAACGCTTCAGCCAATGGCGTTTCCTGTGGCACCGAGGGCGGCAAGGCAAAATAAATTTCGGAATCGAACATGGTCGGTTGTTAGCTTTTAGCGATTAGCTTTTAGTCACACGCTAAAAGCTAAAAGCTAAAAGCTAAAAGCTAAAAGCTAAAAGCTAAAAGCTAAAAGCTAAAAGCTAAAAGCTAAAAGCTAAAAGCTAAAAGCTAAAAGCTAAAAGCTCACTTGAAATAATCCGCGTTGATTTGCTCGTAGTGTTTCCACTTTTGCGGCAAATCGCTATCCTGAAAAATCGCCTCGACGGGGCATTCTGGCTCGCAGGCGCCGCAGTCAATGCAATGTTCGGGGTCAATGAAAAGCTGCGCGTCATTGTCGCCACCGTGAATGCAGTCGCAAGGGCAAACATCCACGCAGGCTTTGTCTTTGACGCCGATGCACGGTTGGGCAATCACATAAGTCATGGTCGTAACCTCCTGTGACTTACTTTAAATTGCCAGCCGCCGCGCGCCCAATACATCTTTGCTATGCGCGCCATAGCTTTTGGTTATGATGGGCCGCCGCGTGCTTCATGGCGACAGCGCGGTGGTTTCTTGAGATTTATCATAAGTTTCGCGCAGCCACTCGCCATACGATTCCCAACCGCACACCAGCGCGCCAGCCATCAATAAAAGGAGAAAAGTCAGCAGAGACGGCACGCCAATTTTGCGAAGGGCACTGCGCCCATTGGCACACTGCGATTCATCGCAAAAGGCGACAGCGAGCGGCAAAACCGTCTGCACTTTCACAATCGCCGCCAAAGACAGCGCTATCGCCCGCCCATTGCAAGCATAAGCCACGCCCCACAAGGCCGTTAAGACAGGTTGGAAATTGCCATTGGACATCGCCTGTATCTGCCCCGGACACAGGGTTAAAACAAAACAAGCCAGCAACACATGATGCCATTTTGTGCGCGGGCAGGCGAGGCGTGCCAAACACCAAGCATAAACAAAAAACGCGACAACTTAAGAGGGAAAACAAAAGTCGCACAAAAGTGGATTCATCAAATTGCCCTAAGGGATAGAGGACAGCCAAAAAGGGCGGCGGGTAAAGATAGCCGCCGCCTAAGTCATCGGGCGCATAATAAAGCGGAGCGCCACTTTGCAAATGCTGAAGCGCTTTATAATAATCGCGATAATCTATCGGCAAAGCGCGCGGAAAATGCAGCGCGCGATGAATCGCTGCGGGAAACCATATCGCCACCAATCCCATTAGGTTGATGCCCGCGATTGCGATGAAAATGGCACGCCCGGCGAAATGAATTAAATTTCGCTGCTTCTGCGATAGTTGCAGCCACTTTTTCAATAGCAAACTCACCAATCTTCCTCAATCGCGACACGAAAATAACAATCTCAGTTGAAATCGGGATTATTTTCCCAAAACAAATTAAATCTATCAAATTAAATAGACCGTATTTTATGGCGGGGCTTGCGCCCACTTCCAATCGGCGCGTCAACACCAGCCAGAACCAACCCGATTGGAAGTGGGCGCAAGCCCCGCTAAAACGGCGCCTCGGACGCCGTTTGCAGGTCATTTTGGGGCTTACAAATGCCTTCGGGCACCGTCCCGCAGCGTTTCGGGCTTCCCCAGTGGCTTTCGGGAACGTTCCCGAAGTCTTCCCGGATTCCCCGCACAGCTCCGGGAACGTTCCCCAAGGTTGCCCGGATTCCCCGCATAGCTCCGGGAACGTTCCCGACGGCTTCATGGACTCCCCAAAACGCTGCGGGACGGCACCCGCGCGAGTTAAAATATGCTTTGTTTCACCAATTCTATCTTCCAGGAGACAGTATGACGCCCACATTTAGTGGCCTGATTCAACAAGGCGGGGCTATCATAGCCGCCGACAACAACGTGAGCGCCGGAACACATTACAAGTTGTTCCAGTGGATGCGCGACAAACTGCAAGCCGATTTGACTGCTGCACGTGGTTTCGCTACCGCGCAAGATTTAGCCGAAGGCAATCGGCGACTCGATTCGCGCGAAGTGCAAAAAGCCTACGAAGATGGCGACGACCTCATTCGCAAAATCTCCAAATGGCTCAATTCGCTCGATGAGGACGACAACATCCCCGCGCAACGCGCCTTTTACGGCCTCGGCCCCGATTTGCCCAAGCTGTTTCGTCACGACGAAATCGAAACGCTGCTCGAAAAATTCGTGGCGGCGCAAACCGCAACCGGCCTCAACCCCGACGCCAAGCTTTCAACGACGCGTTTAGCGAAAGTCAACGCCGTTTTGGATGTCAGCGAAGACAAAAGCGAAGGCGCGGGCGTCGGCGAGCGTTCTTCGATTACCGGCGACAAACTCAAAGCGCGCGAGGCTTTGGCCCAATCCATCGCGCGCGTTCGTTATTTCCTGTGGGCGACCTTGCCGGAAATGTTCAAAGACCCGCTGTTGCACAATTACGGCTTCGTGCCGCGTCAAGAAAGCGAAACACAGGACGAGGAACCGCCGACGCAACCGAATCCCACGCCGTAATCGCAAAATGAGGCCAAAAGGTGCTGTAGAAACCAATCATCAAACGCGGGAACATCCTTCAGCGCCTTTTGGCCCCGCCTCACCCAAATGAAAACACTCTTTCAAAACCCCAAAAGCCGCTATCTATGGCTTTTCGCCGCGCTGTTGCCATGCGCGCTGTTTGGCGTAGTCAAACAGGAAAATTCGTGGCGGCCAAAAACTCTGAGGTTAGGGGCCGGTTATAGCGCGTTTCAAGTTACGTTTTCGTTCGATAGTCAAAGATTGGCTGTCGCTTATGACAATACCAAGGCATCAGGAGGGCCAGATAAATTGCTTTGTTGGGATGTGGCCTCACGCCAGCCGCTTTGGAATTTCTCAACTGATAACGGTCAGATAGCTTCGATTGCGTTTTTGCCAGATAGCCACGATGTCATATCGCTTTATTGGGGTGTTGACTATACGGGGGCTTATAAAAAATATCCGTCCTCCTACGGGGGCGCTTGGACGGTCATGCATTTTCATAAAAGCAGCAATGGCCGTTTAAAGCGCACACTGCGCGTTAGCGGCGCCGAATCTCATGTGCGCTATTTATGCAATTGGCCCAACAAAACCACAATGTTCCATATAAACGATGATCTTTTGCTCACCGACATGAGGACGGGTAAAACTCATGCGTGGCGTTTGAACAAAGATGCCCTAAAAAGTTATCCCGGTAGTGGCCTTATCACTGACCCTTTTGCCTTATCCCCGGATGGCAGCACCATAGCGCTAATGCTGTCTTCAGGGCAAAAAAGGCCACAAGACAGTATAGCTCTACTGGATTCGCGCACGCACCGCATAAAGCGTTTGCTGGCCTACGAAGCCAATGTTTATGCATATGACGGGTTTACCTTTTCACCCAATAGCCGTTTATTGGCTATGACTATCGAATCATCGAGTTCTGCCTCTATCTCTTATTATTTGCAAGTATGCGATGTGCGGACTGCTAAGACTCACCGCTGGTTATTGGGGAACCAATTGGGCATACAGGCATTGGCCTTTTCGCCCGACAATCAAACGATAGCCATTGCGGGAGGCGCCAATAGCATTGCTCTCTGGAATGCTTCTAACGGGACTTTACTGCGCACTGTGGAGCCTCTCAAAACCGCCGCAGTTTTCTCCCTCGCTTTCTCTCCCAATGGCACCACTTTAGCCTCTGGATTCAGCGATGGGACCGTCAAACTTTATCGCGTCAAATAAACTACTCCCCATGACTGAGCCGGAAATTTCCTTTAACATTCAAACTTCAACTCTCGACGAGAAACTGGCGGCGTTGCCGGAGGCGCCCGGCGTGTATTTGCATAAAGACAGCGCGGGCAAAGTGATTTACATCGGCAAGGCGCGCCATTTGGTTTTCTGTAAGGGCATCGGACGTGGTTATACTTTCCCTTAATCAAACATGAACTCGATTTCCACCCTTCGCATGGACAAAAGCGCCTTCTCGGTGGCGTCGCTGCACAATGAAAATGAGGCTTCAGACAAAGAATTTTGGCTCGGTAAAACGCCGCAAGAACGCTTGGAAGCCGTTGAACTGCTTCGTCAACTAAATTATGGCTACGATCCAGCTACCGCCCGACTTCAAAGAGTTCTTACAGTTGTTGAACTCGAAAGAAGTTGAATATCTGTTGGTTGGTGGTTACGCCGTCAGTTATCACGGCTACCCACGCGCGACAGGCGACATGGACATTTGGATTGCCGTTCATCCCCAAAATGCCGCCAAAACCATTGAAGTGCTGCGCGAGTTTGGTTTTAGCTCGGCTGATCTTTCCGATGAACTGTTTTTGCGTCCTGAACAAATCGTGAGAATGGGCGTGCCACCGTTTCGCCTCGAAGTGTTTACAACTATTTCCGGCGTAAAGTTTGAAGAATGCTACACGCACCGCATTACCGACATCATTGATGGCGTTTCGGTGAATTTCATCAACCTTTCTGACCTCAAAGCCAATAAAACCGCCAGCGGACGCCCCAAAGACATAAACGACTTGCTGAACCTGCCGTGATGCTATGAATATGCGGAAAATTTCCTCACCAGACCCCAAACGCCGCTATCTGTGGCTTTTCGCGGCGCTGTTGCCGTTGGCGTTGTTTGGTGTGATTATAGAGAGAAATTCTTGGCGGCCTCGCTCACTTGTAATCACTCCTTTCCATCTATCTGAAGACATCAAAGTATGGAATTTTGCGTGGTCGCCCGATAGTAAAACCATTGCCGTTGCGAATCGAAGGAATGTCTCTATTGTGAATGTGCAAACGTGGCGCGTCATCAAGAAAATCCGAACTGAAACGTCAGAACTCTCCGATCCTTTCCTGTTCGCCCCCGATAACAAAACTATATTTCTTTTCGATATGAAATCAGGCATCGCGCTTGATGAGTTGTCTGGCGAATTCACGAAATATGAATCAAAACGTTTTTCTCATACAAACACTGGTTGGGGAAGAATCAGCACGAATATAAGAAGCGACGCTGTTTCACCCGATGGCAAAATAGAAGTTGTGCCCGAAACAGAGGCAATACCTTATCTAAATACGCCTGGACAGTTTGACTACATAACTCATTCGTTAAGCCTTAGTGACCGAAAGGGCAAAACGTTAAACATGCTATGGATAGGCACATTTCATGGCATGGTGATGTGGACACAATTCAGCAATCACGGCAGCCTCATATTTGCGAAAATTCCCGCAGAAGACGAGAAAACCACAATTCTTCACGGCTGGCAAGTGGCCGATGGCAAAGAGATTATTACGTTTCCCCTGCCTACGGATTCCAGCGGTTCATTGGATGAATTAGATATGGAAATTTCTCCCGACGGCAAGACCGCAGCGGCTTATAGCTCCCGTTTTTCATCCAATAGCGCGAGCAAACGCATGGTTTTTTATGATTTGAAAAGCCATAAATTACTGCGCACGGTGCAAAACCCGGATGAAACTCTCATCGCACAGTATTCTCCCGATGGTAATTACATAGCTGTCGGCGGTAAGCATGGCACTCTTACACTTTGGCGCGTGCAATAAACTACTCCGCATGACTGAGCCGGAAATTTCATTCAACATTCAAACTTCAACTCTCGACGAAAAACTGGCGGCGTTGCCGGATTTGCCCGGTGTGTATTTGCATAAAGACAGCGCGGGCAAAGTAATCTACATCGGCAAGGCGCGCAATTTGAAAAATCGCGTGCGTTCGTATTTCGCCAAAGATGGCGGGCACTCGCCGTTTTCGCGCAAGATGGTGAAACTCATTGCCGACTTTGAAACCATCGTCACGCGCACCGAAAAAGAAGCCCTGATTCTCGAAAACAACCTCGTCAAAATGCACAAGCCGCATTTCAATATCCGGCTCAAAGACGATAAGCGTTATCCGTATCTCAAAATCACGCTCAACGAAGATTTTCCGGCGCTGCTCGAAACGCGCAACCCGAAAAATGACCGCGCTTCGTATTTTGGCCCTTATGCGGGCAGCGGCAAAATGCGCCAAACCGTTTCACTCGCCAAGCGCGTTTTTCAAGTGCGAACCGGCGCGGTTATCAACAATTCGCGGCGCGGCGGCTGTCCGTGGCGCGACACCTCGAAACTGCTCGATAAAGCCTGTTTGGAGCATCACATCGGACGCTGCACCGCGCCGTGCATCAACGCCGTGTCGCCCGAAAATTATCGCGCGCAGGCCAAGGCGCTCAAGGATTTTTTGGAGGGCCGCTCGACGGAATTAATCAAAGATTTGCAAGCGCAAATGGGCGAAGCCGCCGCCAATATGGAATTTGAGCGCGCCGCCAAACTACGCGACCAAATCGAAGCGATTCGCAGCGTAACCGAAAGCCAGCAAGTCGTGTCGCTCGCTAACGAAGATTACGACGCGCTGGGATTATTTATCGAAGCGGGCGTGGCGTCGGTGACAACACTCATTGTGCGCGCTGGAAAACTAATCGGCGATCAGCATTTTTTCTTGACCAACATCGAAGGCCGCGCCGATGCCGAAGTGCTATCGGTTTTCGTGCGCCAGCATTACGAAGGGCCAACTTCGATTCCACAGGAAATTCTCACACCGCACGAATTGGAAGACGCTGAAGCGATTGAAGAATGGCTGAGTGAAAAAGCCAATCGCAAAGTCGGCGTGCGCCGCCCACAGCGCGGCGACAAAGTGAAAGTGATTGAACTGGCCCGTCGCAACGCCGAACTCGCTTTGCGCGAGCATCTTTCGTATAACGCCACGGCGACGCAAATTAACGACAGCGTTTTGGAAGATTTAGCCAAGCATTTAAAACTCGATTTGCCGCCGCGCCGCATCGAATGTTTCGACATTTCGACGGTTCAAGGCGCCTTTTCTGTTGGTTCGATGGTGGTTTTCATCGGCGGCAAGGCCGACAAAAAATCGTATCGCCATTTCACCATCAAACACACGCTCGAACTAACCGGAGGGACGGAATCGAACGACTTTGAAATGATGCGCGAAGTGCTGCGGCGCCGCTTGCAACGCGCCTTGGAAGGCGACGAAAAGTTTTTGCCGCTGCCCGATTTATTGATGGTGGACGGCGGCAAAGGTCAACTGGGCATCGCCGTCGCGGTGCTGCAAGAAAAAACGCTGGAATACATTCCGCTGGTCGGTTTAGCCAAACAGCACGAACTGCTTTATGTGCCCGGACGCAGCGAAGCGATAGCTTTGCCGCGCAATTCGCCCGCTTTGCATTTGCTGCAACGCATCCGCGACGAAGCGCACCGTTTCGCCATCACACATCACCGCAAACGGCGCGGCAAAGCGGCCACGCATTCGCTTTTGGACGACATTCCCGGCATCGGCGAAGCACGCCGCAATGCGCTCTTGGAACATTTTGGTGGCCTGCAAAAACTGCGCGCCGCCAGCGCCGAAGAAATCGCCCAAGTGCCCGGCATGACCAAACCGCTTGCCGAGAAATTAATGGAATATTTGCGGATTTTGACGAAGACCGAATGAAGGAGCGAGATTGCGCTGCCTGTTGACGGGCTGTTCCATTCTCCGTATGCTTTTTGTGTCACTTTTTGGAAATAGTTCCCGCTGTGCGCAGATGGACTGCGTGATTCTTCTTTGAACGCGGGTGTTTGTTGTTTTTGTCGCATGAAACCGCGTTATTATATTCAAACCTACGGCTGCCAGATGAATGTTCACGACAGTGAACGCATGGCCGGGATGTTGGACGATCTCGGCTATGAACCAACCGCAGTGGCCGATGAAGCCCACGTCATTTTGATGAACACTTGCGCCGTGCGCGAGAGGCCCGAACACAAATTGTATTCGGAACTCGGCTCGCTGCGTAAATTGAAAAAGTCCAACCCCGATTTAATAATTGGCGTGGCCGGTTGCATGGCGCAACGCGAAGCTGATGGCATTCGCGCCCGTGTGCCGGAAGTGGATATTCTGCTCGGCCCGCGCAATTTGCATCATTTGCCGCATCTTTTGCGCCGCGCGCAAAGCGAACATCACAACCAAAACGCGGATGGCCTTGACTTGGAATGCGACCCGACTCCGGCCACGCCGGTGCGCCGTTCCAGCGCGGTTTCGGCTTATGTGGACATTATTTTCGGCTGCAATTTCAACTGCACTTATTGCGCGGTGCCTTCGGCGCGCGGGCGCGAAGTTTCGCGTAGTCCGCAAGAAGTTTTGGATGAGATTAAACAATTGTCCGATTTGGGCTACCGCGAAGTGACGCTGCTCGGCCAAACCGTCAACGCCTACGGCCACGACCTCGAAAAACTTCCCGACGGCTCGCGTGTGGATTTTGCGTGGCTGCTGGAGCAAATTAACGGCATCAATTCCAAGTTGCGCGTGCGTTTTACCAGCCCGCATCCGATGTATTTCAATCAGCGATTGATTGAAAGCATCGCGGCACTGCCTGCGGTTTGCGAGCATTTGCATTTACCTTTGCAAAGCGGCGACAACGAGTGTTTGAAGCGCATGAAACGCACTTACACCATCGAAAAATATCGTCGCATTATTGATTCCATTCGGGAGAAGATTCCCGGCGTTTCGGTGACAACCGATGCCATCGTGGGATTTTGCGGCGAAAGCGAGGAAGAATTTGCCGGCACGCTGCGCGCTTTCGAAGAAATTCAATTCGATCAGGCTTATATGTTCGCTTATTCGCCGCGCCACACTACCGAAGCGTGGGAGTGGGCCAACGATGTGCCGCACGAAACCAAGCAGCGCCGTTTGCGCGAATTGATTGATTTGCAAAACCACACCGCCCGCGAAAAAAATCGCGCCTTGGTTGGCGGCAGTTACGAAGTCCTTGTTGAAGGTGTCAGTGATAAAGACCCGACGCGCTTGATGGGCCGCACGCGTGGCAACAAATTGGTATTGTTCCCCGGCGAAAGCGACAACTATCCGGTGGGTTCTTTTGTCGAAGTGGTAACGCACGAAGCCTTTTTGTGGGGCTTTGTGGGCGAGGCCCAGCGCCTTGTGGCGCGTCCGGCGTCGCGCAAGATTATCGAATTGTCCGTTGTTTAAAGCCATGAAAAAAATCGCACTGCTTTGCTGTTCTCTCGCTTTGACTGGGCCTCTGTGGGCGCAAGAATCCATTACGCCGCAAAATGGCGCCGAGAAAAAAACGGAATTTGCCAATCCCGGCGCGCCTCTTGAAACGCTCGGTTACGAGCAAATTCGCCAGTTGTATCGCGTGCAAACCTTTACTACGCCTGCTGGCGCTCGTGCCAATGTGGCAACGTTGGCCGGTTCTCTGGTGGAAATGCAAGGCGATGTCACAGGCACCATGTCGAGCAGCAAAGGGCGCGTGTTTATCATGAAAATTGATGACACCTTAGCATCTTTTGGCGTATCAGCGAAGTTTCGCAACTTCGATGTCATGCGTTCGGGCAACAAAGCGCGCGTGTTGGTGGAAGTCGGCGATGACGCCGGTTTTTCCCTCGTCGCCGCGACGCCGCAATTAGTTTCATACGGCAGCGCCACGGGAAACGCTGATGGCACCATTGCGCCACAAAGTGGCACGGCGACGATTATTTCCGATAATGGCAAAGACGGCATCAATCTGGAAAATTTTCGCGGCCCGAACAGCGATGTCATCGTCGCGCCGCCCATGACCACGATGACATCGCCGGAGGGAATGCGGGCGGGTGGCACTTCGGGTGCGCCGCAAGTTTTCAGTTCCGGCACGCCGCTGCGTGGCAATCAACTCAGCAGTCGCGGCACAGTTTCAGGCACGATTGTCGGGCGCGCCGGAAGTCGCGCCTTGACCAGTTCCTTGCCGCCCGCGAATTCATCGAAGGCGCGCCTGCAATCGTTGGTTGACGAGCAAAAACCCGCTTACAAAGCGCTTGTTCATCGTCATAATGCGCGTCTCAGCGAGCCACAAGTAGAGGAAATCGCGTCGGCGCTATTGGGAGCCGGCGTAAAACACAATCTTGACCCGCGCTTTTTGGCCGCGATCATTTCGGTGGAAAGCGATTTCGACATCAAATGCACCAGCAATTCCGGCGCGCAGGGCCTCGGCCAATTGATGCCTTTCAATTCGCGCGATTTGGGCATCCGCAACCCTTATAATCCCACCGAAAACATTTACGGCACAG
Source organism: Abditibacteriaceae bacterium (assembly GCA_031372065.1). Classification (GTDB taxonomy): domain Bacteria; phylum Armatimonadota; class Abditibacteriia; order Abditibacteriales; family Abditibacteriaceae; genus DASWNL01. The sequence goes on along the minus strand of JANMKN010000336.1, from coordinate 11,687 downwards.
CAAAGTTGCTTCGTGGTCATCTCGACGACTTCAATCGCTTCGGCGCGCGTGGCCCACTGTTAGCCGTCGCCGCCTACAATGCAGGCCCCAACGCCGTCAAACGCGCGGGCAATAACGTTCCCAATGGCGCGCAGGTGCAGCGCTACGTTTGGAAGGTTTATAACCGCTACAAAGAATTCGCACCAGATATGTTTAAGTAATTTTGAATTTTAAATTTTGAGTTTTTAATTGCATCAATTCAACTCAAAATTCAAAATTCAAAATTCCCATGACAGGCTCTGTTCATGCCGCGATTGGCGCGGCGCTTGGTCGTTATATCAAAAACAAACCACTGGCTTTTGTGGTTGGCTTGGCCTCGCATTTTGTCGGTGATGTGATTCCGCATCACGATATGGGCGCGGGAGAAACGCCGATTGTCTTTGGCACGATGGCGCGTATTGTTCAACAGCACGGCTGGAATTCGCCGCAATTCTGGGGCGCGCTCGGCGCCATTTGTCCCGATTTTGAACACATCCCCGCCGAATTGCGCAAAGACCCGCGCCGCTTCGAGGCGATGCCCGAAAAGCTGTTTCCGACGCACAACAACAAAGTCAAACACGCTTCGTGGCCGCACGATGAATATTGGGGCGTAATGATGCAAATCGCGCTTTACATTGGCGGACTTTATTTAGCGGGCACATTAGGCCGCTCCCAACACGACGAATAATTCTGGCAATGAAACACGCGCTTCTTTTTGCTGCCCTACTTTGTGTTTCGCTGAATGCAATGGCCGAAGACTCCCGCCAACAGCCGCTCAAAGATTTAAACGGCTATTTCCCCTTCAATCCTCCTGCGGCTTTAAACCAATGGAATGCGCGCAAAGATTATGTGCGGCGGCAGATTTTGGTGTCGCAAGGTCTGTGGCCGATGCCGACGAAAACGCCGCTCAATGCCGTTATTCACGGCAAGATTGATGGCGGCGACTACACCGTCGAGAAAGTTTATTTCGAGAGCGCACCCGGTTTTTTCGTCACCGGCAATCTTTATCGTCCTAAAAATATCACCGGCAAAGTGCCCGCCGTTTTGTTCGCCCACGGCCATTGGCAAGATGCGCGTCTTTCGCTTAACGAACCCGATAATGTGCGACAGGAAATCGCTTCGGGTGGCGAGCGTTTTGAAAAGGGCGGGCGTAGTATTTTCCAATCGCTGTGCGTGCAAGTGGCGCGCATGGGCTGCGTAGTGTGGCAATGGGATATGCTCAGTGATTCGGATTCGCATCAGTTTTCACGCGAATTAGTGCATCAATTCGCCAAACAACGTCCTGAAATGAACACCGCGCAAAATTGGGGACTTTACAGCCCGCAAGCCGAAGCACACGCGCAAAGCATTATGGGCTTGCACACATGGAATGCCGTGCGCAGTCTCGATTTTTTGCTCGGCCTGCCCGAAGTGGACTCCGAACGCATCGCCATCACCGGTGCCAGTGGCGGTGGCACGCAAACCATGCTTTTGGCGGCGATTGATGACCGCATCAAACTTTCGTTTCCGTGTGTGATGGTCAGCACTTCGATGCAAGGCGGTTGCACTTGCGAAAACGCTTCACTGCTGCGCATTGGCACCGGCAACGTCGAGTTTGCCGCGCTTTTCGCGCCTAAGCCGCAAGGCATGACCACAGCCGACGATTGGACAAAAGAAATGTCCACTAAAGGCTTTCCCGACTTGCAAAAACTTTATGCTTTGCACGGCGCAAAAGACAATGTTTTCCTACAGCGCGGCGAATATTTTCCGCATAACTACAACGCCGTTTCGCGCGCCGCATTTTACACATTCCTGAATCAGCATTTCAAACTCGGCCAACCTTCGCCTGTAATCGAACGCGATTACGAACCGCTGACGCGCCAGAAACTTTCCGTTTGGGATAACGAACATCCTGCGCCCAAAGCCGCCGACCCCGAATTTGAGCGCCAACTGCTGAAATGGTTCACCGACGATTCCGACAAGCAATTACGCGCCAGCGCTGCCACTGCCGAGGGCTTGCAAAACGTGCTGCGACCCGCATGGGAAGTAGTTATTGGCCGCACTTTCGCCAACGCGGGCGAAGTCGAATGGAATGCCAAAGACCAGCAAGATCGCGGTGATTATCTCGAAATGAACGGCACGCTATTTAACAAAACTTACATCGAAGAAATTAAGGTCGTTTGCCTTCAACCAAAGGCTTGGAAGGGCCGTGTTGTAGTTTGGCTTGACGATAACGGCAAAGCAGCGCTGCAAAATGAGAACGTAAAAAAACTCATCCAAAGCGGCGTTGCCGTCGTGGGCGCCGACTTATTGTTTCAGAGCGGCGAACCGATGAAACAAACGCGCGTTGTCGCTAATCCACGCGAATTCGCCGGCTATACTTTCGGCTATAACAACGCGCTATTCGCCCAACGAACGCACGATATGCTTTCCATCATAAATTTTTTGCACACCGCGAAAACAGGGCCATTTCCCAATCCAAAAAATATCGCGCTTGCTGCTTGGAACAATACTGGCCCCATCGCTCTTGCTGCCCGCGCCCTTACAGATGAAGCCATCAACCGCGCCGCTGTGGACACCAATGGTTTTCGCTTTGGCAATCTTCTCGATTACCGCGACACGATGTTTCTACCCGCCGGTGCCAAATATCTGGACATTCCCGGCCTGCTCGCCCTGAACGCGCCGCACGCGCTGTGGATTGCGGGTGAAGGTGGCAAACCGCAAACTTTTGGCGCCAAAATCGACGAACTCGCGCCGTTTATCGGCGATGCCCAAGACAAACAAAACGCAGGCATTGAATGGTTGTTGAAATAGTCATTTACAGTGTGCAAATGAAAAAGCAGCAAGTATATATATTTTCCGGGTTGGCGTTTTGCATCATTCTTTTTGCGTTACTAATAAACGACAATATCCTAAAGAGGAGTTTGCCCGAAACTCCTGTGGAGGCTTTTCGTATCATGACTAATGCCATGATTAATGAAGATAAGCAGACGTTGAGACAAATTTCGGAAGAAGGTATGGTTGAGAAACTCGAATACTGGCAGGGAAATCGAGCAACAGAACTCACAACTTACGATTTTCTGATTGCAAAGGGTGTCAAATCAGACGCCTTAATAAAACCGTGGGGACTTTGGCGAAACTGGGCCAAACAAGTAGATTTTCAAAAAGTAAAGTCAGTGCCAAAAGATGCAGAAGGTAATAATGTTTGGATAGATACGGGCAAAGGCGGACAGGACGGTGGGCCGTTTTATTTTTCCAGAGAAGGAAATGGATGGGTGTTACAAGGCTATGGGATTACAGCAGGAAGTCACTGGAATAATAACTGGAAACAAGACGAACAATAATGCGCAGTAACCTCAATAATAATGATTGAAATTATCAATAAGGCGCCAAATCTTAAAACCTCTTATTATGCCCGCAATTTGCCGTTAATAAACACGCGCTAATCTTTAATGCGTAACTCGCGGTTTGAAGCCCATTAATTCAAACCAAAAAGGAGCGCATGATGCACAGTTTTTCAACCGGACACGACAATCATTTTTCTAACCTGACGATCTGTCAGGAGGAGTTTCATACGGGTCGTCTTTTATGCTGGAGTGGCGCCTTGGTCGCCATTACCCTGTGGGGCAGCGCACAGTTTTTGAGTCAGCAAAACTCGCAGTGGCAAAACCAAAACGGCATGGAACAACGGTTTGCACTGCAACAAAAGGACGCCGATAGACTGCCAGAAACCGCCGCTATAGTTCAACGGATTGCCGCGCGTTATCCTCAATACAAAACGCAGACTCGCTAAAACCCGCGCAACTTTACATTTGTCGCAGCATTTATAACATCGCGCCGTTACTTTGCGGGCCGATGATTTATAAACTGCGGGCGTTATGAAAGTTCTGATTGTAGGCAGCGGCGGGCGCGAACACGCGCTAACGTGGAAACTGGCGCAAAGTCCCTTGATTTCGCAATTATTTTGTGTGCCGGGCAACCCCGGCATGGCACAAATCGCTCAATGCGTCAGTGGCGATGCGCTTTCTGTGGCGCAAAGCTTAAAGGCCGATTTTGTCGTCGTCGGGCCGGAAGTGCCGCTCGCCGAAGGGTTAATTAACCAATTAAACGCTTGCGGCATCGCGGCTTTTGGGCCGAATCAACAAGCCGTGCAATTGGAAGCCTCGAAGGATTTTTGCAAGCAACTTCTCAAAAAATATAACATTCCCACTGCCGCGTTTGAAACTTTCAGCGAAGCCGCCAGCGCCAAAGAATATCTGCGCGAATCGCGTTTTCCAATTGTCGTTAAAGCCGATGGCCTCGCCGCCGGTAAAGGCGTTATCATCGCGCAAAATTTGGTGGAAGCGGAAGAGGCCGTGGATGCCTTGTTTGCCATGCAAACCGGACTTGACGCGCCGAAATTAGTCGTCGAAGAATTTCTCGAAGGCGAGGAAGTCTCGCTCATTGCTTTGACCGACAGCAAAACGATTTTGCCGCTTGTTCCGGCGCAAGATCATAAACGCGTCGGCGAAGGCGACACCGGCCCCAACACGGGCGGCATGGGCTGTTATTCGCCGGTTCCGGCGCTGACCGAAGAGCTTTATCAGATTGCCGTGCGCGACATTTTAGAGCCGACTTTAGCCGCTTTAAAAAGCGAAGGCATCGAATATCGCGGCGCGCTTTACGCCGGTTTGATGCTGACCAAAGACGGCCTCAAAGTTCTCGAATACAACTGTCGTTTTGGCGATCCCGAAACGCAAGTCATTTTGCCGCGCCTGCAAAGAGATTTGTTGCCGCTGCTCATGGCCTGCGCGGGCATTGGTGAAAAATCTCTCGAAGAATTGCCCTGCGACTGGACAAAAGGAGCCGCCGTTTGCGTGGTTATGGCCTCGCACGGCTATCCCGGCGCTTACCAAAAAGGCGACGCGATTTCCGGCCTCGACGAAGCCGCGCAAACCGGCGCCGTTGTCTTTCACGCGGGCACCAAAACCAACGCTGAAACCGTTGTCACCAACGGCGGGCGCGTTTTAGGCATCACAGCTTTGGGCGACGATCTTCATGCCGCACGCGGAGCGTGTTACAAAGCTGTGGAAAAAATTCATTTCGAGGGCGCCCACTATCGCCGCGACATCGGCTGGCGCTGTTTGTGAAAGCATAATTTGGAGCGCTCTGCTAAGCGAGATTTGGAGAAATGCGAAAGAATTCAGGAAACGCGCTTTTTTCCGCCATAGGAGATTTTAATTTTTCCCTGAATTGTTTGTTGCCGATAAATATCGGCATCCATAGGATAAGTCACGATCAAATAATCATCGTCGCGCCACTCTAAGTCAATATCGTCGCCGTGGCGCATCTCAAAAATGTAATTCTCATCGGATTTGAATACTTGATTTGCGGGTCGGATTTTCAAGCGAATAACAACATAACCCGCCGCGCCGCCACCGGAAATTGTATAAAACGAAGCTACATTTTTTCCATCCGGCGAAACCACTTCTTTAGTCACATGAATATCTGGCGGCGAATTATCAACCAAGCCATCCATTATCAGGAAGGCGCCGAAAAACAGCGCTATGCAAATGAAACCAAAGGCCAAAAGGTAAAAGCCAAGGCGCTTAAGTGCCTTGGCTTTTGATTGTTTGCTGTTCATAAGACTTTATACCTTTACTTCTTCGCCTTGCGCGAATTTTTGGCTTTTTCCAGCACCACGTTGTCCGGCGTTTCTTCTTTTTTCACTATTTCGGCGGGCGCGGCGTTGGCTAAGGCTAATTTGATGGCTTCGCCTAAATCGCTGATGATGTGAAACGTGAGCGCGTCGCGCACTTCTTTGGGAATGTCATCCAAATCGCGTTCGTTTTCTTCGGGCAAAATGATGTCTGTCAGACCGGCGCGGTGGGCGGCTAAGAATTTTTCTTTGATGCCGCCAACGGCTAAAACGCGGCCTCGCAGCGAAATTTCGCCCGTCATGGCAAATTCTTTTTTCACAGGGCGTGCGGTCATGGCCGAAACCAGCGCCACGGCAATCGCCACGCCCGCCGAAGGGCCGTCTTTGGGCACGGCGCCCGATGGGACATGAATATGGGCGTCATGTTTTTTTGTCCAGTCGCCTTCGATGCCAAGGGCAACAGCGTGCGAGCGCGCGTAAGTCATGGCGGCCTCGCACGATTCTTTCATCACCTGGCCCAAATTGCCGGTCAGTTTGGTGTTGCCGCTGCCTTCGACTAAGGAAACTTCAATCGGCAGAATTTCGCCGCCAACTTCTGTCCACGCAAGGCCCTGCGTGACGCCAATTTCGTCTTCTTTTTGCGCTGCGCCATAAATAAATCGGCGTGGCCCAAGATAGGTCGGCAAAATTTCCGGCGCGATGGTGATTTGCGTTTGCACGCTTTCATCGGCCACGCCGCGCGCCACTTTGCGGCAAACAGTGCCAACTTCGCGCTCTAAATTGCGCACGCCTGCTTCGCGCGTGTAATCGCGAATCAATTGCGTCACGCCGTTATCGGAAAACGTGATATTTTCGTCTTTGATGCCGTTTTCCTTCATCTGTTTAGGAATCAAGAAATGGCGAGCGATAGTGTGTTTTTCGGCTTCGGTGTAACCCGGAAAACGCAATACTTCCAAACGGTCACGCAACGCGGCGGGAATCGGGTCAAGCAAGTTGCCGGTAGCGACAAACATCACTTCGGACAAATCGAATGGCACTTCCAAATAGTGGTCGCTAAAGGAAGTATTCTGTTCGGGGTCAAGCGCTTCGAGCAGCGCCGAGGACGGATCGCCGCGATGGTCGCTGCCGAGTTTGTCAATTTCATCCAGCATAAACACCGGATTTTTCACTTTAACGCGGCGCATTCCGGCGATAAGACGGCCCGGCATGGAGCCGATATAAGTGCGGCGATGGCCGCGAATTTCGGCCTCGTCGTGAATGCCGCCCACCGAAACGCGAATAAACTCGCGGCCCAAAGCGCGGGCGATGGATTTGCCAATCGAAGTTTTGCCGACACCGGGCGGGCCGATAAAACACAAAATCGGCCCGCGCGATTGTGGATTCAATTTGCGCACCGCCAAAAATTCGATGATGCGGTCTTTGATTTTTTCCAGTGCGTAATGGTCTTCATCAAGCACTGCTTGCGCATGATGCAAATCGTAAACATCGTCGGTGCGCTTGTTCCACGGCAGGTCGCACATCAGTTCGACATAAGTGCGAATGACGCCGACTTCGGGAGCAATCGGCGGCATTTTTTCCATGCGCTCCACTTCTTCGAGCGCCTTGGTTTTCGCTTCTTCGCTCATGCCGACGGTTTCAATTTTCTCGCGCAAAGTTTGCGCTTCGCGAAAAGAGGAATCGCGGTCGCCGAGTTTTTCTTGAATCGCTTTCATGCGCTCGCGCAGAAAATACTCGCGCTGGCTTTCGTTCATGCCTTCGCGCACTTGCGAATCGAGTTCGCGATCAATTTCCAGAATTTGCATTTCGTGCGCGAGTAACTCGGTTACTTCGCGGGCACGTTCGGCAGGCTCTAAAATTTCCAAAATGCGTTGGCGTTCTGTGACGGGAATTTCCAAAAAGCTGACGATTAAATCGGAAACCGCGCCGATTTCGTCTTGCGATTGCGCGTTTTGCGCGGCTTCGGGCGGGATGCTTTTGGAAAGGTTGACCGCTTCTTCAAAGCCGCTTTTCAAGCGGCGCAGCATAGCTTCGCTTTCAGGCGATGAATCGGCCTTGGGCGCGGCGATTTCTTCGAGTTCAGCGACGAAATACGGGTCTTCCTGCGTGAAATTTAGCACGCGGGCGCGCGTTTTGGCTTCCAGCACGGCGCGCACGTTGCCGTCGGGCATTTTCAGCAGTTGCATCACGTCGGCTAACACGCCGAAAGTGTAGAGGTCTTCGCGCGCGGGCTCTTCGTTTTCTTCATCGCGCTGCGCCACCAGCAAAATCGGGCGCCCGGCATCCTGCGCTTCTTGCAGCGCCGCGATGGATTTTTCGCGCCCGATAAACAGCGGCAGCACCATGTTGGGAAAGGCCACAAGGCCGCGCAAGGGCACGGCGGGCAAACTCAAAACGGGCGCCGCTTTTTTGCGCCGCGTTGGCTTTTTGGCAGCGCTTTTTGTCGGTTTTTTCGTTGTCTTCACAGATGTTTTTGCAGATGTTTTGGTCGGCATATTGAAAAGTTGGTTGATTGAAAAAGGCAGTCCACAGGCTTGTTAATTTTACTGACAAAAAAAGGGACTGCAAAAACAGTCCCGACTCATTGATTCCGGCAGGCGGACACCCCAAAGTATAACAACGCCGTGCGCCTTGTTGTTTTTGAACGTTAAATTGCAGTCAAAAGCGCAGCGTAGCGATATATTGATGAATTCGCGCCGCTGTTTGCTCGGCTACGGGCGGGCCGTGACCGGGCAGCAAAACGCGTGGCTCATAAGTCGCCAATCGCCGTGCCGACTTGAAAACTTGAGCATCACTCGCATTAAAAAGCGGCGCTGGAATGCTGATGCCATTGCGCTGCGTAAACGGAACGATGTTGAGCAACGCATCGCCAGAAAGGAGCGCGCCATCGCTTTCGCGCCAAAACGAAATGTGGCCTTGCGTGTGTCCCGGCGTGTGCAAAACGCGCCAATTTCCCGCTGGCGTTTCGATTTCGTCGCCTTCGTGCAAATAACGATCAAGAGAGAAGCGCGGCACCGGATAAACCAATTCGCCGCCCGCGAACATCGCGCCTTGCGGACAAACAGCACGCAGGCCGCGCGGCACATAAGTGCGCCGCGTTTCAAGAAACGGTGCTTCCTTTTCGTGCGCAAAAACCGCCGCGGCGAAATGCTTTTTCAAAAACGCCGCGTTGCCCGCATGGTCGCAATGCCCGTGCGTGAGTAAAATGCCACAACAGTTGGTGAAGCGGCTTTCTTTGAGCGCGCCGAGTAATTGCCATCGCTCCCAATAAGTGCCGCTGTCCACGATCATAAAAGCGTTGCCATCGGCCAAAACATGAGCCTGCGTCCACGCCAAACGAATGCGCCACACACCACGCGCTGGGGTCGGAAGAAATGTTGGTTTCATACTGTTTTTTGTTCGCCAGAATCAAGAGATTCCAAGATAACACCGCAGCCGATGCCAACAGCATAACAAATCAAATCGCTCCACAAAAAACCGTGGCCTAAAACGAGCGCTCCGATTTTTGTGTCGCGCACGGCATTTATCCACGGCGCTTGATAAATTTGGCTGATTTCGATGGTGTAAGCAAAAAGCAGCGCCGCGATTCCGATTCGCTTGAGCGTCCACTGTGGTTTGGCCGCTGCGATGAGGAAGAAAGCCATCAGCGCCCACAACGCATCCGGCGCGTATTCGGCAAGAAACGGCGGCAAAAACGCGCCGAATTTTCGCGAACTGTAGCCGAAAATTAAAACAACAAGCGCAAAAAATATGCGGCTGGCACGGCGCGAATTTTTAGAATCTGGCACGTTCACGATGTGATTATTTTAGCGCAGGCCCGCCCGCAATTCGCGCACTCAAGTGGCAGCATTCAGGACAACTATCATATAGAGTTATAACGCCTTGCCCATCCTGCATTAGTCCGGTAGCCTATAAACAACCGCAGAAATCAACCACAAACAAGGAACATCAATGGATTACGGTTTTGAAATTAAGCCTGAAGGCAAACTGGATTTTCTTTCTCTTGGCGCACTGGTGCATCGTCTCGATCCGGGCATTATTCCCTTTCGCAAGGCGAATCATTGCGATATTCACGTCAGCGGCGGCGAATTCAACTGCGCGGCGAATTTGGCCGATTGTTTTCGCATGAAAACCGGCGTGGCGTCGGCTATGGTGGATTATCCGATTGGCGACCTCATCAACGAACGTGTGCGCGCCATGGGCGTGACGCCGTTTTATAAAAAGTTCAAGCACAACGGTGTCAATGGCCCGAATATGGCGACGGTTTACAGTGATCGCGGCCAAGGTGTGCGCGCCCCGGTTGTGTTTTACAATCGCTCCAACGAAGCCGCCGCGCAATTGCAACCCGGCGACTTTGATTGGGATGCCATTTTCAGTGGCGGCGTGCGCTGGTTTCACTCCGGCGGCATTTTTGCCGCGCTTTCGGAAACAACGGGCGAGTTGATTATCGAAGCCGTCAAAGCCGCTAAAGCCGCCGGTGCAATTACCTCATTCGACTTGAACTACCGTGCCAAATTGTGGGACATTTGGGGCGGTCAGGATAAAGCCGTTGAAGTCATCGCGCGCATTGTCGAACACGTTGATGTTTTAGTTGGCAACGAAGAAGATTTGCAAAAAGGTTTGGGCATCGAAGGTCAAGATGTCGAATCGGCCTCGAAACTTGATCCGAGCGCGTTTTTCGGCATGATGGACGGCGTGACGAAAAAATATCCGCAAGTCAAAATCGTCGCGACCACATTGCGCGAGGTGCATTCGACCAATCGCCACAGTTGGGGCGCTGTTGCGTGGATTAACGGCAAAACCTATCAAACGCCGACCTGCGAACTGGATGTTATTGACCGCGTGGGCGGCGGCGACGGTTACGCATCTGGCTTTTTCTACGGCCTGATGAGCGGCGAAGCGCCCGAAGATGCCGTTCGCCTCGGCTGGGCACACGGCGCGCTTTTGACAACATTTCCCGGCGACACAACCATGGCAAGCGTCGAACAAGTCCGCGCTTTTGCTCAAGGCGGCTCGGCCCGCATTCAGAGATAGTTTTTCAGTAACAACGAATGGGTCGCTGGCTTCGCCAGCGGCCTATTTTCAAAGCAGGCATTATGGATCTCTTTGATTTAACTGGCAAAACCGCCGTTGTGATTGGTGGCACAGGGGTTTTGGGCGGTGGCATGGCCTCGGCATTGGCAGCGGCGGGCGCCAAAGTCATCATCATAGGCCGCAACGAAAAAAACGCCACCGAACGCATGAAAAAAATTGTGATTGCGGGCGGCGAGGCGCATTTTCAGATGGCTGATGCGACCAATTCCGATTCGCTGGTGCGGGCGCGCAATTCGATTATCCGCGAGCATAAATTCATTGATATTTTGGTTAATGCAGCGGGCGGCAATCGGCCCGAAGCCACTTTGCCACCGGGCAGCGAGTTTCATAATTTGTCACTGGATGCATGGCGCGAAGTGTTCGATTTGAACCTTGTTGGCGGCGTGCTTTTGCCTTGTCAGGTCTTTGGCGAAGCGATGCTGGAGGCGGGCAACGGCAGTATTATAAACATCGCTTCGATGGCCGGCATGATTCCGCTTTCGCGTGTGGTGGCTTATTCGGCGGCCAAAGCCGCCGTTATCAATCTCACGCAATTTTTAGCGCGTGAATGGGCCACACGCGGCGTGCGCGTCAATGCCATTTCGCCCGGTTTCTTCCCCGCAGAGCAAAACCGCGCCTTGCTTTTCAAAGACGATGGCACTTATACCGAACGCGGCGGACAAATCCTCGGCCACACCCCGATGGCGCGCTTTGGCAAAGCCGAAGAACTCTCCGGCGCCGTTGTATTTTTAGCCTCCGAAAAAGCCTCCAGCTTCGTCACGGGCCATAATTTAGTCATTGACGGCGGCTTTTCTTCTACCACGATTTGATGTTTTAGAAAGTAGTGGGTCATCCGGGATGCGCGTAGCCATTTCCTGTAAGGAGGGGGATACTCATCCTCAGTCGCGAAGAGAGATTTTCGGAGCACTGATTCTGGGGAGGTCTTGATGTCCCGTCGTCAGAAAGAGCCGCTGCGTGCGCT
>JANMKN010000333.1:0-4270 GCA_031372065.1 Abditibacteriaceae bacterium | reverse complement strand
GTTGGTCGGCGACTTCATCGTCGCTTGGCTTTAGCCAGATGTAACGGCTCATAATCTATCTCCTTTTTTGACCCCCTGCCCAAAGGGCACCCGCCGGCCCTTCCCTCCTGCCCAGAGGGCACCCGACGACAGGGGAAGGGTGTCTGCAACTGTTACGCCCCGAATTTAATGTTACTTTTTCGGGGCAGACCAGCTAAGTTCTCCCTTCCCCTGTCGTCGGGTGCCCTCTGGGCAGGAGGGAAGGGCCGGGGATGGGGTTCTGAATCTGTCGTAGAATCTGCGCCATCTACGGTAGACGGTGCACCATCTGTCGTAGAATCTGCGCCGTCTGTCGTAGAATCTGCGCCATCTGTCGTAGATGGCGCGCCATCTGTCGTAGATGGCGACCATCTGTCGTAGATGGCGCACCGTCTACCGTAGATGGCACGGAGTAGGCGCTCACCCCGCCGTAATTCCATACAATTTCGCCACGCGGGCGTTGATTTCGACCTCTTCGGCCTCGCAATTCACCCCCTTTTTCGCCAAACAAGCTGCCACCAACTCTTCTATCGCCGTTTTATCGCCGGACGACGCGGTGGGAATGATTACTTTCTGGAAGTATTTCCACATCAGTTGATAGCCATTTTGAATTTTGGAACAGGTTCGCGTTATTTCGTGCCACCCTGATTCCGAATTAAGGAATCCAAGTAAATACAAATCTTCAATCGGCATTATATAAGCCGCATTGTTAGTAAAAACACCTTTGCGATCCAATGCAAATGCTGGCTTAACTTGGAAGATTTGAAACAAAATCTTCGGCTTATCAAATTCCGCGTAATAAGCCACATCGTCCTGAATCTCAAACCATTTATAGCGGCCCGGTTTGCGTCCGATTGTTGCGCCTGCTGTTTTTGGTGTGAGTTCGGCTTTCCATTGCTCTAAATGTGCTTTGATGGCCGGATATTTTTCGATGTCGGTGCCTCGCCGCGTAAAAATCAGCCATTTTTCTTTGTAATCCACGGCCCATTTGCGAATTTCGCGGCCCGCGACGAGCGGTTTTATCAGTTCAGCGGAGTTTTTATCGGCTTTGATTAGCGAGTCGCGCGTGGCGCCGTCAATGACAAACGCCTTGTTGAATCCGGTTTTCACGCCATAAAAAATCTGGCCTTTGACGTATTCGCCGAGCGGCACGCCGGATTTTCTCATGGTGTGCAGACGGGCGGCAGTTTTGGCATCGGACAGATTCCAGTTTTCGCCGTCGAGCGCGCCGGGCGGCAAAACCGCGCCGCTTTGTTCCATCAGGGCGCGCACATCGGGATACGGTTCGTCGAGGCTTTTGACTTGGGTAAAAATTGGGGCTGATTTACCCTCCCCCAGCCCCTCCCGGAGGGAGGGGAGAACTCCTCCCCCTCCGGGGGAGGTTGGGTGGGGGCTTTTCTGCGCCACAAAAATCATCGGATACGCTGTCGCACTTTGAAAAACCGGCAAATCGCCGAAATCGGTAATCGAGCGCACGGCGGCATTTTCCGCGAAATGCTTGCGCATTTTGGCGCCATACGCGGCGCGAAACCATTTATTCGGCGAAATATAAGCGAGCATTCCGCCGTCTTTGAGCAATTGGTGGCCGCGCAGATAAAAGAACACATACAAATCGGCGGTGCCGCTGAAATTGCTGCCGAAAATGGTTTTGAGTTGCGCTTTTTGCTCGGTGATTAATTCCTGCCGCACATAAGGCGGATTCGCCAGCACGATGTCAAAGCCACTATCGAGTGCGGAATGCGGAGTGGCGAGTGCGGAATCACACTCCGCATTTCGCACTCCGCACTCCGCACTTGCAAAGACTTCGGCAAAGTCCACGACCCAATCGAAGCCGTCAATTTGCTGACCCGAATGTGTCCACAAGCGAATTTCGGCGCGCAAACTTTCGATTTCGGCCTGCAAATTCTTCTTTTGGGCGCCATGAGCGCGCAAGTAGTCGCCTTTTTTGCCGACAAATTCGCGCAATGTGTTGTCGTGCATCACCAATTGCGAAGCACCTATCAGCGGCGCGGAAAGGCTGTCGCCACAGCCGATTTTATAGCCCAAGTTGGGCAACGCGGGTGGCTTCTCGCCTTGAAATTCTATAATCAGCGACAACCAAAGCCGCAGCATGGCGATATTGACGGCAAAAAGGTCTTTATCCACGCCATACAAATTGCTTTCGATGATGTTGAGTTTGAGTTTGTAAATTGACTCTGGTTTAATGGTTGGCACGGCAAAGAGTGCCTCACGCAAACGCAGCAGTTCCTGCATCATGCCCAGCAAATAAGCGCCGCTGCCACACGCCGGGTCGCAGATTTTCACTTCGCGCAAGGCTTCCAAAACCCGTTCCGGGTCGCGCAGGGCCGAAGCGTCGCCTTCATCCACAAACAGCGCGAGGGCCTGCGGCGCCTCGAATTTTTCCAAGTAGCCTTTGAGCGCCTCGCGCCCCATAAAACTCACGATGCCGCGCGGTGTGTAATACGAGCCGCTTTCGTGGCGTCCGGTGACCAGTTCCTCGAAGACTTTGCCGAGCATTTCCGGGTCAACACCGATTTCCTGATCGAACGGCGTGCTTTCGTGAATGGTGAAATTGTATTGGTCGAACAGGTCAAGAATCGGCGCGAAGACGGCGTTTTCGAGTTTGATACGGCCTTGCACATCGGAATCAGTAACTTGCTCGAATAATCCGCCATTGAGAAACGGCACTTGGCCGCGCACTTTTTGTAGTTTTTCGTCTCCGTGCAGCGCGCGGTCACTTTCCGGCATATTTAAGCCAAAGAAGAACGAGAAGAACAAACGGTCATCAAGAAAATTTTCGTTTTGCGCCCGCGCCTCGTTGAACAAGGCGCGCAGATAATTTTTGTCGCCATTATATTCGAGCCAGCCTTTCTTTTCGAGAAAGCGCAAAAACATCAGGCGATTGAAAAGGCGCTGTGTCCACAAGCGCGCGGCGTTGTCGTCGGGCAGCGATTGTATCACTTTGGCTTCGACTTGTTCAAAAACCAATTTGTAATCGCGGAAAAAATTGCGCGTGACGGCTTCGACATCGAACGCTTCATCGTGCCGCGCCTGCACCGCAAGGGCGGCGGGCGCCATGCCGGGCAACACGCCGATTGGCGCCACGTCAATTTTTAACAGTTGCTCAAGCGAAGTGCGGCCCGGCAGTTGGCCGCGCTCGAACGAAAAGCGCCGCAAAACGTGGCGGCTCATGGCGGCTTTTCCCTTGCCCGCGCCGCGTTTTACATTGACAAAGTGCCAGTTTTGCCCTGCTTGGTCGGAGAAAATCCATAAGGCAAACGGGTGGTCATTGAGCAGGCGCGAAATAACCAGCCGTTCGCCGCCGATAGCGCGCTGCCAGTCTTTGAGCGGCGCGTAGATAATTTCAAATTCTCCGGCACGGGCCAAAATTTGCGGCTCGTCGGCTAAAGCGTTTTGCGCCGCTTCATCGCCTTTGGTGGCGCTGCCCAGATAAACGGGGGCGAAATCGGCTTCGTAACTCCAATTCGCAAATAGTTCGCGCAAGGCGTCGGGAGAATGGAGGCGGGATAACTGTGTTTGCAGCGTAGAAAGATTGAGCATAATGGATTGGCAATATTATAACTCCAAAAATTCCCGATTTCACCTGCAAATTCTTATCTATTCGGCGCCTCGTTTGCAGAGATTGAACTGCCACACCTTATTTCAAAGGAGACATCATGTCACTGAAGACGTTGGAAGACGCACTTTTAGAAGAATTGTGCGATTTGTTGAGCGCCGAAACGCAAATCACCAAAGCCTTACCCAAGATGGCCGAAGCCGCCACCAATCCCGATTTGAAGGCGGGTTTTGAAGAGCATCTCAAGCAAACCGAAGGACAAATCGAGCGCTTGCATCAAGCCTTCAAATTGCTGGGCGAAAAAGCCGAGCAGAAGACGTGCGAGGCCATGAAAGGCCTGCTCAAAGAAGGCGATTCCATTCTCAAGGAAAAGGCCGAACCCGAAGTGCTGGATGCGATGCTCATCGCCGCCGCACAAAAAGTGGAGCATTACGAAATCGCTTCTTACGGCACCGTCTGCGCCTGGGCCGAATTGCTGGGCAAAACCGAAGTGAAAGAACTGCTCGGTCAAACGCTGGACGAAGAAGAAAAGACCGACAAGAAACTCAGCAAACTGGCAAACAGTGCCGTCAACGTCGCCGCTGAGTAAAACACGAGTGCCAAACGAAAAGCCTCGCCCTGAAATTCAGGGCGAGGCTTTTGTGTTTTGCGTTGGGCTTATTCGTCTTCGACGTA
>JANMKN010000320.1:0-10813 GCA_031372065.1 Abditibacteriaceae bacterium | reverse complement strand
ACAAAAATTATCAGCGGAATACGCGAGTCGTATTCCGCTGATTTAGAACTGGAGTGTGCGACAGGAGGAATTTCAATGGTAGTCTTCATCAGCGATTTGCATATCAGTGACAAAACAACCGGCGTGCAACATTTGGAAATTGATGCTTTTGAGGAAGCATTAGGCAACATTGCAAGACAGGCCAAGAATGCTGGCTCAAAGGAAATCACCTTTGTATTTCTGGGCGATATATTTGACCTTGTGCGCACAACATTCTGGGTCCAAAAACCGTTGATTGAGCGTCCGTGGGGGCTTCCAGTAAACGCCACTCCTGCACAAATAGCGGCTGTGCAAACTAACGCTGTCGCTCTGATAGATGAAATCATTGAGAAGAACGACAAGATTTTTAAAATGTGGGGTAAACCGTTACCACGCAAATATCACCTGCCGGAAAAACAGACCAGAATCTACATTCCGGGAAATCATGATCGTATCTGCAATGAATTTCCAGCATTGCGAGAGCGTGTCATTGAATCTCTGGGATTGAATATCGGTCGAGAGACTCAATTAGACCCTCACGTCCCTTTCGATTATTATTTTCACAGTTCACTCTACAAAGTCTTTGCCCGACATGGTCAAGAGTGGGACAATTACAATTTCGAACGGGTCGCAGATTGGTCGCAATCTGGATATATTATTCCTCCCCCAGAACATTACTTGGAAATACCTATCGGTGAAGTGATTGCCGCCGAAGTTGCATCGCTTCTCCCTACTGCTGTGTGCCAGAATCTCAAAGGAAAAATTGATGATGATGACCTCAAAATCATCATTGAACATATGAAGACCATTGACGATGTGCGCCCAATGGCAGCGATTCTTCCTTGGCTTATAGATAGCCTACTAACGCAAACTGCGATGAGGCAACATCGCTCCATCGTCGTGGACGCCTTAGCAAATGCAGTTAGAACGGTCATCAGCGCCTTTGATACTCTCCCATTCACACAAGCATGGATGGAAAAACATGACAGTTTTGCACCACTTGACTATGTGGATCGTTTGCAGTTAGCAATTTTGGCGCTCAAAAATTTGGACATCACGCGTGTCAATCGAATTTTACAAATGGCCGAGTCACGCCCCGCACACGCAGTCGAAGCCATCTTGCGTATTATGCCTTGCATTGACGACGCATTGCGCAATGACAATTATGCTACTATGGCAAGCAAGGACTTAAAAAGGATTGAGAGTGACCCTCAATTTGCAAAGACACTTTATATGCTTTACGGTCACACACACCGCGCCGAACAAGTGCCGATTGACACGCCAAAAGACTCTTCGTGTCAAGTGTATTTAAATACTGGCACATGGCGACCTCTTTACCGGCAAGCCGTCTCACAAATCGGTTTCATGCGATGGAAGAATCTTACCTTTACCATTTTCTATAATGCAGAAGACGATCCCAAAATCAAATTTCAAAGGCCTGATCCAACATTTGAAACATGGACTGGTTCGCTGCTTGACCCTTTAAACCATAACCCAAATGACCTGACTCTCCCTTGTTGATTGCGCATTTTTCGTCAGCAATCAGACAGTTATGTGCCGCTGCGTATGAGGATTCCAAGCGACCAATTGCAACAGTGGATTCAACCGCACCGCACCACAATTTTGGATGTGCAGTTGCTGCGTTTGCCATCCGACGACACGTTCAGTATGTAAAGCAAGTTTTTCAACGGTAAAATCGTGGTCACAGCGTGGCAATTAGCGCTGCCAAAGCGAAATAGACCTCTGATGGTAAGGCCGTTTACGGCGAAAGGCACAATCAATGGCAACGAAACAAGAAGTGATTGACCACCTGATTAAAGTGGCGAAGAAGGAAGACGGAGTTCAAGAACATCCCAAAGGTTCCAATCGTGGTTCGAAAGTGGATCTTTACCAAAAAGCCGACTCGCTGGGCGGCGTGGGCTATGCGTGGTGTGGCTCCTTCGTGGCGTGGTGCATTCGCGCCACCGAAGATGACCTCAAAGTGGATATTCCGTGGAATTATTCCGCCTCAACCAACAGCATTTTACAATGGGGATTAGACCACGAAGTCGTGCATGAATCACCACAGCCCGGTGACGTTATGATCGTGGTAAGCCCTCAAAATCGCAGTCATGCGCATCATACAGGCCTTGTCCTCACTGTTGATAGCAACCATTTCACAACAGAAGAAGGCAACACCAACAAAGATGGTGGGCGCGAAGGTTATGGCGTGATGAGCCAAAAACGCGACAACGGAGATCGTTATCGTTTTGTGCGTCCGTTCGACTTAATGAAGTTTGAAACCGAACCGCAAAAGGCCTTCACAGTTATCATCGGCACGCGCAAACTTCCGGTCTATCTTATCGGTAACGCAGGCTATGTTGGCGTGCGTGATTGGGGCGAGTCTCTCGGATTTACGGTTGAGTGGAATACCAGTAACCAGTGTCCGGTCTACGATGGACGCGATGCGCTGGTAGAGTGCAAGAAAGTAGAAACTACTGTGGTCGGACCGCTACGCCGTCTCGCAGAATTAGCCGGTCTTGACCTTGTTCTCAGCGGGGACACATTCACTCTTAAAAGGGCCGTGCCGCTGACGAAGGGCGATGGAGCCTGAGTGACGCCTGACTTAACTTGTAACTATTTATAAATCAGGACAAAAACCCCGTAGCGAAAATCGCTGCGGGGTTTTTGTTGGGGTCGCCTCGGCTTCGTCAACTGCTAAAATAGAAAGGGCACGCGCTGTTTTGTTTTTGATGGAGTTTTTCGCGTGTTCTGATTCTCTATTTTTCATGGACGCCACTTTTTTGCCTGCCGGGAATCCGGTTTTAACGCGCGAGTTGCGCGTGGTGCTGCGCAACTCGCGCACGTTTGCGTTGCTGGCGATTTACGTTTCGGTGCTGGGCGCTGTCGTGATGTCGCAATTTCCCGGCGGTCAGTCGCTGAATTTTGACGGCGGGCGCGCTACAATGGGACGCGATTTATTCGTCACCTTTTTTATGGCGCAGTTGGTTTTGGTGCTGGTTTTGGTGCCCGGCCTCGCGACAGGGTCTTTAGCGCAAGAACGCGAACGGCGCACGCTCGAACCACTACTTCTAACACCAATGACGCCGCTGGGCATCGTGTGGGGCAAGGCATCGGGCGTGTTGGCGCTCACGGGGTTGCTGTTGCTCGCCACGTTGCCGCTGACTTCGTTGTGTTTTCTCTTAGGCGGCGTCTCGCCGGGAGAATTAGTGTCGGCTTACACGGTTTTGCTGGGGTTGGCACTGTTCACAACAGGATTGGGGCTGTATTGTTCGGCTAAATGGCCTTCCACCACGCAGGCGACAGTTTTGTGCTATTCATATTTGCCGGTTTTATTGGCGCTTATACTTATTTTTTCTTTTCCAGGCGTAATAATTAGTGGCTGTCTGCTTTTGCTTTTGGGTTTCCAGCGCATCGCCGTATGGTGGCGTTCTAAACGCGAGGCGCCGTTGCCAAAATTGCTTGGCCCGTTGTGGGAACTGATGCTGTGGATAGTCGAAGGCGCTTTAGCCATTACGCTGCTTTATTTGATGGTGGCGAATTATGAAATCGGCATCATAGTCGTTGGCGTGCTGTTTTTATCGTCGTATTTGTTCGTGGTGGCCTATGCCATCCTGCGCGAAGCGGCGCGCGAAATGGCGCAAAAACAAACGGCGGCGGGGCCGATGCGCGAGCGTTTGAAAGACTTCAAGGACGAATGGCAACGCGCTGTTGCCGCGCCCGACACGGTTTATTTGCCGTCACCCACCGGGCCGTATTCGTATTCTTCGCTTTCGCCCCAAACCGATCCCTTCGCGGCCTTAGCGCGCAGCGAAAACGCGCCCTTGCCGGGCATGATGTCGCAAAGCGCGCCGCAAAATGCAGCCGACATACCATTGATGCAGCCAGCGCCTGTGCAGTCGGCGCCAACAGCGTCGCCGCGCACGTCATCGCGCAAAGAAACGGTGACTTATGGTGTTGAGCCGTTTTTGTCGGACACCTTGAATCCAATTTTCGCCAAAGATATGCGCTCAGGCTTGTTCGGCAAGGCGCATTACTTTTTTCGTTTTGCCTACGGCGCGACGATTCTCACCGAAGTTTTGCTGTTGTTTTTTGTCGCGCTTGATTCGTCCACCAATAGCTTGTTCAATTTCACCAGCGCCTGGGCCAAAATGCACATGGTCTTGTTGCTGGGCGCAGGCGCGTTTTTCGGCGCGCGCGGCTTGGCACCCGAACGCGAGCAGCAAACGCTGCCGCAACTCTTAACCATCCCGTTGCCGTCTTCGGCTATCATCGGCGGCAAAATTATGGCGGTGATGGCTTACACGTCCTACGTTTTTATGATGGCCTTGCCGCTGATGTTGCTTTTGCCGATGCTCGGCGAATTGCCGTGGAGCATGACGTTTTTATTTCTTGGTTTGGAAATCACATTCGGCGCGTTCGCGGCGGCGTGGGGCTTGCTTTGCTCAATTCAATGCCTGACAGTGCGCCGCGCGCTGGGATGGTCGCTGGGCGGCATTTTGGTTTTGATGTTGGGTGGGCCACTTTTGAATTCTGTCATCAGCGGTTTAGCAGCCGGCGGCGACCCGCTGGTCACTTCGCTCAAAGGCATGACCGATTTGCTGTTGCCCTTGCCGGCGTTGGAAACAGCGATGCAAGTTTTTCAGACGGGCACTTACGGCAATTACGGTTCTTTGCCGACGGGCGCCGTTTCGAACTCGCTTCAGGTGACATTCGCCACCATGTTTGTTTACGCGACGCTTTCGGTCATGCTGCTCGTCATAACAGCCCGTTCGTTCAAGCAATACGCGCAGGCGGTTTAACTTTCACTATTCTGCACCATGTTTCGCCGCGCCCGTTGATACTTTTCGGAACTTCGCGCCTTCTTTTTGAAACTTCCGGCGATCTTTTCACAACTTCGGATGTTCTTTTTGAAACTTCCGGTGTTCTTTTTAGGACTTCGGACGTTCTTTTCGGAACTTCGGAAGCTCTTTTTGAAACTTCGGACGTTCTTTTTGAAACTTCCGCTGTTCTTTTCGGCATCTGGAATCATCTTTTTAGCAACTGGGGTCATCTTTTCGGCATCTGGCGCCTTCTTTTCGGTAACTGGGATCATCTTTTTGGTCATCCCGATGATGCCCGCCGACACCTCCTTGTCGCCAATAGCACCGCTGAGCGGCGTGGGAGATGCCGATAAAAACAAACGGGCGCGGCGTGCCTCAGTTATAAAATTCGCCTGAGCCGCGTAAACTTCACTATCATGCTTGCCCGCTTGCGTCGTGCCGGCGATGCCGTAAAAAAACTGGAGCGCCCCGAAAACTGGCGGCGCGATTGGCGCCCTTCTCACTGGCGGCAAAGTGCGGCATGGGATGTCATGCGGGGCGGGGCGCTGGGTTGGGGTGTGGCGCTTTGCGTCTTGCTGCTGCTGGCGAATTTGCCCATCGGCGGCAAATTGCAATATGACACTTTGGATTTTTGGTTTCGGTTGCGCGACCCGCTTTTGCCGCGCGCCGTGGCAATTTTAGCCATTGACGAAGCCACGGTTTATCGTTGGGGCGGGCGCAATTTTAACGCGAGCGATGTGGCGCACTTGCTCTTGGAACTCAAGAAACATCAAGTCAACGCCGCCGCGTTAGCGATGCCCGAATTGGCTTCCACTACATTACCCGAAGCCGATCAAGCAACGTTGGCACGCGGTCTGAAACAAAGCCACATCGGGCATTTGCCGTTGCATTTCCGCGAAAAAGAAGCCGCCAAACTACCGCGTAGGCCGCTTTCCATCGAACCTTTTGCCACAACCGACGATTTCGCTGTCGGAGCTGGACAAAGGGCAACAGACACGTTTTTTCCTGCCACCGAACCGCTCGCTGCTTATCGGTTTTTGCGCCTTGACAGTCCCGATGCCACATTGCTGAACGGTGCTGCGGGTTCTGGTTTTCTGAACTTCATGCTCGAAAGCGATGGCCGCGTGCGCGAAATGCCTCTGCTGCTACCACAAAACGGGCACTTGTTTCCCTCGCTGCCTTTATCCGCCTTTTTAGGCGCCGAGCGCATTAATACGCCCGAAAGCCGCGCTAACATCAAATTCGTAGACGGCGCCGACCAAATCGCGCCTGCCTCGCGAGCGCAAACGCTATTTGCGGGGCCATTTCGCATTCCGGCACGCGGCGGCAAATTGCTGCTTAATTTTCCCACAGGCCCCGATGCCGATTCATCGCGCCCCAGCGATGAAAATCATGATCCGTTTGCCTCGTCGCCTTCGCCGTTTCACACCATTTCCGTGGACGCCGCCTTGCGCGATCCACGCTTACTTTCGCCTTTGCGCGGCAAAGCTGTCATCATTGGCCTGACCGCGCCCACGCGCACTGTTTTGTATCAAGGGCCGGGCACGCGGCGCTTGCCCGGCGTGGAAATTTACGCCGTTGCACTGGATAATCTGCTGACAGACCGCGCCTTGCATCGTTTGCCCGATCAGTGGATTTGGTTTTTCACCTTCATGCCCTGCCTGCTCATCGGCGCCTTTGTCACCGCGCGGCGCCCCAGTTGGAGCGGCTTGGTCACTTGCACATCACTCAGCGCCATCGCGCTATTGTCGCTGGGCCTTTTCGCGCGTAATATCTGGCTCGATATTTCGGCGCCTTGGCTTAGTGGTGGCCTGACTTATCTCATCGGCGTTATTGGCCGGGCGCGGCGTCAAGAGCGCGATAACACGCGCGTCGAATCAACTATTGAAGCCGTGTCACAGGTCAGCGAAGTCATCGCCGCGCAAACACAGCCCAACGAATTACTTTCGCGCCTCTTGGATTGGGCGATGGATTTAATGCAATCGAACAGCGCCGCCGCGTTGCTGTTGAACGAAGACGGTGAAACGCTGCGCTTTGCTGCCACAACTGGCCCCAAAGCTTCGGATGTGCTGCCGCTCACTGTCAAAGTGGGCGAAGGCATCGCGGGTTGGGTCGCGTTGCATGGACTACCGGCGATTGTCAACGATACAGCCAACGATCCGCGTTTCGCTCGCAATTTTGACCGCAATACCGGCTTTCAAACGCAGTCCATTTTGTGCGTCCCACTGCGCTTGCAAGGCAAGACTTTGGGCGTTATCGAAGTGATTAATCGCCTTGATAACAATCCGTTCACTTACAGCGATGCCGAACTGCTTTTGGCGGTGGCGAATCAGGCTGCGGTTGTGCTGGAAAATGCGCGACTTTATGAAGTTTTAAACTTGCGCGTGGAGCGTTCGGAAAGCGCTTTGGAGCGCACCAATCGCCGCTTGGAAACCGAGCGCAATTTGTTTTCCACAGTTCTGCAAAGCATGACCGGTGGCGTGATTGTCACCGACGCTGATGGGCAAATTCAACTGGTAAATCCCGCCGCGCAACGCCTTTTACCCGAACTCACCGGTTGGAACGCGCGCACTTTGGATGAAAGGCGCCTGAGCAGATTAATTCCCGATTACTTTCTGGATGCCCATACGCCGCGCGTCGAATTGAAGCGCGGCGACCCGGATGCGCCGCGTCTTATCGAAGTGCAAAGCGCGCTGCTCCACGGCCAACTCGATGACGCCGCCAACGCAAACCAGCTATCAAACGCCAACACGCCAACCGGCTGGATTATCGTGTTGGATGACGTGACCGAAGCGCGCTACATTGACCGCGCCAAAAGCGATTTCGTGTCGTTTGTCGCCCACGAAATGCGTTCGCCGCTGACTTCGATTGCCGGTTTCGCTTCGATGCTGCAACGCAACGAAAGCATGGCAAACGCCGCCTCACGCGCGCGCTTTTTGGGCCTCATCAAAGGCGAAAGCGAACGATTAACACGTCTAATTAACAGCTTGCTTGATGTGGCGCGCATTGAGGCCGGACGGCCTATTGAACTGATGCGCGAAGAAATCGATATTCAAGAATTGGCGATTGCCGCCTGCGATTCACAGCGCGCTTATTCGAGCCGTCACAGCATCAATTGCAACGTGCCCCCGCATTTGCCGCCGGTTTTTGCAGACCGCGATAAAGTGCTGCAAATATTGATAAACCTGATTTCCAACGCCCTCAAATATGCGCCCGGCGGACAGGTTATCGTGAGCGCACGGCGCGCCGGAGAATTTATCGAAATCAGCGTGCGCGACGAAGGGCCGGGCATTCCGCAAGAGCAACGCCGCCTTTTATTCGAGCGTTTCGTGCGCGCTTCGACCCCCGTTTCGGGCGCGGGCAGCGGCGCCAAACCCACTGGCACTGGTCTTGGACTTTTTCTCACCAAACACTTGGTCGAAACGCACGGCGGCACCATTCGCATTGGCAGCGGCGCCAGTGGCGGCGCGGTTTTCACCTTCACTTTGCCGGTAAAACCAACGCAAACAAACGAACTCGTGCCAGATTTGATAGACCAATTGTAATAATGAATTCTCAACCCAATATCTTGCTGTTTCTCACCGATGATCACGGCGCGTGGGCATTGAGCGCTAACGGAAATTCCGAAGTGCAATCGCCGGTTCTCGATTCGCTGGCAAAAGGAGGCGCAAATTTTCGCAATGCGTTTACGCCTTGTCCGGTTTGTTCGCCCGCGCGCGCCTGTTTGCTAACCGGACGCACGCCCTCGCAAGTCGGCATTCATGATTGGCTTTTTGAAAGCGATGGAGACATCGCCGAACGCGATTGGCTTCGCGATGAAATCACGCTGCCGGAACTTTTAAGCGCCGCTGGTTATCATTGCGGCTTGTCCGGCAAGTGGCATTTAGGGCGTTCGCATTACACGCCGCGCGGCTTCGATTGGTGCTTTGGCTTGCCGGGCGGACAAGGCGATCACCGCAGTGCTTTTGTTTATCACCTCAACGGTCAGGCGCTGCCCAAACGCGGTAACAAAACGCAACTGATAACCGATTACGCGCTCCAATTTTTAGACGAAGCACCGCCGGACAAACCTTTTTTTCTGAACGTCGGTTACATCACCACGCATTCGCCGTATGCGCAACAGGAAGCCGATTTAGTGGCGCTTTACGACGACGCGATATTCGCTGATATTCCGCTTTATAAACCGCATCCGTGGCACAAAAACGAAGGTTTGGCGGGCGGCGAACACGAGCGAGAAAAATTGCGCCCGTATTATGCCAATTACTACGCTGCCGTCGGCGAAATTGACCGCAATGTGGGCCAAATCTTAGAAAAACTGCGCGAAAACGGGCAACTGGAAAATACGTTGGTCATTTATGTTTCCGACCACGGCTGCGCTTTGGGCCATCACGGTTTCTGGGGCAAAGGTAATTCGACGCGGCCTTTAAATATGCACGAAACCAGCTTGCGCGTGCCACTTTTGATGAGTTGGCCCGAAAAAATCGCGCCGCAAACGACAATTGAGCATTGCGTAGATCACTACGATACGTTTCAATTCATTTGCGCCGTTGCGGGCGCCGATTTGCCGTATCATCGCGCTTATCCGGGCGCAAATTTCGCCAGTTTGCTGACCAATTCGCGCGCGGCGTGGGACGATGTGCTTTTTGGCGAATACGGCGATTTGCGCATGATGCGCACGCCGCATTATAAATTCGTGCGGCGCTATCCGAGCGGGCCAGATGACCTTTTCGATTTAGTGGCCGACCCGCAGGAAAGACGCAATTTGGCGGAGTTGCCCGCCTACGCTGAAACGCGTGCTGCGCTTTTGCAGCGTCTTGAAGAATGGTATGCCGATTACGAGGAACCATCAAAAAGCGGCCTGCGCGTCAAAAACTTACCGCGCCACAACGATTGGGAAGCGTGGCGCGACGGCAAGCGCGAAGAAATCGGATTGCAGGTGTATTAAATCGAAATCAACATGAACAAGCAGCAATTTTTACTCACTGTTTTCGTTGCTTTTTGCATCGTGAGCGCCACCAAAGCGCAAGAAGCAGCGCAAGAACGCCCTACTCTGCCACCAGCCACGCCAGTCAGCCCGTTTCTTTTGCAGGAAGGCGAAATTCAACTGACTGGCAAAGTCACAGGCGTGAATGTGCCGCGCGCCGCGATTTCGATTTTCGCCGATTCGTTTACTGTTCCGAATGGTAACTCAAAAGCCATTGACCCGCCGCGTCCTAAAACTATCATGCTGACCGAGCCGATTACGATTTTTAATCTGCCCGGCGCGAATTCACAACGCGAAGATGGTTTTCCGTTTTCCATGTTGCGGCGCGGCGATGATGTCGCCGTAGTCGGACGCGAAGCGGGCAGCCAGCCTTTTAATGCGCGTCTGATTTATTTGCGTGCCCCGTTTGCCGGTTTGCTCGAAGAACGCGTGCGGGCCGGATTCAAAACCAAGCTCGTCGAAACCAAATATCAGCCCGTTGGCGCGGCGCCCGAAGTAGATGGCTTTAAAATCGTGAAATATGCCTCTCCAGCAGGCGAATTGGCGGCATATTTGGCCGAACCGGGCGACGAAAAAAAACATCCGGCGGTTTTGTGGGCGCACGGCGGTTTTGGTGGCATTGGCCCCGCCGACGCTGCACAAGCCAAACCTTTTGTCGAAGCCGGTTACGTCGTTTTATGCCCTTCGTGGCGCGGCGAAAACGATAATCCCGGCAAGTTTGAATTGTTCGGCGGCGAAGTCGAAGATGCCGTCGCCGCCATCAATTATCTCAAGCAGTTGCCTTCGGTTGACCCAGCCCGCATTTATGTGGCCGGACATAGCACCGGCGGCACAATTGCGTTGTTAACAGCCGCCTCGGCGCCGCTTGTGCGCGCGGTTTTTTCTTTGGGAGGCGCGCCGGACATCGCCAACGTTTTGCGCAATGGCGGCTACGAAAATATGCCCTTTGATAAGGGCAATACTGCCGAAGTGAGATTTCGTTCGCCGG
>JANMKN010000296.1:0-34571 GCA_031372065.1 Abditibacteriaceae bacterium | reverse complement strand
ACATTGGTCAGTTCTTGGAAATGGTTTATAATCAGAAGCGGCTGCACTCGGCTCTGGGCTATCTTCCACCAGCCGAATTTGAGGCAGTCCACAAAGACAACAGTCCTTAACTACTTGTTGCAATTCAGGGGTTCACTCCAGGGGTCTCTCAGCCGAGTAGTAGCCTAACGCGCCAGACACCCCTCTCCCCGCGAAGCGGACTGGGGGAGAGGGGCCGGGGGTGAGGGGTTCCGAGAGTGACAAAGTCACTCCTTTGCACTCCAAATTTCTTAAGTTGATGCCTATAGGGCCTGTTGATGTCTATCCCCTGTTACGCAGTGGGCTTATGGTAAGCGCTGGAAAGAACCGCTTTGTAGTTCGTCCCCTCACCCGGCCTCTCACCCGAACGCTGCGCTGGGGAGAGGAGAATCTTGCTCACACTTTTCTGCTCGTTTCAAGCATGAAGAGGCGTAAGGGGTAAACTCCCCTCTCCCCAGCGCAGCGTTCGGGGGAGAGGGGCCGGGGGTGAGGGCCAGACGGGGTGCTTATCACAAATCAACCGCGTAAGCAGGAGTCTCTACGCCACAACAATATGAAAACTCTGCACAAACCTGCCCTTTTGACCGCGTTGGCGGCTGTTCTCTCCTTCGCGTTGACCGCTTCTCAGGCCAAAGAATTGCCGCCGATGTTGAATTTGCCCCAAACCGGCGAAAATCCGACATCCATTAACTACGCGCAGTTGCCCGTTTTGCGAGGCCAACACGCCGTTGTCTCCTTTGGTGAACCGTCGTCTCCTTATCGCCTGCATAATTATCTGACTTTTTTCGACGGCAAATACTGGTGTATGTGGAGCAATGGGCCGGTTATTGAAGACCATGCCCGCCAAATTGTCTGCTATGCCACCAGCAGCGATGGTTTGCATTGGAATGCCGCCCAGCAAATCATGCCACGCTCTACCTCCAAAGGATTTCGCTATATCGCGCGCGGATTCTGGGTGCGCGATGGTAAATTATTAGCGCTCGCCAGTTACGATCAAGCCTATCTTAACTTTGTTGTCACGCAGCGGGTGCATTACTTCGGTAAGAGCCTGCAATTAATGGCGTGGGAATGGCAGAGCGAAACCGCGCAGTGGAAACCGCTCGGCACCATGTTTAAAGACGCCATCAACAATTTCCCGCCGCAACTTTTGCCCAATGGCGAGTGGGCTATGCTGCGCCGCAATCATAAAAAACAGATTTCTTTGTTAGTCGGCGGCACCGATTCGCCACTGGATTGGACGGCGATGCCGTTAGCGACTTCCCAAACCAAAGGCCGCTTCCGCGCCGAAGAACCCGATTGGTGGACTTTGCCGGATAATCGCTTGCTGGGCTTGTTCCGCGATAACTGCGGTTCCAAGCGGTTTTACCGCGCTGTCTCGGAAGACAACGGGCGCACTTGGACAACACCCGAAAAGACCAATTTCCCAGACGCAACCAGCAAATTCTTTTGCCTGCGCACTTCGCATGGCTACTATGTGCTGATTTCCAATGCCAATCCGACCGGACGCAATCCTCTGTGTCTCTCCACTTCGGAAGATGGCATTACCTTCACGCGCATGGGACGCTTAGACATTCCCGAAAAAGTGACGCCGCCGCCCAGCAAAATCAAATATATTAAGCCGATTTTCTCGTCCTATCAATACCCGCACGCCATCGAACACGACGGCCATTTGCTGATTGCCTATTCACGCGCCAAACGCACAATTGAAGTCGTCAAAGTGCCGTTAAGCGAACTTGATGCCTTGCGTCAAGCAAAATAAAACTCTGACAATAGGAAAAAATGCCTTCTCGCGCTCGCGGCAATTCTGTTTTTTAATGTCGCTTATTGTAAAAAAGCGGGCCGCTGCACAATGCAGCGACCCGCTTCGAAGGCAAAACATTTAAATCACGCCACTACGCGACATGTGTTTCTCGCGCGCACCGGGGCGAATCGGCTTGATGGTGACAACATTCTCCGGCTCATAGTCCAAAAGCTTGAGCCAATCTTCCAAAGTGTCGGTCTTGGGGAAAATCTCGTTCTCCTTAAACTCCGCATCAATCGAACGAGACATATCATCGCGGCTCAGACCTTCATTAGAGGACTTCACATCCACGCTACGCTTGATGGCAAAGTCTTTTGCGCGCTCGACAAGGCTCGTAATCAGCGCGCCAGAGAGCAAATCTTTGTAATACAGCGTCTCAACACCGCCGGCGCGCGTATAAACCTCGACAAATTCGGTATCAGGCGCCTTGCGGAAGACCCGTTCCATCGCGAAATCAACCAAAGCCTGCCGCGCTTTTTCTTTGTCACCGCCGAATTCCTTCAAAAGATCGGGCGAAAACGGCAAATCGGCGTGCAGATAGATTTCAAAAATCTGCCGTGCGCTATGTTTATCGGGGCGACGGATTTTTACCTTGCGGTCAATGCGTTCAGGCCGCAGAATCGCCGGATCAATGTAGTCGGGACGGTTGGAAGTCAGCATCACAATGACATTTTCCAGCTGCACAAGGCCGTCCATCTCGGCACAAAACATCGGAACAACGGTGTTATTGATATAACCCGACCGCCCAGCGCTGCGCGTGCGCAGAATACTCTCCGCTTCGTCTATGAAAATGAAAACAAGGTGCCCACTTTTGGCTTTATCGCGCGCCACTTGAAAAATTTCACGAATCTGTCGCTCCGTTTCACCGAGCCACATATTCAAAATCTGCGGGCCATTGATGAGCATGAAATACTCTTTCAATTCCTGACCAGTGCGTTCGTTAAAAGCGCGCGTGACGTTGTAAGCAGTCGCTTTGCCAATCAGCGTTTTACCGCAACCCGGCGGGCCATACAGCAGAATGCCTTTCAAAGGCTTCTTGCCAAAGCGCTCATAGAGTTCGGGATACAAAAGTGGCAGTTCGATGGCGTCTTTGATGAGTTGAATGGCGTCTTCTTGACCGCCGATTTTCTCCCAAGGCAACTCCGGCACGGTGTCAAGAAAGTATTCTTTGTTTTCAGCTTGCCCAAAGCGTTCGAGAGCCACTTTAAAGTTCGGCTCCATGCGAACCTCATCGCCCGCTTTGAGGTCGAGGTCTTTCAAAGCATCGCCGCGATAAACCAAACGCGACTGCATTCCTTGCGAATCCATCGCCACACGCAAACGACCATCGTCCAGCACTTCGCTAATCTTGACCACAGGGCCATTTGTCGCGGGGCCAAGGTCGCCAACGATAACATAAGCCTCATTGACTTTCACGCGAGTGCCCGCAGCGAAGTCGGTGTCTTCCAGCAGCGGGTCGGCACCGACGATGAACTCTTGATCGCCGACAGCAACCATGTGGTTTTGCATCGGCTTCTCTTCGGCTTTGCCGAGCAGCTTGGCAAAAGGAAGTTTTTTCTTGTCGGTTTTCGACCCAGTGCCTTCTTCAATCTTGTGAATGTAAACACCAATGCGATTCGCCGGTTGGGTCAGCTTGTTATAAACCTCTTCAAACTCTTCAAGAGCTTGACGCGCCTCGTCAAACTGCCCCTCATCGGTTTCAAGTTGGTGCCGCAGCAGCATCAAATACTGCCGCGCCCGCGCATCGGGGTGCGGGTAGTTCATCAGAATCTCGTCAAGCAGCGCCGACGATTGCAAATGCGTTTCAGGCAGGCCCTGAAAGGCATTACTACCGAAAGAAACATCTTCACGGTCATCGTTTTCTTCGAAATCCGCGTCGCCACGCGGACGGTTTTTCTTAGCCATGAGTTCCTCCACAAACAATCAAGGGCGAACCGCCTCACTGTCTTCGGTTCGCCCTTCTATTTTCTGTTTTACGGACAAGATTTTTGAAAACGGGTTCCCGTCAGGCTCCAAACTCACGCCTCTTTGAAACGCACTACCCGGTTGCGCCCCTGATGCTTGGCGTCATACAAAGCGCGGTCAGCGCTTTCGACAAGTTCGGAAAGCGGTAGCATATTTTCAGCGCTGGCCGCCACAAACTCGCGCGAGGTTTCCGCGAAGCCAGTGGCGCGATGTCATCGTAAGCCTGCTCCGGCAAGGTGTCGAGAACCTCATAGTGCTGCAAGGCCGCTATGTGCTGCGCTTCATTGGCTGGGAGAAGAGGTCACATCTCGAATCCATTGCCAAATTCATTGGAATTCAGCCTTCAATACGATAGTGTCGCCGTTGGTGTAGACCGGCGTCAGCGCCACTTGCAAACGACGCAAACCAGCGTCGGGAAATAGTCGGCGCTCTTCGGCGCCAATAAACACCCATTGCACATGCAGTGAACTCAGTAACTCCTCTGCTGAACCATCAAGCGGCCATTGATAAATGCGGCGCACCGTTTCCCAGCGGCGCACCGTGTTGCCATAATCTTCGCCCCACATCCAAACGTGTTGCGGCCAGCCCAATGGCGTGATGAGGCCGGTATACGCTGAAACGCGCCCCGTGTTGCCAAAATCGCCGCCGATGCCGCCTTTTTCGTTTTGTCCGACAGCTTCCAGCACGCGATCACCGGGCTGCGAGGCTTTTTGAAGCCAATTCAAGGCCGCGCGATCTGAAGCGGGCACCCAACGCGCGCCATCAAGCGACAAAAGATGGTTCCCGTTGCCATCGCGCGACGCATCGCGCACCGTGCGCGTCCACAATACGCTGAAAGAGCATAAAAGGGGAATAACCGAAGCCGCGCCGAGAAGGGCCATGCCAAGTTTTGGTTTTTTGCTTTGACCGATATAACGCAGCGCGCCCGCACTGGCCGCCGTGCCAAGCATGAGCCAGCCTTGCAAGCCAAATTTGAAAACCGTGTCCTGATGTCGCAAGGCGCCGCCGAAAAAGCCATGCACATAACCGATTTGCGGCACAAAAACCGAAATCAAGCCCACAAACCCCAGCAATAAAATGAATTGACGCGGCGCTACATTGTGCCTTTTGCGCAGGAAAATCGCGTAAGCCGTCAGCGCCAAAGCGCCTAAAACCAGCGCTGTTGCTTGCATGACGGCGCCGAGCGCCACAAAACCAAGCGTCGCTAAAATCCATAAATGGCCGCGACTTGCAGGCGCTTCGCGCGGCACATAGGGCAACACGCACAGAAACCACAACGCCAGCCAGCCGCCCCACAGCAACACAAACGGCAGTGGCGCAGGCGGCCAAATTTCCCATTCGACGCCCGAAATCTGCGGCTTGAAATGCAGCAAATACGGAAACGCCGCCCACGGCACCAGCGGCAGAAGAATCCACGATTGCGCCAGCAGAATCGGCCTTCGCTTCGCCCACGGCATCGCCGCGAACATCGCGCAGGCCAGCGCCAAAAGCGCGTAAAGCGGCACGTCCCAAGTGTTGGTCATGGCGAAAACGCCCAACACCAAGCCGATTAAAATCAATAAGTTCCACCGTTTGCTGCTGCGCGCGCCGAAAAGCGCGTAACACAAAGAAAAAAACAGCGCCGACAGCGGTAAAGCGTAAAAATGCGCGTGTAAATCGCCGGTGAACAGCGTAAACGCCGGGTATTCACTGATGGCAAACCATTGATGGTCTACATTCGTTGTCCACGGCGCTTTGTTTAAGCCTTTCCAAAGGCGTGAATATTCCAGCGGCGAAGGCGGAATATCGCTGCCATCGGGCCGTTTTTCCGGTTCGATGTCCGGCAAAACGCGCGAAGTGCTCCACCAGTCGAGATGCGCAAAATTAATCTCGGCATACGGCAACGGATTTTTCCATTGACGAACCGGCTCGAAATGGCCGAGTAACGCCACCAAAAGCACAACCGCGATGCCGCGCCATTTTGAACCGGCCAAGGCCGCGCCCAGTGACCATAAAACCGATAAAAACAAGGCGCAAAAAATCGGCTGCACCAGATTATAGGCAATCGGCAGCGGCGTGCCGAAAGCGCGCACCGGCAAGGCGCCCAAAAACGGCCCGAAGTGATAATAATTCGTCAGCGCCGAGCCACTGAACCACGGATTTTCAACAGGCAGCCACTCTGTGCGCGACAACACGCCGAGCAGCGCGCTGTCCATCATTTTTTCGAGATCGTTTAATTCGGGATGCCGCGCCCGCACCCAAACGAAAAACAAAAACGCGGCGCTAAAAATCGCATCGGAAAACAACAGCGCGCGCCGGTTTTCTTTGAGCCATTGTCGCCATTCCGCGCGCCCGCTTTTGCTGCGCAGCGGCCACAAAAAAAGCAGAGGAGACAGCCAGAAAAAATAGGGTTCCCACGTCAGCGAGATAGCGCGCAGCGAAGCGCCCCAATATAAAACGAGGCCGAGCATCGCCAAAAATAACATCCGGCCCGCCGCAAGGCCCGCGTCTGGCAAAGACGCAAAAATAGACCGCATAGTGGGCAGCAAAACCCAGCCAAGCAGCCAGAAAAAAACGAACCACGAAGGAATAAAATAAAGAGAAGCCGAGTCCACAAATACCAAAAAAGGGACGGGGTTAGCCGTCCCTTTTAATCATCAATTTCCCTCACAGAATGCGGTGCTTACACCACTGCTTAACCGGTCACAGTTTTAGCGGTTTTGCCGGCTGTTTTGGCGAGAATCAGCACTTTATAAACACTGACATCATCGCGGTCTTTGAACTGAATCAAAACCCGCTCGCCACTCGCGAGTGCTTTCTCGATGCGATCATAATTCACTTTATTGATCACATCTTGCCACGCACCGCCCGAAACGCGCATTCGCAACACTTTCAAGCCGCGACTAACTTGCGAATCATCAGCGGGCGAGCCGGGCAAAACATCTAAAATGTAAACGCCTTTTGATTTGGTTTCGAGGCCAAATAATTCACGTTCGGCCACAGAAATTTTCTCGGCGTTCTCCACCACAAGGCCCAATTTAGTGCCATCAGGAAGCTGGCTGAGAACAGGCAATTCTAACGTGCTGCCCGTTCCGGCGGCCCAATCGCCCAATGTCACAACGTAATCTTTGGGCTTTTCCACGGTGTCCGAAGGGCGCATGACCGTGAGCGTTAATTTATTGCCCGGTGCCTGACGCACTACCGTGCGGCGAAATTCATCGCTCCCCGCCACACTTTTCCCGTTGATGGCGGTAATGATGTCGTCTACTTGCAAGCCAGCTTTGCCAGCGGGCGAATCTTTGCCCAAGGCGCCGATTTGCATTCCGCCATCCACACCAAATTCGCGCGCCACTAAACTTTCCAACGGCACATATTGAATGCCTAAAAAGCCGCGTTTTACGGCTTTTCCTTCCATCAAAATCGGCAATTCTTCCTTGATAGTATTGGACGGCAACGAAAAACCAATGCCAACATTGAAGCGCGAGGGCGAAAGAATCGCCGTGTTGATGCCGATAACCTTGCCATCGAGATTGACCAACGGCCCGCCTGAATTGCCGGGGTTAATGGAGGCATCGGTTTGAATGTAATCGGGAATGCTGGGCTTGCCGGAGCCTTCCAAATGCCGTCCTTTGGCGCTGACCACGCCCACAGTCACGCTTTGCGCTTGATCAAACGGCGACCCAATAGCGATGCTCCATTCGCCGATACGCACTTTGTCGGAATCGGCCCATTGCACGGGCGTCAAACCTTCGCGATCTACTTTGATAATTGCGAGGTCGCTTTCGGCATCTGCCGCGATGATGCGCGCCGCTGCGCGGTCAGGCCGTTCGCTGTCGGCGTTGAAATAAACGCGCACAAAACTCGCGCCTTTGATGACGTGATGATTGGTGAGAATATAGCCGTCGCTGCTGACAACCATGCCGGTGCCGAGACTGGTCAAGCGCTCGTGCGGGTCTTTGGGGCCAAACGGCAAAAACGGCTCTTCTTCATCGTCCGGGTCGGGTAATTTGTTTTTTGGAGCATTTTTGTCCGGCTTGCCATCGGGTTTGGCCACTGACTCCGCTTTGCGAGCGCGCTCCACATAAATCGTCACCACGCTGGGCTTGATTTTTTCCGCCACGCGCACAAAGGCTTCCTGCACCGCATCGGCAGTCATCGCGGCTTGCGCCGGGCCTGCCGTGACAGTGGATGTATCGGGCACGGCCTCTGCCGCGTTGACCAACTGCGAACTCGCACTTACCCATAACGCACCGGCTATCAATCCACAACGCGTGAGAGGTGTAAGGCGAAGCAAAAGAAATTTCTTGTTCATGTTCTGACTTCCTTCCGTCCTGTTAAGCAGAGTATAAGACACACAAGGCCAAAAGAAATGGCAGAACCTTGGGCAAACGCGAATCCTTGCACACTTGCTGCCCGTAACCAAGCAGACTACGCCGATTCGGAAAATATGGCAAGCGGCGCTAAAATGAAACGGGAAAATGTCATTCCAAACGCTTTCGTGGTATCAAAATCCGGTTTTTCGGCGCGAAATGCTGGTGCGATGGCGTCATCCGGTGGCGTTTGTTTTAGTGGTGGCCTATGCGGTGGTCATCGCGGCGGCGGTGGGCTGGGAAGTTTATGATTCGCCGAAAATAGGCGACGACACAGCGAAATTGGGCCACGATATTTGGGCCACGCTGACCATGACGCAAACTATAGGTTGGATTTTTCTCGGCCCGCTTCTGACTTCGGGCGCTTTGGCCGCCGAACGCGAAAAAGGACTGCTGGACACGCTATTGCTTTCGCATCTCACGGCGCGCGAAATCATAAACGGCAAAATGCTCGGCGCGCTGTCGCTGGTGGTTTTACTGCTTTTGGTGCCGCTTCCGGCGATTGCGTTGTGCTTTTTGCTCGGCGGCGTTTCGCCCAGTGAATTTCTCGCCTCGATGGTGCTTCATCTCGGCACGGCGCTTTCGGGCCTCAGTTTCGGCATGATGGCCTCGGCGCACAGCAAAAACAGCGGTCAGGCCATCGCGCAGGCTCTTTTTCGCGGCTTATACGCGCAATTTTTAATGGCGATTCCTATCTGCTGCTGCGTGCCGATTAGCCCTATAATCGCCTCGCTTTATCTGGTGCAGGCGCAAATAGACGCTCCCAATTGGCTTTGCCTGTTGTTTTTACTGATTCACGTCGCCATCGCGCAACGCCAACTCAAAAACGCCGCGCCAATCGCCGCAAAGCCATTGCTCGAACAACCGCCCGATACGTTTTCGGTTTCGACGCCGATGGAAGTGTTGAACACAATCCCAGCAATGATGGCCGACACCGCCAGCACAACCGCGCGGCAAATTCCTGCACCTTCTCTTTCGCGATTGCATTTCGCCAACCCGATTTTGCAACACGAAGCGCAAAGGCGTTTGCATTTCAAATGGAGCGGCGATAACACAACCAACGATGTGCTTATCACGTTGAGCTTGATAGGTTTTTCGATTTATTTTTTGCCGATGACTTTGATGGCGTGGTTCGAGCCATCGCGCAGCAAAGAACTGTGGTGGATGGTTTCTTATCCGTGGCTGATTTGGGTAACAATCGCTGCCACGCTGACCGCAGCCGGAACATTTACACGCGAGCGCGAAAGTGGGCATTGGCCGTTTCTGTGGCTGACGCCTTTGAGTCACGGCGAAATTATCGGCGGCAAACTCGGCGGCGTGTTGCTCGGCATTGCTTATTGGTCGCTGGGGATGGTGCCTTTTTGGATGGCGTGTTCCCTTCGCCTGCCGCTTTCCCTGACCATGCCGACACTGGCTCTCACATTCGGCGCGGTTTGGCTCGGCGCGAATATCGGCCTTTGCTTTTCGGCGCTCTGCAAAAAAAGCAGCGCGGCACTCAACGGGACGATCATCGCGCTCTTTGCATGGTGGCTGCTGCAACCGCCGTGGCAAAACTGGCAATCGCTTGGCGCACTCGCTACTTTGGGGCGCGCGCTACTTTTGTTTTGTTTGGGCGAGATTCTTTATTATGTAACGCACCGAATCTTGCAGCGCGCGCCCTATGAAGATTGATTTTACTGCCAAAGCGGGTCGCCAGTGAATTGGCAGAATTACGTCTGCTTTTCGCCGCGCGCTAAGACAATTACGCCGGAGCGCACCAGTTCGAGAATCTCGAATTTTTCGAGCATTCGTCCGATGGAATCCAACTTTTCGGGCTTGCCGGTGATTTCGATCATCAGCGTGCTGTCGCTGATGTCCACCATATTGGCACGAAAAACCGTAGCGATTTGCATGATTTCGGCGCGGTCGGCGACACCGGCGCGCACTTTTATCAGCATGAGTTCGCGCCCGACCAGTTCATCGCGTGTGTGGTCAATGACTTTGATCACGTCAATCAGCTTGAACAACTGCTGACCGATTTGCGTGAAGGCTTTGTCATCACCCGCGACGACAATTGTCATGCGCGAAACGGTCGGGTCTTCGGTGCGCGAGACGGCCAGACTTTCCAAGTTAAAGCCGCGCCGCGCGAAAACGTGCGACACGCGCGCCAAAACGCCGGGGCGGTTTTCCACCAGCACCGAAATAGTGTGCAACTGTTCGTCGCCGCTCATCACGTTCACGCCCGGCTCGCCGCTGGCGATGATCGTCGGCACGCCGTTTTTCATTAATAGCCCCTCGGCCTGCGCCGGCACATTCGAGGCAATCGTTGTTTCGTTCATAATTCTCCGTCTCATAGAACGCAAATTACGCGAATCTTCGCAAATTTCCGCAAATATTCTTCAAAAGGAATTTGCGAAAATTGTCGTAAATTCGCGTAATTTGCGTTCTATTTAAATCTTCTGTTTCCCTGCCTGCAAGTCATCCGTCCATTCAGAAACGTAAGTGCCTTCGGAAGTCGGCGCGGTTTCTGCGGGAGCGATTTTGCCGTTGGACGTGCCGTTTTGCGGGCGGCGAATATTTCCCTGCGCATCTGGCACCGATACAGCGCCGGAATAGTCGAGCATCATGTCGTGAATGGACGTGCCGCCGGGAATCATCGGAAACACATCTTCTTCGGTATCGGTTAGGAAATTCAAAACCACCGTGCCCGGATTCTTTTGCGCTTCGCGGATGGCGTCGGCCACTTCGTCGGCGTCAGTGATTGTCACGCCAGTTGCCGAATAAGCCTCGGCCACTTTAGCGAAATCGGGGCACTTGGAAAGGTCAATGCCGCTCCAGCGCTTCGAGTAAAACAACTTCTGCCACTGGCGCACCATACCGAGTGAACTGTTGTTCAAGACGGCAATTTTCACGGGAATGTCATACAAAACGCCGGTTGCCAGTTCTTGAATGTTCATCTGAAACGAGCCGTCACCGGTCACGCACCACACTTCGGTGTCTTCGGGGCGATGACCCATAATGCAGCCGACTTTGGCGCCAATCGCTGCCGGATAACCGTAGCCCATCGTGCCCAAACCGCCGGACGTAATGAAGCTGCGCGTTTGCTTGGGATTGTAATACTGCGCGGCCCACATTTGGTGCTGGCCCACATCGGTTGTCAGAATCGCTTCGCCCTGCGTGGCTTTTTGCAATTCGGACAGCACAAATTGCGGCTTGAGGCGCCCGGTTTTTTCGTAAGTGAGCGGCGCTTCGGCTTTCCATTTAGCGATGCGTTCTAGCCACGGCGCGTTGTTTTTCGGCGCGCAGGCGTCGCTCATTTGCTTGATTACGGTTTTCACATCGCCCAAAATCGGCACGTTGGCAAAACGAATTTTGCCCAGTTCGGCTTGGTCAATATCAACGTGAATCACTTTGGCGTTCGGCGCCCATTTTTCGGGGTTGCCGGTCACGCGGTCATCGAAACGCGCGCCCAAAGCGATAATTAAATCGGCTTCGTGAATGGCCCAGTTCGCGTAGGCGGTGCCGTGCATTCCCAGCATATCCAGCGACAGCGCATGGCCGCCGGGAAAGGCGCCGCGTCCGAGCAACGTTGTCGTGACAGGGCAGCCAATTTTTTCCGCAAAAGCCATCAAATCGTCGGCAGCATCGGAAGCATTGACGCCATTGCCCGCGTAAATGACAGGCTGTTTGGCTTCGGCAATCAAGGCGGCGGCGGCTTTGATCTGCTCCGTCGCAGCGGGCATTTCGGGATTATAACCGCGCAAATTAACGCTTTCGGGATATTCAAACAAACCCGACAGCGGCCCCGCTGTAATATCTTTGGGCAAGTCAATCAGAACCGGCCCCGGACGCCCAGTGCGTGCAATGTAAAACGCTTCTTTCACAATGCGTGGAATATCATCGGTGCGCTTGACCAGATACGAATGCTTGACAATTGGCATGGTGATGCCAAAGGTGTCACATTCTTGAAAGGCGTCCTTGCCGATGTTCGGCGTAGCGACTTGGCCTGACAAAAACACCGTCGGTGTTGAGTCCATAAAGGCGTCGGTGATGGCCGTAACGAGGTTTGTCGCGCCCGGCCCCGATGTGCCGATGCAGCACCCCACGCGGCCCGTGGCGCGGGCGTAGCCTTCGGCCATGTGTCCGGCGCCCTGTTCATGACGCGTCAGGATGCTCCAAATGTCTTGCTGCTTACCCAACGCATCGTAAATTGGCAAAATGGCGCCACCCGAAATGCCAAAAAACGCGTCCACGCCCTCGCGTTTGAGGGCTTCCAATAATGCTTCGGCTCCGTCCATAATTCTCCTTAAGCGATTAGCATTTGACGGTGAGCATTTAGCCTAAACCCAGCCGCTAAATGCTAATCGCTACAAGCTCACCGCTAAAAACAAAAAACTCCCGCCCTGCGATGGCGATGAAGAAAAATTTCATCACCTCTCGCGGGACGGGAGCAAAATTTCACTTTGCGCTCTCGCGTTACCACCCACGTTCCGCTGCGCGGAGTTTTGAGTTATGAGTGAAGAGATTTGAGTTGACCAAACTGCTTTTCAACTCAAAATTCAAAACTCTTAACTAAAAACTGCCGTTTCAACGGCGCTTCATTCGCGCGATTACGGGCGCTTCCGGCCAAAACTACAAAGCTCATTGCTAAACGCTAAAAGCTGTTCGCTTCAACGACTCCAAGGCGACTTCAGCGGGGCTACGCTACCAAACTCACACCAAATGTTTGGCTCTCTCGAACGCCCTGCCCGCTTACTACTCCTCTTCACGGTCTTTTCAAGTTGTCTTTGGAATTATAAAAGCGTGGCGCGGTGCTGTCAACGCGCACCCGCAAAATTGCGTAAAAATCACGCGAAGTATTTGACGAGACGCAGTTCGTTGCCCTGACCGCAAATAAAGCGGTGTTCGACGAAATCCACGAAGTTTTTGATGATATAAAGGCCCAAACCGCGCCGTTGCTGGGTTTCGATGTAATCGTCGAGCGGCAAGCCGGGGCGCTGATCAACGGGAAAATTGATGCTCGAATAATCGAGAATTAAAATTTCGATGCGGTCTTGGTGTTCATGCACCGTCACTTCGAGGTCAGGCGGCGGCGGCGGCAAGGTGCGATAAGCGTGTTCAACAATGTTGGAGCAGGCTTCGCCAACGGCCATTTCGATTTTTGCCACGTCTTCGTCACCAAAACGGCAACGCTCGGCAGCTTCGACTACCATCTGTCGAATTTGGGGCAGCATATGCGGCGTGCCAGCCACGCGCAAGCCCGACACGCGTGGTGACCCGCCCGCTGAAGACTTCCCTTTTTCCTGATTGTCTGGCCCGCCGCCTGAATGCGCCATGATACTTTGCCAAACTCCTCAATAAATCGAAAAATCTGAACCTACAAAGTTATGTTTCTTTTTACCTTTTGCAGCCAGAGAAGGCATCATTTACAACAAACGCTCTGGTCTTCAACAAGCCCGAAACTTCAAAGTCCAAAACTTAAAAATCTGAAAAATCTGCGCGGCCTGACGCTTGCCTTTCGCGTTTGCATTGCGGCATAAAAGGCGGACAGGCCGCGCTTTTACGACGCCGCTCCGTCCTTATCACCAAAGTGCTTCAAGGCTTCTTCTTCGGTTGGATAAGTGTGAATCAAGCGAGAAAATCCCAGCAGATTGAAAATATTGGTGATTTTGTCGCTCATTTTGGCGATGACTAAATCGCCTTGCTGTTGGCGCACCTGACGAAAAGTCGCCATCAACAAACCCAAACCAGTGGAATTGATGTAGGTCAACCGCTCTAAATCGAGCAGTAAATAATACTGGCCGGCCTCAACCAACTTGGTGAGTTCTTCTTCAAAGTCGGTGAAGGTGTGCGCATCCACATAGCCCTCAAGGCGCACGATGTGAACCTCCCGATCATTGACCGGTGTGGTGGCATGTTCAATTTTCAGTTCTTTCAATGACACTACGTTGCCTCCCAGATGCGGAACTTTTCCTTGAAAAATTCCCGAACGGCGAATGAGAAAATGAAGTTAAATCACAAAGACGCCGGACAGATTCAACCCTTGACTCACGGAATCTATCCTACACGTCGGTCCAACTTGTCGCTAAATCTTGTCGCTAACTCAAGGTAACTTTAAAACAACACCTCAAAAGCGACCAGCGCGATTTGAAACCACAACGGAACTAATGAAATTGGAAAAGTCTTACACGCGAACCGTTTCACCACTGTGTCCACCAATAATTGAAAAACGTTTTCGCGCCTGACTTACAATGCTTCATTCACGCAGGCCTCTTGTGTGCAGTGAATTTTAGAACTCATGCCCGCGCTTGTCAAATCAAAAATGACCTACAAGTCACTAAATTTTGATAGTTGGGACACCTTTGTGGAAATCACGGCTATTTTGACCCAAAAACCAGCGATTATTCCAATCCGCTATCCTAATGCGCCCGCTTCCCATTGTAAAACCGCCGCTACTGCTAAAGCCGCCGTTTCGGTGCGCAAAACCAAGCGACCTAACCCCACAGATTCCACGCCATAACGCTCGGCCCATTCGCGTTCACGCGCCGCCCAGCCACCTTCGGGGCCGATTAAAAGCATGACACGCACTGGCTCATCGTCGGGAAATTCCTCGTCGAAAAGTGGCGTGTTACCAAGCACTTCACGCAATAATGGCGCCTGCGGGTCTTCATCCAGCATAAAACAGCGCCCTCCGGAAGTGCCATACGAAACCGCCGTTGCGAAATCGCCGATGGCATGAACGATGGGCACCTGCGCACGCCCACATTGCGCGCAGGCCGCTTCAACAATGCGCCGCCAGCGATTGGCGCGTTGTGTGGCGCGTTCGCCACCGTCATCAGCATCGCCCAGCAAACGAGGCACGCTGCGCTCGGCCTCAAAGGGCCAAAATTCGGCTACGCCGAGTTCGGTGCCTTTTTGCAGCACGAATTCCATTTTGTCGCCTTTGGGGATCGCTTGCGCCACCAAAAGTTGTAAGCGACCTTCAGGTTTGCTTTCGCGTGCCGCCAAAATCGTCGCCCGTGCTTTGAAATTCTTGCGTTCGCTTTCAACGTGCGTGAGCGCGCAATCCCATTCGCTGCCCAGTCCATCAAAAGCCACAAAGCTTTCACCCGCCGAAAGGCGCAAAACGCGCACCAATTTTTTGGCGGTTTCAAAATCCAAATCAAATTCCTCGCCGCGCAAACCCGGTTCGAGAATCGTCGAAGAAATATAAATTCGAGCCATAGTTCAAGTGCGGAATAGAGATTGACTATCACGCATTCCGCGCTGCACATTTCACATTCCGCATCAAAAAGCTGCTCCACCACTCCGTCATAGCGCCGCGCGTTTCGCCTTCGCCGTCGCGTCGTTCGATTGTGGCAAAACCGTTTTGGTGCAGCGCGGCTTCGACTTCGGCGGCGCGCGGCTGCGAGATGCCGGAAATAATTAATAAGCCGCCGTTTTTTGTGGCGCGCGCTAAATCGGGCGCTAATTGAATGAGCAAATTACTCATCAAATTGGCGATAACAACATCGAAAGGCTGCGTCATCCAATCGAGATTGGCGGCTTCCACAACAGTAATTTTCACATCGTTTAACGCGGCGTTTTCGCGTGTGGCGCGCACGCACCACGGATCAAGGTCGCTGCCCGTCACTTCTGCACCCAAACGCGCCGCTGCGAGGCTGAGAATGCCGCTACCACAACCGACATCTAACAAAGTTGGGTTTTCCAACTTCGACAATTGCTCACCGAGAAATTCGAGACACAAACGCGTTGTCGGATGCTGTCCGGTGCCAAAAGCGAGGCCGGGATCGAGGCGCAAAACGCGCGGCGCGGGCCACGCAGCCTCTGGCTCTTCCCACGACGGCACAATCCAAAAATCGCCGATGTGCAACGGCGGGAAATGCTCGCGCCATGTGTTGCTCCAATCGGCAGCATCAAGAAATTCACTCTCGATTTGCGCTTTGATTTCGGCGCGTTCAAAACCGGAAGTGATGGTCTCGCGCAGCGCCGCTTGCGGCGTGTTTTCACCCGAATAACCGGTAAGTGTTGCCAAAACGCGCGTGCTGATGACGGCATCTTCGCCATCGGGCGCGATGTCCACATCTTCGATTTGCACGCCGTCGCAACCGGCATCCAACATAATTTGCGCGGCCACTTCGCTTTTTTCCGACGGCACATTCGCACGCCATTGAATCCATCCGGGCATAGACCAAGAGTAAACCAGAATCTGTAGATTGCACGCTATTTCACCTTTGCTTTTAAAATGCGTCATAATCAGGCTGGAATAACCCTTCATGTTATCTGTTGCGGAATTTTCGGACACGCCGGTTAGCGCCCTGAATTGGCTGCGCGGCTTGCGTTATCGGCCCTTGGTGTGGCTGGCACCTGCCTGCGCGCTGGGCGGCGGCGCGGGGCTAACACTTGGCCTGCAATTGCAAGGCACCTCGCGCGATAATGTGGCGTGCTTTTGGCCGCTGCTTCCGATGTTTGGCTTTGCATGGCTGGCGTGCTTATGGCGCAATTTGGTTGTTGGCGCCCAGATGGCTTTGTTTTTTGTTTTCGCTTGTTTCTGCGCCGTTTTGGGTGCCAAACGCGCCTTGCCAATGCCGGGCGATGTGTCGTTTTTGCTGCCGCAACGCCCCAATATGCCGCTCCAAGCGCAGGTTTTGACGTTGCGCGGCACAATTTGCGATTTTCCAGTGCGTGGCGCGTTTTTCCAAGATTTTATTGTCGCCTGTGAATGGGCCGATGACCATCCGGCGCGTGGGCGAATTTGGGTGCGCACCGCTACGACAATGCCACTTGAAGTCGGCGATGTTCTTGAATTGCGCGCTGCCGCCTTGCAGAGCGTGCCGCGCGCCGGAAATCCCGGTCAGCGTGAAGGCGCGTGGCGTTTTATCGGCGCTGCTTGCTGGTGCTATGCCGACGTAAAAGAGCATCAAATTCGCGTTTTGCAACGTGGTGCGCGTTATCCATTTTTGCATTTTATCGCGGCGCTGCGTCAAAAAATCGCGGCGCATTACGAGGCAGCATTTGCGGGTGATTTAATCGCGCGTCCCTATCCGCAGGCGCGGGCGCAGCTTTTGACGGCGATGGTTTTCGGACGCGGCGGCTTGGAAGAAACCATGCCGCGCCGCACTTCGGATAGTTATCGAGCGGCGGGCATGATGCACCTTTTGGTCGCATCGGGACAGCAAGTAACATTGCTTGCCGCCATCTTGCTTGGCGCGGCGCACGCGTTGGGCTTGCGCCGTTGGTGGCTGCTGTTTTTGGTGTTGCCTGCGCTGATAAATTATGCTTTGGTCGCGGGTGGCGCGGCCAGCATTTGGCGGGCGACGATTGGCGGATTGTGCCTCGCGTGGGCCTTGCTTCTGGGCCGCGATATTGACGGATTATCATTGTGGTCGCTGGCTTTTATAGCGCTGTTTGCCCTTGAACCGGCGAGTTTGGCCGACCTTTCGTTTCAACTAACTTTTGCCGCGACATGGGGATTGATTGCGCTGGCACCCTCGCTGCGTCGTTTTTTGCAAAAGTCTTTCGGGCGCGGCGCGATTATTGACGTGGCTTCGCTGACTTTGGGCGCACAATTGGCCGTTTTACCCGTGATGATGCTGCAATTTGGCAACGCGAGTTGGGCGGGATTCGGTTTCAATTTGGTCGCCGTGCCGCTGGCCGGAATTTTAGTGACAACTGGCGTGGCGGGCCTCCTTTTGCCGGTGACGACGAGCCTTAATTATCCGCTGACCGCAGCGGTGGATAATCTGGCGATTTTCGCCACGCATTTGCCGGGCGCGTCGGTGCAAACGCCGCCGCTCAAAATCAGCATGGCACTTATCAGTTGGATTTTGCTGCTCGGCGCCGCCGCTTTGCCGGTTTTGCATGGCGACAACTGGAAAAATCAAGCGCAGGACGCGTGGCGCGACCTCGAAAATTATTTTC
Organism: Abditibacteriaceae bacterium; assembly: GCA_031372065.1. Classification (GTDB taxonomy): domain Bacteria; phylum Armatimonadota; class Abditibacteriia; order Abditibacteriales; family Abditibacteriaceae; genus DASWNL01. The sequence continues at coordinate 16,538 of JANMKN010000296.1, read as the reverse complement.
AACGGCGCGGTTTTCAAATTCGCCCGCAGCGCGTTTTGGCGGCGCTGGTTTTACTCGTTGCTTGCGGGGCCGCGCAACGCGAATGGGCTTTGCGCAACGCGCCGCTACGCGTGACGATGTTGGACGTGGGACAAGGCGAAGCGATTGTCATTCAAGCACCTTCGGGCCGCACAGTTTTGATTGATGGCGGCTCCAGCGACAAACCTGATATTGGTCGCGCCGTCATCGTGCCGTATTTGCAATACATCGGCGCGCGGCGCTTGGATGCGGTGGTTTTCACGCACGCCGATACCGATCATTGCAGCGGGATTGAACAAGTTGTTCACGAAATGCCTGTCGGCATGGCGTTGGATGGCGCGGTGCAACCCCAGTCGGTGGTCGCCTCAGAATATCAAATCGCAAAACTGGCTCTCAAACGGGCGAATGTGCCGATTATTCGCGCCCACGCCGGACAAAAACTCGATTTAGGAAATGGCGCTTATCTGACCGTTTTGGCGCCGACAACGCCGCCTGTTCGTGAGTCGCCCGACAATAATAATGCCGTTGTTTTGCGCCTTGATTATGGCAAAACGAACTTTCTGTTCACCGCCGACATTCAAAAGGAAGCCGAAGAGCGCTTACTACGGCGCGGCGCGGCAGTGGACTGCACAATTCTCAAAGTGGCGCATCACGGCAGCAAAAGCAGCACGACGGAATCGTTTTTGCGACGCGCTCATCCGCAAGCGGCAATTGTTTCATGCGGACGGTATAATCGTTTTGGGCATCCCGCCCCGCAAACTCTGAAATCTTTCGCGCGCCGTGCCATTCCCGTTTTCCGCACCGATTTGAATGGCGCCATCGAAATCACTTCCGATGGCCGCGCTTGTTATGTGCAAACTTATCGGTAATTGAAACGAGACACCGTCAAGTAAGGAATTTTCATGCAGCGCAAGGCAGAATTCGCGTGTGTCGTGGCTGTCATGGTGCTTTTGTGGTTTCCGCTCAAAAGCCGTTTTGAACACGGGCGAGAAGTCGCGCGCAGTCAGTCATGCCAGGACAATCTTAAGCAAATGGCAATAGGTTTTCAGCTATACATGAACGATTACAAGGAACATTATCCTGCTGTGGCCGTGACCAACGTGTCAACCGCGACCGGAGTGCCGCCATATGGTTGGTTCGATGCACTTCAACCTTACATTCGCAGTGTGCAGGTCAATTATTGTCCTAATGCGCCACATAAAAAGAAACAATCGGGCTGGGAAGAACCACACGATAAACCGGGCCTGACTGACTACTGGTTTAATCGCAATTTGGCTGGGATTTCACGAAAGCAATTGGGGCGCGCCAGTTTTACGATTGTAGCAGGCGACGGCAATGACGGCACAGAAAACACTAACGCACGTTTTAGTCGCAATGCACTGCCACCGAATTACTCTCCTGCGCGACGGCATCTGAATGGCGCCAATTACGCGTTTGCCGATGGTCATGTCAAAAGAGTGTCACCATTTGAAATTAAGTCAGCACCAGCGGCGATGGGCAATTACACTTTCGCCATTCGTTGAAAAATTCAATTCAAGGCACACATAATTGATGAATCAAATGTGAAAAGTCATACCATCACTTTTCACTTAGCACTTTCTTATGAGCCAATTAACCGCAGATGAAGCCGTTCAAGCCCGCGCCAATGCGCGCAAGGTGATTACACAGGTCGAGAAAGTTCTGGTCGGCAAACACGACTCCATCGAAACCGTTTTGGTGGCGCTTTTGGCGCGCGGTCATGCGCTTTTGGAAGACATTCCAGGGGTCGGCAAAACCACGTTGGCAAAAGCACTGGCGCGGGCGATTGGCGGCACGTTTAAACGTATTCAATTCACGCCCGATTTGCTGCCCGGCGATGTGACAGGCCTAACCATTTACAATCAGAAAAGTTCGGAATTTTCGTTTGTGCCCGGCCCGGTTTTCGCCAACATTTTGCTGGCCGATGAAATTAACCGCGCCACGCCAAAAACGCAAAGTGCCTTGCTGGAAGCGATGGAAGAATCGCAAGTCACCATTGAAGGCACCACGCGCAGTTTGCCGCAGCCTTTTTTCGTTTTAGCCACGCAAAATCCCATCGAATATCGCGGCACGTTTCCTTTGCCGGAAGCGCAAATGGACCGCTTTTTGTTGCGCGTGGGCATGGGTTATCCCACCGAAGCCGAAGAAGGCGAAATGTTGAAACGGCACGCCGAAGCCGAGCAATTTCAGCACGCTCATGCCCATCGCCGCGCCGTGGAACATACCGATAACAGCGCCATTCACGCCGAAGACAACCCGCAAATGTCGCTGTTGGAACGCGTTGAAACGGCGTTGACCTTAGAAGAAGCATTTGACTTGCAAACGGCGCGTTCACGAGTCTTTATTTCGCCCGCTGCCCGCGATTATATTGTCGCTTTGACGCACGCCACGCGTCGCCATCCGCAAATTGCGCTTGGCGCCAGCCCGCGCGGCAGCATTTTACTGCAACGCGCGGCGCAATCGGCGGCGCTTTTGGCCGGACGCGAATTTGTCACGCCCGACGATGTGAAAAATCAAGCCATTTCTGTTTTGTCGCACCGCTTGATCTTGCGCGGCGATGCGGGCCTTGGCAATCAAGGCGCCGCGCAAAATCTCGTGCGCGAAATTTTGAACGAAATTCCAGTGCCGTAACGGGATACTGGATGCTGGCGGAGAGATGACAAACCAATGGCCCAATTCAATAGCGGTTCAACCTCACAAAAAAACGGCTCAAACGAAATTGATTCATCTTTCCGCCCTAATTCTCCATCGTTCACCGCGCCGCCCAAAGAATTGAACAAAGTGCGGCTCACGATTTTGGTGGGCATGATGTTCAGCTTGCTGGTGGCGGGCATTTTTCGCACGCCACCGATTGTTTTTATGGCGGCACTGCTCGGAGTTGCGCCACCGATGGCGATTCTCATTGGGCGCTGGTCAAGCCGCCGTTTAGCGGTCACGCGCGATTTTCCAGCCAGCGGGCAGGTCGGCGATATTATTTATGGGCGCGTGCGCGTTCACAACAAAGCGGCATGGCCGGCCTTTCTGACCGAAGTGACCGCCGGACAGGTCACAAAGCCGTTTTATACCCTACCCGACGAAAAAACGCCCTCGGTGAGCGCCGAAGCTGAAGGCTTGCATGAAATTACCTTGCTGCGCTCCAACGAAACTGTCGAACGCTCGCAAGCATGGCGCTTGAACCGGCGCGGTGTTTATCAGTTGCCTCCGGCGCGCGTGGCTTCCACCGACCCTTTGGCCTTATTCAATGAGCCGATGCCGTCGGGACAAGCGCAGCAAATCACCGTTTTTCCGTATATTGTGCATTTAGATCGTTTAGGTTTTGTCGGCGGCAGCGCGGCGCGCTTGCAAGCGCCGCAACACGCCAGCGTGGTGGCCGATGCACTTGATTTTCATGGTGTGCGGCCTTATCAACCGGGCGAACCGATTCGACGCGTGCATTGGAAAAGCACGGCGCGCACCGGGCAGTTGCAAATCGTCGAATGGGAAGAAAACGTGGCGCGCGACCTGACGATTTTGCTGGATACAAGCCGCGCCACTTTAGCCGGACGCGGCGGCAATAACACGCTGGAAACTTCCATTTCCATTGCCGCTTCGGTTGCGCAGCATTTGCTGGAAGGCGGTTATAGTTTGCAAATTTTCTGCTGGCAAAAGGAAAACGAAACGGCTCGCTTGTTGCGCCACGACGGGCATAATTTGTCGGCTCTTAATGCCACTTTGCAATTTTTAGCGCAATTATTACCTGTCGAAAACACGAATGCCACTTTGCCATGCATGGCACAAGAAGCCGCCGGACAAATTCCGCAAGGCCGCGCCACATTGCTTTTATCGTCTACTTTAGCCGATCTCGCAGCGGCACGGCGCCCTTTGCAAGGCCGCGCCGGAGCGCCTTGCTACTGCATCACGATGGATGCCCATAGTTTTGAACCGGAACGCGCCAAAACCTCGCAAAGCGAATATTTTCAGTTTGATTCGCTAACGCGCGTGGTGCGGCGTGGCGATGCCCTGACTGCTATTTTGGAGCAAATGGCGTGAAATGCTTTGTCATTTTGAGGCGACAATTCTGATTCGTAGCAACCCAAAGCTCATGTGCGACTCTTTTTCAGTGTTCAAGCCAACGCAAGTGGTGCCTTTCCGCTCGAAATGACAAATCTTTAGTGTGAAAAGTGTTCCACAGAGGTCTGCGGGCGTTTTCGGGGAAGGAAAAAGTGCCCGCAGACTCCTGCGGGCACTTTCGGGGAAGTAAAACAGAGCGCGCGAGGCGGAAATTAATCAATTTTTTGGGCACTCGCGCCATCTCGAATGGGCATTTTAGGAACTTGGTGCCTTTTAAACAGCCTTTTCCGGCTCTTTCTTGCCGTAAAAAGTCACACATTAGGTAAATCCAAGACTCCTAAAACAGTTTTAAAACTATGGCTACTTCGCCTTCAAATATCGCATCAAACTCGCGAGATGGGCGCCTTGCACACCCGAAAATTTCGCCGGTGCTTATGTTGCCCGCTTACGGGGCTTTATTTGCCGCCACAGGTATGGCGGCTTATGTGCTGGCTTATCATCTGGATGTAACCGCGTTTTCCATCGCTTATATCTTGGCGTTTCTGTTGGCAATCAGCGCCACCTTTATTGCCAATCACGGCGACGAAGGCCTGCGCTTCGGCGCTCAACTGGTGCGATTTATCACGGTGCCGGTGCTGCTCGTTATCGCGATGTTAGGCAACAGCGAATTGTTTTTCACGCGCACTTGGCTCAACGACGCCAACTCGGTAGTCGCCGGTTATATTGGCCTCATTATGGTGGGCTGCATTGTATTAATCGGCTTGCGTGTTGAAGGCAAAGCAGTGCCAGTTTCTATGCCGCTGGTTGCAACACTGTCACTTTTTGGCCTGCTGAATTTAGTGCTGGTGGATACCATTGTGCAAGTTGGCTTTTTGGTATTCACAGCCGCCGGTATGTTTCTAATTGGCTACGAACGCGTGCTGACCAACTGGCAAAAGCGCCGGTATAACGAAACACACAACGATGCCTTCGCTGATGAATCGCGTTCGGAGGCGCATATGCGCCTCACAGCCCGACAATTCATCGGCGCCAGTGCCGTTTGGTTTGCCTTGTTCGTAGCGGGCGCGCTGCTGGCTTACACGCCACTCTATGCACTTCTGCCGGGCATTATGCCGACTTCGGCGCTAAATCGTATCTCGCAAGCCACCCAAAAGCCGTTCGATTGGTCAAGTTCACCCGAACAACTCGAAGTGCGCGGTGGCAATCATACATTGACAGAACGTCCGGTTTTGAAAGTAAGAATTCTCGAAGGCGATTCGCCCGGTTTGTGGCGCGGGCGGGTTTATCGAAATTACATCGCGTCCTCATGGAAAGACGACGACGAGTTAGATGCCAATGGCGAGGCAAACTTCGAACAAGCCTATATTAGTGGCCGGAGATTGACTGCCCTGCCGCAAAGAGCAACGACCCAATGGAAGCCATTTTCGAGAAACCCTGATGGTATTCGGGAGCCAGACCTTACTGAAATGCTCACCGGATTGAATCAAACCCTTGTGCCTCAATTTGGCGCGGCGCGTTTTGTGACAGCGACCATAGAGCCGGTAGATGTGGGAACGGCAGCGCTTTACAGTGGCGGGCTGCCCGTGAAATTTCGGGCATCATGGACTGCGGTTAAGTTAAATCTCAATACAGGCTCCATTAAGGCTAATATGCCCCTCATTACCTATCCTGAGTCAAAATATACTATCACTGGTCGCAGCGTGGAAATGACGAACGCCTCGCCACAGGCTCGTGGTCTGACCGAAGGCGAATTGAAACAATGGCACGCCGATCCACATCTCGCGCCCTATCTAAAAGTCACAGACGACGCAGCCACCAATCAAGAATTGCTCGCCATCGCGCAGAAAATTTTGGATGACGCTCAAGCCGGCGGCAAAAAAGTAAACACGCCAGTCAGCCGGGTCATGGCTGTTAGCGCTTTCTTGCATCAAACTTGTCTCTACCAACTCAATTCGCCGGTGACACCCTCCAGTGAAGATGGTGTGTTGTATTTTTTGCAGAACACTAAAGCGGGCGCCTGCGATATGTTTGCGTCCTCAATGACGCTGCTTTTGCGCTCTATGAATGTGCCGGCCCGCCTCGTCACGGGGTATTTGGAACCCGATGCCACTGAGCAGCAAGATGGCGCGAGTCTTCTCATCCGCGAGCGCGACGCTCATGCATGGGTGGAGTATTATTCGCCGCAACTGGGCTGGGTGGCATATGACCCATCGGCAGGCACGCACATGGCCGATGATTCATGGTTTAGCCGCTTTAAAAAGACGATGACGGACTTTTTCTCGAATAAATCGGGCGCCATTCTCATTTTTCCGATTATCGGATTGCTGCTTTTGAGCGCTGGCTTATTCTGGCCCCAAATCGAAAAACGCATGGGGCGTGCTCCACTAATCGGCGACTCCAACGAGCAACAACGCGAACGCATTGAGCGTGCTTATGCCCAAGCCACCCGTTTGGTGCAACGCTATGCCAAAACCCACATCAAGACGCCGCTGCCGCGCCGCGCACTAACACCTAAAGAATTGGACGATTGGCTTAGTCGCACCGATTTGCCCGCCGCCGCAAGGCAGGAATTCGCGGCGCTGACCTATCTGCGCAGTGCCGCCCGTTATGGTATCCTGCCGCCCGAAACTGCCGAAACCGACATTCGCGCCAGTCTGGAACGATTGAAACAAGAGTTGAAATAGTGGTCAGTGGTCGGTGAGCAGTAGTCAGTTCTTCTGCTTACCGACCACTGACCACCGACCACTGTCTATGCTCGCCTACACCGATTTTAAAAAATCCAAAATGCTGCCAAACAACGCGCCGCTGCGCGTTTATGGCGTTTTGGGCGATGGATTTTTGCAAAAACGCGTCATAGATGCCCTGCTCGAATGGATTTTGCCGCCTGATGCCCGCGATTTTAATTTGGACACGTTAGATGGCGAAACCACGACTTTAACCGAAGTCTTCGCGCGGTGCAGCAACCTGCCCTTTTTGGCCGATGCGCGCGTGGTTTTAGTGCAACGCGCCGAGCGTTTGGAAGGCTTGCATCGCAGCAGCGATGAAGGCGAAGCCCCACAAAAAGGCAAAGCGGCCAAAAGCGCCACAAAAGGCGCACTTTCGCCAGCAAAACGCTTCGCCGAAGGCATCGAAAAGCTGCCGGGAACCACCGTTTTAGTTTTAGCGCGCACGCCGGAAACACCCGAACCGGGCAGTCGCGTTGCCACGCCGCGTTGCATCAACGCCGCCGTGGATAAAAGCGTTGACAAAGAAAAACACGGCGCGATCATAGATTGCACCGTGCCGCTGAAAAATATAGGCTTCGCCATCCGTGTCGTGCAAGAGGAAGCTGTGCAACGCCATATTCCGCTGGCGCCGGATGCCGCAAATCATCTGGTGTCGCGCGCCGGAATGGACATCGCGCTTTTGTTGAACGAACTCGAAAAATGCTCTTTGCGCGTCGGTGAAGGCCAAATGGTGACGCGGCAAATCATTGACGAAATGGTCAAACGCGCCCCGCAAGATACGATTTTCGATTTGACCGATGCCCTCGGCGCACGCAACACACCGCACGCTGTGGGCTTAATGCGCGAGCTAATTGCCGGCGGCGATGCACCCGAACGCATACTGGCAACTTTGGTGACTCATTTCAGACAACTACTGCAAGCCCGCGCCTTTCTCGACGCCCGCCTAACAATGGATGCATCGCTTTTGCATCGCATGCCGCCCGATTTAGCAGCCCAACTCCCGCAAGACGGCAAAGATAATTTAGCAAGCGTGCTCCAATTTCAAGCATGGCGCGGACGGCGCCTTGCAGAGCAAGCGCGGAATTTCACCACCGAACAAATTCAGGCCGCATTGGAATCCGCTTTGTCCGCCGACCTCGCCATAAAAGGCATCAGCGCCGACATCACAGGCGAAGCGGAAGGCGGCACTTCGGAACTGCTGCTCGAATTGACAGTCCTGAACTTCGGCCAGTGATTTATTATTCACAGGTTTACATTCGGCGCAATCGGGGATAATTTAGTGGTTGAGGGCACCACTTGGGGTTGAGACCAGTGGCAACCTTCGTTAAACAGAAAGAGCTTTTTGTTTACGTCAAGCACTACGTTATCTGTGGATTTGTGGCGGCACGGCCCACGAAGAAGGTGAAGGAGTCACACGCGCCGCCCTGAAAATCCACAAGCACTTTTTTGTCTGCGGGAAACCAAGACAAAATTTGCAGAAACAGTTGCTAACCAAGACGTGTGACGTTCGATTTTTATGCTTCGTCGTTTGATTTCGCTTTTACCCCCGACAACCCGCCGTGTGACCCGTCGTGCCTTGGGTGGCGCGCTACCTCGTGTGCCAAAAACGCGCGCCCAACGCGCTAAATTCCGTGCCATCGCCGCCATCGCCGTGACACCTGTTTTGTGGGGCATTTGGTCGGCCCCGGCCCAAAATCGCAGCATGGCAAAGACCAAGACTGCACCAAAAACGGCGTCCAAAGTCGCCACAAAACCGGCACCAAAGCCCGTTTTAAAAGCGATTCCCAAAGTCTCCGCCAAAGCCGTAAAAAAACCGACACAAACGGCTGCCTTGCCTCGCCCGCAAGCCACAGCAAAGCCAGTCGCGAAACCCGCCATCCCCATTGCGACGATGCCAGTTACGCCGCCAACTCCACCACCTGCCTTGCCCAACACGCCGCCTACCGCGCAGGCTTATGCCGTTGCCAATCCGGCAGCGCAATTCAGCCGGGGCAATGTTTTCGTGCCGATCAATTTTTTGGCGAATGCGATGGGCGCGTCGGTGGGGCCTTTGAGTGACGATAGCTGGCGCGTGGTTTATTTTGACCACACAGTTGATGTAGTCGCCGATCAAACGGCGGCGCGCTTCGATGAAACCGATGTCGCGCTCGGCCAACCGGCGCGCTTTATTGGCGGCACGCTTTATATTCCCTTGCAGCCTTTTGCCGATTGGTTTGGTTTCCAATTTCGAATCGTCAAACAAGCCGACGCGAAAAATCCAGTCACCACGTTTTTGTTGACTTATCCGGCGGCGATCATTGAAAATATCCAAACCAAAGTGCTATCCGACAAGGTGCAAACGGTGATTACGCTCAGTAATTCAACGCGCATTGTGGCAGCGCAAAACAACTTGGATGTAAACATGAGTTTGGCCGCCGCACGACGCCCCGAAGTGCCCACGTTGCAGGCTGTCCCCGATTATCTGGTGCCGCGCACCGCCGTGAGCAGCGGTAACTGGCACGCCAACGTTTCAATGCGCATAAATTATGCGGCGCCGGTGCAATGGTTCACCGCAGGCAGTCCGGCGCGCGTTGTTATCGAAGTGCAACGCTTGTTTGAGGAAGCGAAGACCGATTCACTCAGCGGAGGCATTGCCTTCACGAAAATTCGCAAGGGCACCGATCATGGCCCGGTGCAAATGTTTTTGGCCCGCGTTGACCCGCAAGATGGCTGGCGTGTTCATGTGGCCCCCGCTGGCTATTCGGTTTTGCAACGCGCGCGGCCTTCGCAATTAGCCAGCCGTCATCGCGCGTTATTAGCTATCAATGGCGGATTTTTCGCTTACGACGGCGCGGCAGTTGGCGCCATGTTGGTCAATAACGAATGGATTCGCTTGCCGTGGGGCGGACGCACGGCAATTGGTTTTAAGCCCGACGGCACAGCTCAAATCGGCAACTTGCAAGTGGCAGCAGAAGCGGAGTTTGGTGGTTTGGGTGGACATAGCCTGCCTGTGCGCGAACTCAATGGCTGGCCCGATGCCAATCGTATTACGGCGCTGACAACGCGCTTTGGCCCCTCTTATAAACTCGGCCCCGGCGAAATGGCAATAGTCGTCAAAAACGGCAAAGTCATGGCGCGTCCCGGCGGCGGCTATGCGCCCATTTATGCGGGCGGCTTCACGCTGATAGCAGGCGGCGCGGCGCGGCCTTATCTCGAAAAAATTCAGCGCGGCGAAAAGGCCAAACTCAAAGTTTCCGCGCCCGGTTGGGAAGGCGTCACGACCGCCTTGGGCGGTGGCCCGCGCCTTTTGGATAATGGTCAAGTGCGCGTGACCAGCGAAAATTTCCGTGACGATGTGCGTCTTGGGCGTGGCCCGCGCACCGCGATTGGCATAGATAAAAACGGCGGCTACATCATCCTCGTAGTTGATGGCCGTCAGGGTTATTATTCCAGCGGTTTAACGCTGACCGAACTCGCTTACACTATGCTGAAATTCGGAGCAGTGGACGCCATTAACCTTGATGGCGGCGGCTCGACAGCGATGGTGGTGCGCAATCGTCTCATCAACCGGCCTTCGGATGGCAAAGAACGCAGCGTTTCCAACGCGCTTTTGGTGATGCGGTAATGGCAGAAGACAGGGAAAAGGGGAGACGGGGAGATAGGGAGAAACTTTTGCGAAATGCCTTTCCCTATCTCCCCGTCTCCCCTTTTCCCTGTCTCCTTTTCTTTTTAGCCTTAGCCCTGCGCTTTCCCGGCCTCCATTGGGGCTTGCCGAATGCCGAGCATTGGTATTCGTATCATCCCGACGAGTTTCAGATTCGCAATGCGGTGATTGCCCTTTTCGATGAGCGGAACACCAATTTCAATCCGCATTTCTTTAATTATCCATCGCTTTTTATTTATTTGACGTATTTCGCTTATTTGCTTCAAAACATCCTCGGTTTGGGCACACCAGCAATGGGCAGTGCGCCGTGGCCGATTTTTCACGATATTCTCTTTGGTGGCCGTCTCGTTTGTGCTTTGCTTGGCGCGTTTACGGTTCCTGCGGTTTATTCCATTGGAAAGCGCCTCTCAACCGAAAAAACCGCCCTGTTCGCCGCCTTTTTGATGGCTGTTGCACCCGGCCACGTTCAACATTCGCACTTTGCTACAGTTGATGTGCCTGCGACATTTTTCGTGGCGTGGGCACTGTATTTTGCAGTGCGCGCGATGCAGGGCATTGAAATACCCGGCAGTAGGGCTAAAGCCAAGCGTCCGTTGGACGCTGTAGACGACAGGGTGTCCAACGGACGCTTGGCCGAAGGCTCACCTGCCGAAGGTTTCAACCGCCGGTTTTTGCTATTTTCCGCCTTCCTCGCAGGTCTTGCGGCTGCGACAAAATACAACGCCGGATTAGTTCTTTTGGCGCCAATTGTCGCTCTTTCCGTTGGCAACTTCGAGCGCAAAGCTGTTTTGTTTTTCGGCGCCATTAGTTTATCCCTTTTCGGTTTCGTTTTAGGCTGTCCACACAGCGTTTTGAACACTGTCGAGTTCTTGGACGTGGGAGGCATCAACGGCGTTTATTATGAACTTTTCGTCCATTCCCGGCAGGGTCATGATAACGTTTTCACGGACACCGGCAACGGGTGGATTTATCATCTGACATTCAATTTGCCGTTTGCTTTTACCGCGCCGGGCGCGATTTGCGCGGTTGTTGGATTATTCGTCGCGGCGCGCTCGAAAAACAAACTTTGGTGGCCGCTTTTCGCCTTTGCGGGCGTATATTTCTTCACACTTGGCCTTTCACAAGTGCGTTTTATGCGCTACGATTTTCCGCTGCTGCCCGTTTTGTGTTTGACCGTGCCGCTGTGCTTTCAACCGCTACCAAAAGCCGCGCAAAAATTCGGCAGCGCCATTTTAGGATTGATAATGTTCATCGGCGCGACCAATGTTTTGTATCCATTTTGCGTCGCTGACCCCCGCGATCAAGCAGCAGCATATTTGAAATCTAAAGTGACTAAACCAGTAACAGTTGCTTTAATCAATCGCCCGTGGTTTTACACGCCACCATTGTGGTCGCAGGATTACCCGCCGCCTTCGGATGTGATGAGCGGCATTTCGCCGGATGGAAAATTTCGCTTTGAAGTCGTCGGTTTTGATGTAATTAAAGCGGAACAGTGTGATTATGTTGTGGTTAACAATTTTGAATACCGTGAAGAAGGGCGCTTGCAAGGAAAACAATTTAAATTTTTATATTTTTTGGATAACGCACCCAATATTTATAGTATGTATCCCTATAAAATCCATCCGCCCCTTGAGTTAATAGGGCGTGACTTTGTTCCTCACGACTTCCTTTATTCCAATCCTTATGTAACGATTTATCAATACACCCGTTAGTCGTGATAAAATAGTTGTATGGCAAATTCTCCTATTAAATTCGGCACTGATGGATGGCGCGCTATCATCGCCGAGGATTACACCTTCGCCAATGTTCGTCTTTTGGCTACCGCGCTGGGCGAATACCTCAAAAAAGTTGACAGCGAAAAAGCCAGCAACGGTGTGGCAATTGGCTATGATACACGCTTTCTCTCGGCTCAATTCGCGCGCGCGGCTGCTGACACTTTAGCGGCGTCGGGCATTCCCGTCCAACTCGCCAACCGCGATTGTCCGACGCCGGCTATCGCGTGGACAACGCGCAGCGAAGAGCTTGCTACCGGCATTATCATCACCGCCTCGCACAATCCGCCGTCTTACAATGGTTTCAAGTTTTTCACGCCCGGCGGTGGCCCGGCGGACAAAGAAACCACCAATGGTGTCGAAGCTTTGCTGACCAAAAAAGCCAAAGCCTCGGCGCTGGTTTCCGTGAAAGAATTCGATCCGCGCCCCGCTTTTGTGGCGCAATTACGCAATGTTATTGATTTCGATTTACTGAAAAAAGCCAAAGGCAAAGCCGTGTGCGACTTTGTGCATGGCGTGGGACGCGGCTATCTCGATGATCTTTTGCGCGATTGCGGTTGGAAAGTGACGACGTTGCGTGGCAATCCCGACCCGATGTTTGGCGGAATACTGCCCGACCCGGCCAATCCGAAATGCCACATCACGTTGCAAGAAGAAGTGACCGCGAAAAAGGCCGATCTTGGCCTTGCGAATGACCCGGATGCTGATCGTTTTGGCGTGGTGGACAGCGAAGGCACTTATCTCACGCCCAATCAGGTTTTGGCGCTGGTTTATGTGCATCTGATGGAAACGCGCGGTGTGCGCGGCCCCGTAGCACGCACCGTTGCCACCACGCATTTGCTGGATGACATCGCCAAAAAATACGGTCAGGAAGTCATCGAAACCGCCGTTGGTTTCAAGTGGCTCGGCGCCGCTATCGAAGAACAAGGTGCCATTTTGGGCGGCGAAGAAAGCGGCGGACTCAGCATTCAAGGCCATTTGCCCGGTAAAGATGGCATTTTAGCCGACCTTCTCATCGCCGAAATTTGGGCCGTGCATAAAATGCCGCTCGGACAGGTGTATCAACAGTTGCTGAAAAAATTCGGCACATGGCATTCGACGCGCATTGATTTGCATTTGACAGCCGAAAAGAAAGACGCGCTGATGCAAAAAATGCAAACCCGCGCGCCAAAAGAGGTTGGCGGCAGCAAAGTCGCGCAAGTTGTCACTTTGGACGGCGTGAAACTCAAATTAGCCGACGATTCATGGCTTCTCATGCGTGCTTCAGGCACCGAGCCTTTGGTGCGTGTTTACATGGAAGCGCGCACCAAAAAACGCCTCGCCGAACTGCAAATCGCCGCGCAAGAATTGGCGGAATAGCCTCAAAATAAAATCGCCGCCCAAAACGGGGCGGCGATTTTATTGTTTTGTGCAAACGATTCGTTAAAACACTCGCACGATTCGCTGAACCATTAAAACGTTTTACTAAACCATACGAACGATTTATTAAACCTATGGAACGATTTGTTGAACCATGCGCACGATTTACTGAACCTATCAAACGATTTATCTCACCTCTCGCACGCTTAGTTGACCATATCACACGATTGATTGAACCCATCACACGATTTACTGAACCTATCACACGAATGTCTGAACTGCTCACACGGGTGGCGTGCTTCGCCAAACTATTTTATCTTTGAAGTAGCCTAAAAATCAGGAGAATCATGCCTTCACAAACCATAACTGCCGCCGAGTTTGCACAAACGCGTCCGCAAGTTTCTGTTGAACAACTCGAAGTTTTCGCTGATGATTTGGATGCGATGCAAGCGGCGCGCATTTACAAAGAATATGGCGCGCTGATTGTGCGCGGCTTGATGAAGCCGTATCTTGACGAAATCAACCGCGACATTGCCGCGACGGTGCAGCAATCGGTTTCGCTTCTGGACAAAGCGCGGCAAACGCGCGAAGGCTGGATTACGCCGGATGGCACGCTCTTTTTGCCTGCGCCCGCCAACTTTGCGCGCGACAAGCAAATCATGGTTTTGGCCTTGCGCTACAACACCAGCGCCGCGTTTTTTCGCTCGGCGTTCGATGAAAAATTGCTTGATATTGTCGAAGCGATCATCGGCCCCAATGTCGAAATGTTCATGGACGGCCAATGCCTTTATAAAGAGCCTGTCGGCGGCCATCCGAAAAATTTGCATCAGGATTCGGCTTATTTCGATCATCGTTTCGAGGGGCCAACCGGCGTATTAAATTATTGCGTGGACACCGATTTAAACAACGGCGCCTTGCACGTTGTGCCCGGTTCGCATCATTTCGGCACGCTCAAACACGTTGATACATTTTCGCATTTGGGCTTGGACGAAGACGAATGGCCGTGGGACAGTGCCCTGCCCCTTTGCGGCGGCGCGGGTGATGCGATTTTCTTTCACTATCGCACCATTCACGGCTCTAAGGAAAATCATTCGCAAGCGCCGCGTCCGGTTTTTATTCATCGCTATCGCAATCCCGAAGATTACGTTACCATCGGCGCCACAACCGCCGAAAACCGCGAAGCCGCCGAGCAAAAAGCCAAAGAAGCGCGCAAAAGCCAACAAAAAGGCCTCATGGTGCGCGGTTTTCGGGCTTACGAAGACGATTGATGGGCCAGCAATAAATTGCCAAATTCATCCACGCGTGCCGTCCAATCGGGCGCGATGAAGATAGTAGTGTCGAACTGAAAAATCAATGCTGGGCCGCTTATTTTGTAGTCGCGAGGCAAATCCTCGCGCTGATAGCAATACGTTTCTAAGGGCGCGTTTTCATCGAACCGGACCAGTTTTTGACCGCGCGGGCGTCGCGCCCGCATTTTTGATTGTGAAATGTGGGCGAGACGCCCGCGCTCCGTATCTTGCCCTTGCTCATAGCTCAATTTAATTTTGTTGGGGTGCTTAGCGTTTCAGGCCTTAACTAATAACGACAAAATGACCAAAATCATAGCATTGCAAATTTAATCCAACGCTGTTATAACTGCGATTAACTGTTCACTTTTGTGAAGATTGCGTTACATCAAAAGGTTGCACCTAATCTCTGTGTTTTATATTGATTAGGTATTGTTTTCTGCCACCGCGCCAGCCAAAAACATCCTCTCATCATTGCAGCCTGAACAGTGAAGACCTGCCAAACAGCGTAGAAAGCCTACGCAACAAAAGGAGTAGTCCCATGTTACGACTTGATGGCCGAAAGAATTTGTGGTTGTTTGTGGCCTTACTTGCCACATTTATGGTGCCTGCGACAGCTCAGGCAAACTCTTTCAGTTGGAATGGTTCAATCTCCAGCGATTGGTTTACCGCGAATAACTGGACGCCTGCCGGGGTGCCCGGTGGTGGAGACACCGCTGTTGTGGGTTTCGGCACCGCCAGCATCGGTAATTCCAACGTTTCCCTCGCTGCTCTCAATTTAAGCGGGGGCGTAGTGGCGGGCACGGGTCAACTTACTCTGACCGGCACTTCCACCTTTACCAACGGTAGCTATGGTTGCACTATTAACAACAATGGCACAACTAACTGGCCCAGCGGCGCTGGCAACATCAGCGCTTTGGATGGCTCAGTTTTCAATAACAACGGCACTTTCAATGCCGCCGCTAATTTTAATGGTGGCGGCATCTGGGCGGCATTTAACGGCGGCACAGGTCAGCAATTCAATAACATCGGCACTCTCAATGCCAATGCTCCTGTTGATACTGGCTCTCCGAGCTTTGGTGGCGGTGCCAACTTCAAGAACACCGGCACTGTGCATGTGATTTCCAATAGATTAGGCATCGCCGATGGCACCAGCAGCGGCATCTTTAACTGTGATGCTAACGCCTTTGTGCTCTTTAGCGGCAATGCTCATACCTTAACCGGCGGCGCTCGTTTTACCGGTGCTGGCAAAAGCCTGATTCAAGGCACCGCGATTCTTAATGGTTCTATTGTGGGTGGCCAAAGTGGAGGCACACTGGAGCTATCCGGTGGGCACTTAACTACTGTTGCCGGCGGTGGCACAATTACTGGCTCACTTTCACTGGCTGGTGGCAGCCTTAGCGGCACTATTAACAACAATGGCACGACCAATTGGCCTTCGGGAGCCGGTAACATCAGCGTCTTACAAGATTCCATTTTCAACAACAATGGCACCTTTAACGCGGCCGCTAATTTTAATGGTGGTGGCATCTGGGCGGCATTCAATGGCGGCACAGGTCAGCAATTCAATAACATCGGAACGCTTAACGCCAATGCCCCAATTGATACTGGCTCTCCGAGCTTTGGTGGCGGTGCCAACTTCAAAAACACTGGCACAGTGCATGTC
>JANMKN010000257.1:0-6274 GCA_031372065.1 Abditibacteriaceae bacterium | reverse complement strand
GCGTAACGATGGACGATGCTTTAAATCTCATTGGAGAAATGCGCGCGGAAACACAAGTTCCGCTTGTGCCCATGACCTATATTAATCCGGTTTATCAAATTGGCTATGACGCTTTTGCCACGCGCTGCAAAGAAGTGGGTGCCGATGCCGTCATTATTTCCGATTTGCCGCCCGAAGAAGGCGCAGAATGGGTCGCGGCGGGCCAAAAACACGGTGTCGGCACGATTTTTCTGGTGGCGCCGACTTCCGATGAAACGCGCGTTGAAGCCGTTGCACAGGCCGCATCGGGTTTCATTTACGCTGTAGCGCGCATGGGCGTCACGGGCGCCAAAAGCGATGTGCCGCCGGAAATCGGCGACCTCATTCGTCGAATTCGCCAGCATACAAAGACGCCCATTTGCGCCGGATTTGGCTTTTCGTCACCGCAGCAAATTCGAAAAACCTGCACCGAAACAGATGTAGATGGCATCGTCGTCGCCTCGGCGCTGATTGATATTTTTGAAAACGCGAGCGGAACTAACGAGGAACGCGTGCGTGTCACCGCAGACCGCGCCAAAGAATTGAAAAACGCGACGAAAAAGCAATTTTAAATTCCCAATGCAACTCACCAAATTTCAAAAACAGCAGTTTTTCGAGCAGGGATTTCTGCACGTTCCCGGCGTGGTGCCGCGCGTTATGGTAGACGACGCTTTGCGCGCCATCAATCATTCGCTGGGCGAAGGTTTGCCCTCCGAAGACATTCAAACCCTACGGGCGCAAACATATTGCCGCGAGTTGACAAATCAGCCGGTGATCAGCGATTTATTGAACGGCACGCCCGCCTTTGCCCTTGCGGAATCAGCCATTGATCCGGGCAAAGTCAAGCGCTCAAGCAGCGGACAAATCGCCTTGCGTTTTCCGAGTTATCAAGACCCACCGCGTCAACCGGGGCCGCACGTTGATGGAATGTATACGCCGCATAATGGTGTCAAAGAAGGCACCATTGGCAACTTCACCATGTTAGCGGGCGTGTTGCTTTCCGATTTGGTCGCGCCTTTTTGCGGGAATTTCACGGTGTGGCCGGGAACGCACACATTATTTCAAGATTATTGGCGCGAACACGGCGTTGAAGCGCTTTTAGAAGGAATGCCCAAAGTCGAAATGCCCGAACCTTTGCAAATTATCGGCAAAACGGGCGATATTGTTTTAGTGCATTGGGCCACAGCGCACAGCGCGGCTGTCAACGTTTCGCCGCACGTTCGCTACGCGATTTTCTTCCGCTTAAAGCATGACGAACACGATTCGCATCCGCGCGAAACCATGACCGACATTTGGATGGATTGGCCCGCTCTGCGGCAGTTATGAGTTTTGGGTTAGGAGTTTTGAGTTGTTGGACTTCCTCAACTCAAAACTCAAAACTTATGAAAACATTTGCTTCTGCCACCTACCACGCGCGCGCCATTGTTTTGCGCGTGCGCAATTTGGGCGAAACGGATCGCGTGATGACGCTGCTTTCCGATGAACGCGGCAAATTTGACGCTACAGCGCGCGGTGCGCGGCGGCCCAAAGGCAAATTATCGGCAACTTCGCAGCCTTTTGTGCGCGCGCGTTTTTTAATTGCCAAAGGGCGCAGCATTGACATCGCCACGCAAGCCGAAATCGAAAATGCTCATCCACATATCGCCGAAAACTTGCTGAAAACTGCGTGGGCCACCTATTGCTGCGAACTGAGCAGTTTTCTGCCGGAACATCTGCCCGAAAATGAATTATTCGATTTATTGGCCGTCGCGCTGGAAGATTTTGATAGCGGCACACCGCAACGCATCGAAATCATTGGGCGCTGGTTTGAAGCGCGCTATCTGGCCCTGTCGGGTTATGCGCCGCAAATTGGACGCTGCGTTTCTTGCGAGAAAAAAATCGTTGTTCCTGCCGATAATTTGTCGCAAAAATTGCTTTTTTCTCCGTCGTTGGGTGGAACGTTGTGCGGTTCCTGTGCAGGGAACGATGCAAATCGCTTGACAGTGAATGTTCAAGCCCTACGGATGTTTCATCAATTGATGCGTCTGTCACAGTCGCCTGAATCGTGGGATTTAAATGGCAGCACGCGGCGCGATTTAAACGATTGTTTGCGCCGAACTTTGGTGGCTCATTTGGGCCTGCGACCCAAATCGCAGAACTTTTTAGACGAAGTTATGGCGGATGCAGCCCTGCAAACAGCCAGTGAAGGCACCGAAGGGCACAAACAGCCGCCAAATGCCGTATAATTGATTTTACGCGCAGTAAAGTTGTAATCTGCTTGATTTTTTAACGGCTCAAACCTTATTGAAAGGTTCGCACGATGACAGACGAAACCACTGGCGCACCCGAACCAGAACCCCAGCCCACACCGGACGGCGATGATTTAGGCAATTTCGAAGACGATTTGCCCGCTGAATCGCCAGACACGGCCAGCGGCAATGATTTGCGCTGGGTGTGGCGTGAAGTGCGCAAACGCGTTTTTATCAAACTTCCTTTTTCGTTGGGCGTGGCCGAGGCACTTCAGGCTGCCTTGCCCATCGTAGTTGATGAAAGCAACTTCGTCGTCGGCCTCACTTCGCGCGATTATCCTTTGTCAGCCAATCTGCTTTCAGAAAACGTGCGCAATACCATTGAGGGAATTTTGCGTCAGGCTTCGCGAAAATTCATTCATTTCGAGGTCATTGAAGGCACTACAATTGAAGAGTGGAACGATGTCAAGCGTCGTCGTGATCGTGCCCAAGAAGCGGTCATTGCAATGGCCGAAAAGAAGGGCGAAGAACATCACTACGAAGATATTCTGAACCAGATTATCAGCGAAATTCGCCATCGCATCACAGCGGCGCGGGATCGGGGCCTGCCGCAAGTGCGTGTCCAATTGATGCTTGATATCGTGCCCTCATTGGGCGATGCTTCGGAAATGCTTTTTCAGGACCCGGACGCTCACGAGGCACGACGCATTATGGCCCGCGCACTGGATCGCGTCGCCGGTTTCTTGGATGTGCCAGTCATTCACTTAGCCATCGAAGTGGAGCGTTATCGTCGTGATATGAGGCCTAAAAAACCCATCGTAGCGGACAGACCTCCCAGCCAACAGCCAGACGACAAACCACCGCAAGTCGTTTGATCAAGTCATTTAATGTAGCAGTTTCATCGCAAATTTTCAGGTGTTTTTTATTGTCAGAGCAAAATCCATCACTCACGCCCCAAACTGAACCCGAATTCACGCCGCGTTCCGAAACAGCAGTGCCACACGCTTTTCTGTCTGCTCTTTTTCAAGGTTTAATTCCTTTTTGCCTTTTGGCTACCGTAACTGCTGTCGCTATCCGGCAGGATAAGCCAGCGCAGGAATCCCGTTTTGCGGGGCAAGCAAGCGTTTTGGCGCCTGCTTCCTCTGCGACAAAAGCAGCGAATTCTAACTCCGACATCGCGGAACTTTTGCGCAATCCGGTGGCGGCGCCACCATCCACCCGGAGCGCACCAAACCCCAATAACCAAGGCAAAGCGTCCTCCATAGCTGTTCCGAACACGCCGTTGGCAGGGCCACCTTCCAATTCGCCCGGCAAAGCAGCCTTCGATCAAGGTGAAACGGCTTTGCGCGAGCAGAAATTAGCGGAAGCCAAAGGCGCCTTCCAGCAAGCGCTGCAATTGGATGCCGAATTAGCTCCCGCGCATTTGCGATTGGCTTCCCTTGCCATGCACGAAAATGACGCCCGCGCCGCGCAAAACCATCTCGAAGCCGCCGCTCAACTGATGCCGAACGATCCCAACCCGCGTTTGCAGCTCAGCCAGTTATTCATGCAGGTCAATCAGCCCGCAAAGGCAGAAATCGCCGCACAAAAAGCCGTGCAAGTAGCCAAAGGGCCAGTGAAACGCGAAGCGCAAGGCAATTACGCGCGTATTTTGACGGCCAATAAGAAAGAAACCAAAGCCTATGCCGTTTGGACTTCGCTGCTAAAAGCCAATTCCAACGATATGGAAGCCGCATTCGCGGCCTCACTGTTGGCAAGCGAGAAACTTCACAAACCACAGGACGCGCGAAAATATCTGAATCAGGCCATAAAAACGCCTCCCGCTAACCCCGAAGTCACTCTGATGCTGGCCCAATTTTTGGCTGGTAAAAAACAGTTTGAAGACGCCAACAAACTCCTCAGCGCCGGAACGCAAAAGTTTCCCACGTTTATTCCTTTGCATCTGGCTTACGCCGAAATGAAATTAGCGCTGGGCGATGCCAAAGGCTCGGTCAGGACATTGCGAACTTTGCTGGCGAAGGTGCCTACTAACATCGCCGGGGGCAATGCGAAAGCCGAAGTGCAAGTGGCGTTGTCTCAGGCCTTGGCGCGCAGTGGACAAACAAAATCGGCCATCGTCGAAGCAAAAACCGCGCTTAAAATGCAACCGCGCAATCCGGCTGTGGTGGCATCCGTTGCCGAGATATTTTTAGGTTGCGGCGACTCAAAAAGTGGCATCGCGGCGCTCAAAACGTTGCTTCAACTTGACCCGAAAAATAAAAAAGCGCATCATGTTTTGGCCGGTGCCTACGCTGATGCGAAACAATGGGACGCGGCCCAGCAAGAACTGGATGCTTACATCCAAGCCGAGCCAAACGATTTGAGCGCATTAGTTGACAAAGCAGGCTTGTTAGAGCAGCGTGGTAACAAAGACGAGGCACTGAAAATCTGGGGCACCTTGGCGCAGAAAAAACCTGATGTCCCGCTGGCTCCATTGCAACAAGCGCGCTTGTTGGCTGAAATGAAAAAATTTGAGCCGGCTTTGGAACGCTACAAAACCGTTCTAAAACTGGTGCCCAACCAGCCGAATGCGCTGATGGGGGCCGCCGAAATTGAGGAAAAACAAGGCCACGCCGATGCCGCATTGGGACATTGGAAGCAATTCATAACGGTGGAGCCACGGTTTGACGGCGCGTATGAAGCATTGGCGCGCGTAGCGAAAAAGCAGAATCAAATGGCGCCAACGGTGGAATTTTTGAAAGACCAATTGACGAAAAATCCAGACCGTCGCGGCGCCTACGCAGCAATTCTCGATTATTACGAATCGGGCGGCAAAGCCGAAATTGGGCGCAATTTCGTGAAGATTTATATAGATAAAAACCCCAAATTGGCAGCGCCACGCGCCGCCATTGACGAATTTGATTTGCGTCGTGCCAAAGCCAGTCTTGCGGATTTATTGAAAGCCGATAAAACAAAAAAAAATTCAGACAAGACCAATGACACCAAGGACGAAGCCGACAAACCAACACTACGCGAACGTGGCAGCACCCTACCCGCGCCTTCGCCATGAAGAAACACATGAATACGAGACGTTATCTGGTTTTGTGGATGCTCGGCACCCAAGTGCCTGCCCTGTTTACGATTTTGGCCGCCAAAAACATGGCTATTGCCGCCGCTTCCTCTAAACCACCCGGTTTCGATAGTAGTTGGCCTTTGATTGCGTGGAGCGGTTTTGCGGGTTACATCCTTTTGGTGTTGGTTTTAAGCGCCGCTTCGTGGTTTTATTTTCATCGCGAAGAGGAAAACGTCGCCAATGTTTTGACTTCTTTGGTTTTCGTCGTCACACTGCCCATTCTGCTCTTTTCCTTCGTGCAATTTTTCGCGGTGCGTTGAGTTTCGTTGCATTGAGAAAGGGAATTTTTCATGCTTTTTCGCTGTTGGATGCTGTTGGTTTTGTTGTGCAGCGCGGTTTTCGCGCAAGATGCCACGCCCGGCGTGTGGAACAAGCGCGTTTTAGCCGATCCGACGGGGAAATTGCCCACAGGATTGCCGTATCGCCTTTGGGTGCCCAAAGATTACAGCGCAGCGAAAAAATTTCCGCTCGTGGTCTATCTGCACGGAGCGGGCGAACGCGGCACAGACAATGAGAAACACATCGCGAAAAACGGCGCGCCGCAACTTGTCGGCGAATTGCAAGCAAAACAGCCATGTTTTGTCCTCGCGCCGCAAGTGCCGGACGGCCAGCGCTGGGTCGAGGTCAACTGGGGCGAAAAAGAACCGCACAAAATGGCGGAGCAACCCAGTGACACAATGCGATTGCTCTTGCAATTGCTGGACGAACTGCCGAAAGAATTTTCGTTCGACCCGCAGCGCCTTTATCTGACCGGCATTTCGCGGGGCGGTTATGGCACTTGGTACATTGCCAGCCGCCATCCGGGAAAGTTTGCAGCCCTGGCCCCGGTCTGCGGAGGCATCGTGCGGCCCTATGAAATGAGGCCGGCGCACGTCGCGCAAATGCTCGACAGCACCGACCCCTATGCCGAATTAGC
>JANMKN010000211.1:0-5762 GCA_031372065.1 Abditibacteriaceae bacterium | reverse complement strand
AAAACAAAACCCCCACTCTTCCTTTTTTTTCGGCCCCCCCCCCCCCCCCCCCCCACTTCTGGAGACCCGAAAAGTGCCCAAGAGCATCGCTGTAGCACTTTGGGAGAGCGGAAAAGTGCCCAAGGGCATCGCTGTAGCACTTTTGGAGACCGGAAAAGTGCCAAGGAGCAGCCGACCAGCGCTTTTCCACTCTCCCAAAGTGCCAAGGAGCAGCCGACCGGCACTTTTCCACTCTCCCAAAGTGCCAAGGAGCAGCCGACCAGCAGTTTTGGAGAGCGGAAAAGTGCCGGTAAGCAGCCGACTGGCACTTTGGGAGACCCGAAAAGTGCTGGTCAGCTGCTCCTTGGCACTGAAAAAGTGCGGTTAAATTAAGAGTTAGCTGGCTTGCTCGATATGCTTCGGATGCTGTAAGTTTTGATTATGCAGATTGAGGATATTTTATCGAACAACGTATTCATATTTTTTCGTTGGGTCGTCACCGTAGCGGGAATGCTCGTTTACGGTCAAATTGCCTCATATAATTTGCAGCAGCTACATATTGGATGGAAAAGAAAGAGAGCCAAAGATCCCAGACCAGCAGAATCAATGGTTATGGGCAACTTTTTAGTTGTCGCCGCCGTTGCCTGTCCATTCTCTTTGCAATCTGAGATTGCGTGGCTGTTTTGGATAATAATGTTCTTTGTTGACCCGGCTTCGTGGTTCTGGCTCCTCTTGCCGTTCGTGTTAGTGGGTGTCATTTTTAAAATGTTGTATAGCGTTCTTGTCAGGACCCTCTGGCCTATCAAGTATCTGTGGCAGCACTTCAAACAGTTTCTAAGCTGAATTCGCCATAATCGGGTATATTTTTCTTACCGATTTCCAAGGTTTATTCATGCTCACATTTACCAATATCTCAAAGCGATTTGGCGGCGTGCAGGCGTTGCAGGACGTGTCGTTTACTATTGAGCGCGCCACAATTCACGCCATCGTCGGCGAAAACGGCGCGGGCAAAAGCACGCTAATGAAAATTCTGTCCGGCGTCCACGGCCCCGACACCGGCACGGTCACATTAGACGGCAAAGAAGTCACAATTCCCACGCCGCGTCGCGCCCGCGAATTGGGCATCGCGCTTGTGCCGCAAGAACCGGCTTTGTGCCCGAATCTCACCGTGGAAGACAACCTGAGCCTTGGCTATGAACCGGCTACGATGGGGTTTGTCAAGCGCGGCGAAGCGCGGCGGCGTGCGGAAGCGGCCTTGCAACGTGCCGCTTTGCCGATTGACACCGGAATGCTGGTCGAACGCCTTTCCTCGGCGCAAAAACACCTTTTGCAAATCGCCCGCGCCTTGGCCGAAGACGCCAAAATCCTGATTCTCGACGAGCCGACAGCCGCGCTTTCCGAAGGCGAGGCGGCCAATTTATTCGAGCGCCTGCGCGCCTTGAAAGCCGAAGGCGTGACGATTCTTTATATTTCGCATCGCCTGCCGGAGATTTTTTCGTTGTGCGATGACATCACCACCTTGCGCGATGGGCATCACGTCGCGACGCAGCCGATTGCTCAGGTGACGCCCAATGACATCGTGGCGCACATGGTCGGACGCGAAGTGGCGCGCGAAGAAGAATTGTTGGAATCGCAGGCCGCCGCTGCCGCCGCCGTGGTGCGCGAACATCCGCTCTTTGAATGCAAAAATCTCACGCGCGTCGGCGAATTTGAAGACGTTTCCTTCTCGGTTTACCCCGGCGAAATTGTGGGCATGGCGGGCTTGGTTGGTAGCGGGCGCAGCGAAATCGCCCGCGTGATTTTCGGCCTCAATCAAGCCACATCGGGCACCATGACACTCGAAGGCAAAGCCTTCGCGCCGCGCGACCCACGCGCCGCCATTCGCGCCGGCGTGGCGATGGTGCCCGAAGATCGTCGCCAACAAGGTCTTGTGATGCAACTTTCGGTGCGCGAAAACACGACTTTGGCGGCTTTGGCGGCTAACGTCGGCCAACTGGCAAACGGGCCGCTAATTAACAACAAAAACGAACGCGCCACTGCCGAAGCGCGCATCAGCGATTTGGGCATTAAAACGTCCAGTCAGGACGCGGGCGTTTCAACTTTGTCGGGCGGCAACGCGCAAAAAGTGGTCATCGGCAAATGGCTGACTGTCGGCCCGCGCTTTTTCATCGTGGACGAGCCAACTCAAGGCGTGGATGTGGGCGCCAAAGCGCAAGTGCATCGCTTGCTGATTGAACTGTCCGAAAAAGGCTATGCCGTCTTGATGATTTCTTCGGATTTGCCCGAAGTTTTGCACCTGTCGCACCGCATTTTAGTGATGCGCGAAGGACATCTGGCCGGTCAACTCCCGCATGGCGCCAGCCCCGAAGAAGTCATGCGTTTAGCCGCTTTGGGAAGTTGAAGAGTTACCGCAGAGAACACAAAGGGCACAGAGAGTTTTCTCTGTGCCCTTTGTTCTTCTTTATAATCGTTTATTTTCGGGCGCGAATGGCACCGTAGCGGATTTCGCCGCTGCTAAGGAGGCGATAAACCTTGGAGCCGGGCATTCCCGCGAAATCGCTAAACGATGGCTGCAACCAAGGCGGCGCGTGTTGTCCGATGGCTTCTTGTTTGGCGGGCGCGGCTTCGTCTAACGCTTTCAAAACGTGGGGCGTGATTTCAGTGTCGTCTTCGATTTGGAGGCCAGCGGCGGCAAATTGGGCGCGGGTTTGTTCCCAAGCGGCGCTCGGACGCATATCGCACCACGAAAAGACGCCGCCGGGCCGTAAAACGCGTGTGACTTGCTCTAAAAACTGCTCCATCGAAGCGTAACAATGGGACGATTCGACGTTTATCACAATGTCGAACGACCCGGTTTGCAACGGTAAATTCAAAGCGTCGCCCTGACGAAAACGCAAGCGTGGCACGCGATGCAGTTTTTGTGCGAGGCGCGTCGCTTGTTCCGAATAATCGAGACCATACATCCACTGCGGATTTTTAGTGCGCGCCAGATACGAAGCGCCGCCGCCGCGTCCCGAACCAACTTCGACCACTTCTTTGCCGCTCAAATCCAAGTCGCGCGTGACGCGTTCGTAGAGACCAATAAAAGGCCGATGGGGCGCGTCGACAGGGCTTAGGGGCAGGTTGGCGACAGCATCGTCCCAAAAGCCGTAATTCATAAACGTCCAGTCGCCCTGACCGAAATTGTGGGCGAGTTTTTCATACCACTTGCGCCACAAAAACGCGCGTAGACGCGGCGAAGCGGCCACTTTGGACAGCAAATTAAGAGCAAAATCGGGCGTATGGGACATGAAAATTTAACGGCGTTCAAGCGTAATCGGCAAGCCGCCGCCGGGCATGATCGTAATGGTGGCGCGTGGGCGGATTTCGTAGTCGGCGGCCACACAGATGCGATATTTTTGCGCCAGCGCCGCTAAAATCAGCGGGCCTTGCAATAAGGCCAAACCAGCGCCCAAACAAAAACGATTGCCGCCGCCAAACGGAAAATAGGTGTATTTGGCGCGCTCGGTTTTATTGCCCGCCAAAAACCGTTCGGGCTGGAATTTCTCAGGATCGTTCCACCAACGTGGGTCGCGATGCGCCAGCCACGGCAGCAAAACCACGCAGGCGCCTTGCGGAATGCGATAGCCTCGAATGGAATCTTCTTGGGTCGCCGTGCGCGCCACGGTGGGAATCGGCGGATAAAGCCGCAGCGATTCTTCGTAAATCGCCTTTAAAAAAGGCATCTTCGATAAATCAGCGGCACTCGGCGGGCGATCACCTAAAACTTCGGTCATTTCCGCCAACATTTGCGCTTCGACATCGGGATGGCGCGCAATCATTAGCATCGCCCACACCACAGATGCTGTCGTGGTGTCTTGTCCGGCGCGCGCCGCCGCGTGCATTTCGGAGGCGATTTCGCGGTCTGTCCAGCCAATTCCCTCGGCATCGCGCGCGTTGATGAGAATATCAAGCAGGTCATTTTCGCCCACGCCGGATTCCAATGCGGCGCGGCGCGCTTGGACGAATTCGATCAGGGCGTTTTCGATGCGCTCTTTGGCGAGGCGGAAACGGCGGCGGCGCAAACTCGGAATGCGTTTGACAACTCGCGTATTTTCGTGCAGCCAGACCATGTTCATATCGCGTGCGGCGATGTCGTAGCCGTCTTCCATGTGCCGCAACGCGTCGCCAAAATTCGTGCCCAGCAACATACGGCCCGCGACGCGCACCGTGAGATCGCGCATTTCCGGCACCACATCGAACGGCGCGTTACCATTTTTACGGCGCTCTTCCCAGCGCGCGGCAGTAATTTCGGTTTCTTCGATGATGCGATCAGCTATGGAATTTAAGCGCGTTCGCTTGAAAGCGGGCGCTTCCAATTTGCGGCGATGGCGCCAATCTGCGCCTTCGGCAGAAAGAATGCTCGGCCCGAAAAGCGTGATATAACGGGTGCGCAGCATACCGGCATTGGGATAATTGTCGGCGTTGTGGTCAAGAACGTAAGCGATATCGTCGGGATGCGACAAGACGTGCAAATCGAAGCGGGAACCAATTTTTCCCAGTCCGAGCATCGGCAAACGGGCAATATCGCCATGTGTGCGACTGGCGGCGGTAAACGTCGCCAGCGAATCGCGGCTCATCTCGGACGAGTGTCCCAGTAGCCAATGACCACGAGGGCCGGGCACACCGGGCAGGTGCGCATAAGAAGGTCGGGAGGCTGAAGAAGCAGAAACCATGAATTGCGGCGCGCCCCATCCGTCCGAGCACCGAAGCAATTATAGTTGATTTGGCCCAATTTTACAGCCTGTGGCATCTAAAACTGCTGTTTAGTGCCATAACACTGCTATGATTGTCCCGGAAATGCGGCGAAAGCGTCACTTTTGGTGATCTTTTCACGGCCTACATTTCACGCGCCTAAATAAGCCGCTTTCACGCGCGGGTCGCGTTCGATTTCTTTGGCGGGGCCATTCATTATAATGCGCCCTGTTTCGAGAACATAAGCGCGATCCGCGATGGCAAGCGACATATTGGCGTTTTGTTCGACCAGCAAAACCGTGACGCCGCGTTCGCGGATGCGCTTTATGACGTTGAAAATTTCCTTCACCAAAAGCGGCGCGAGGCCCAAACTCGGCTCATCCAACAAAAGCAGGCGCGGTTGGCTCATCAAAGCGCGTCCGACGGCCAACATTTGCTGCTCGCCGCCCGACATAGTGCCCGCCGCTTGGTTTTTACGCTCGGCCAGACGCGGAAACAGGGCGTAAACCTCGGCCAAATCTTTGGCGACTTGCGCTTTGTCTTTGCGCGTGTAAGCGCCCAAATCGAGGTTCTCGGCCACGCTGAGTGATGAAAAAACGCGCCGCCCTTCGGGAATTTGCACCAAACCCTGCGCCACGCGCAAATGCGCGGGAATATTCAGCAGATTCTTGCCTTCAAACTGCATCAGGCCCGATGTCGGCGTGAGCAAGCCTGAAAGTGCCAACAGCGTGGTGCTTTTGCCCGCGCCATTCGAGCCAATCAAAGTCACAATTTCGCCGCTGTTCACTTGCAGCGACACATCATGCAGCGCGTGAATCACGCCGTAATGAACATTCAGGTTTTCGATTTGAAGCATTTTAACGAGTAAAGTTTGACTCCACGACCATTTTAAACCCGATAACGAGTCTCGTTATCGGGTTTACGATGACTTTAAAACCGACAACGAGCCTCGTTGCCACTTTTAAAACGACTTTTAAACCGGCAACGAGACTCGTTATCGGGTTTGAGGTGACTTTTAAACCGGCAACGAGACTCGTTATCGGGTTTGA
>JANMKN010000207.1:0-59309 GCA_031372065.1 Abditibacteriaceae bacterium | reverse complement strand
CGGCCCCTCTCCCAATTCGCTACGCGGGAGAGGGGTGTCTCAGCGCTATAGCTCCGAATAATTTCAAACGAGCAGAGGCTTTTTTCTTCAATCTCCCCTCTCCCGCGTAGCGAATTGGGAGAGGGGCCGGGGGTGAGGGTTAAACACTATTTAGCGTAACTGGGGCGCGGCTTGGGTTTGACCTTCGGCTTTCAAGCGTTCAACTAAAGTTTCTGCAAAAGCCTGTCCCGCCGTGGCCGCAAAAGCATTGCCGAGACGCAGACTGGCATCACTCAGCGCGTTGCGCGAAGTTCCACCATCCAACTTGCCAAACAAGCTGCCTTCGCTGAGATTTGTCGTTGGCGGCGGCGAACTTTTTAACATTGCCAACTTGCCCGCCGCTTCAATCGCTTCGTGAAAACCGCCAAGTTCATCAATCAAACCGTTTTTCTTGGCCTGTTCGCCCGTATAAACGCGGCCATCGGCCAATTTCACCACTTGCGCACGCGTTAATTTCGCTTTGCGACCTGCCGCCACATCGTTGACAAATTGATTGTAAATATTTTGAATCAGCACTTGCTCATATTGAATATGCGCCGGATCGGGCGGGCTAAACATATTGCCCATATCTTTGTAGCGCCCCGATTTTTGCGTGCCATCTTTTACGCCGTAGCGACTCAGCAAACCAGCGATATTGAGATTTTGCGAAATCACGCCAATTGAGCCGGTAATAGATGAAGAACTCGCGTAAATTTTTTCACACGCCGCCGCCGTATAATAACCGCCTGATGCCGCTACATCGCCAATGGAGCAAATAACTGGCTTTTCTTTGCGCAATCGTAAGATCGCTTGATACATCTCCTGCGACGCAGCAGGCGAACCGCCGGGCGAATTGAGGCGAATCACCACCGCTTTGATGCTGTCATCACGCCCGGCGCGTTCAAGGTCTTTGATAAAGCTTCGCGCGCCGCCACGCGTAATGCCCAAAACCGAAGCGGTGCCTTCGTCGGTAATAACGCCAGAATATTCGACGATGCCTATGCGCCCGCCTACCGCGCCGCCTCGCATAGACATAACAATACCCGCAACTCCCAAACCGCCTACGCCCAAAACTATCAATATGCCCAGCACAATCCAGATTGTGTTATTTGGCTTCTTTGGCTGCATTTTTGTCTCCCTCGCTGTCGTGTTTGCAGTATGGCAAAGTTTATGGCTGAAAACAGGCGGAATTTCACGACAAAAACAACAACCCCGCTGCGAACTTCGCAGCGGGGTTGTTGTTTTTGCTTCTCAACTTACTGTTGGAAACCAACGTCACTTTTTAGAAGTTGACATTGGCGCCGAGGCGCAAGTAGTTGATACCCCTGGTCGGGCCGGGCACGTTGTAGTAACCATACTTAACCTCGAAATCGAGACCAGAAGTTACATTGAACGTGGAGCCAACTGTCCACACATCGCCGAGGTCAACATTGTTAGCACCGGCAACAGGAGCGCGTCCACGAGCCGAATAGTAACGGAAGTCAATCGGCGTGCGGCGCATGAACGAAATCGGCACACGAAGCGTGCCACTGATGTCGAATGCTTGCTTGGCGGCCATATACTGAGGAACGCCAGCGGCGCCGCCCGTATTGTTGCCGTTTATCAGCGGAGCGCCCAAAGCCAGCGGGCGGTCGAAGATGGCTTCGCCGTAGGTGCGGGCATAAGGGTTAGCAGCCGACGACACAAAGTTTTCATACGTCGTGTCGGCTTTGCCATAAGCGAAGTCCAAATCAATGATCTTGGTCTTCAATACAGGCACCGTGATGTTATACGCATTCGGGCTACCGGGCGTCTTGGCGCCGCCGAAGTAACGCTGTTGTGTCACATATTCAAAGCCAACGGTGCGCTTGAACAAGGGAACCGTGACATCGAAGCTGTAACCTTCCTGACTCCGCACACCACCAAATAACTTGCTGGCGCCAACCATAACCGGCTTGCCGCTCAACTTGAAGATGTTGGCGCTAATGCGAGCCGCAGATTCGTTGCTTTCGGTGCCAAAGCTGGTGCCCAAGCCTGGATTGACTGGAATACCAACAACAGAACCCAGCGACGCACCGGGAGTAGCACCAGCGGGCACAGCAACCCCGCCGCTCAAATAAGCAACCGCGCCGCCGTCCAGATACGGATTGTAGTTGGCTGTGCCAGTGTTCAAACCGTTAAAGATGTTGCCAACAGCACTGCCATCGCTGGCACCAATGAAGCCACTAACATTGACGGGGCCAATGCTGCCCATGAAGTGAGCCTGATCGGTAGGAGACAGGTCGTTGTCATACATCAAACCCTGTGCGATCTTGGTGTGGTGACGTCCCACAATCGCTGACAGGTTTTTGACAATGAACGTATTCTTGTCGCTCAAATCAGCCACGCCATACGCTTCACGCAAATACAGTCCGCCACCGGTTTCGCCAGCCCACGGATCTTCCTGCGTATTGCCCAACGAACGCAGAGCTGCCGAAGCACTCAAACGGTCAGAAATGCGATCCGTCATACGCAACTCGAAGTCGGTATAAGAAAACTTCGTGTTGTCAATGCGCTGTTTGCGGCTCGGATAGGCGCGGCCTGGAATGATAACCGGGGTCGCACCAGCAGCAGCGTTGTTCGCATTCACAACTTGACGACCCGGTCCAAATCCCGCAGGAGCACCCGGCGGAGTTGCGATGGTCGAGTTGATCGCGGCGTTGGTGCCGGTGCGATACAACAAGCCCATCGTCGAGGTGAATTTGGGCGGTGGAATTTTCCTGTTTTCCAACACCGTCACACGACCTTCCAAATCGGTCACGCGCACACCAAGACGTTCCAGTTCCTTCGAGAATTCATTGCGGAGCGCTGCAATCAAGTCGTTGACTTCGGCGCGCTTGATGAAATCTTTGATGTCACCTTGACGAACCAAGTCCGGCAACAGCGGGCCGGGAACGCCTTGTTCGCCACGAGGACCTTGTTGACCTTGTGGACCGGGAACGCCTTGAGCGCCAGTCGCACCAGTCGCGCCACGTTCGCCCGTGCCACCCCCAACTGCGGTTGGGATTTTCTGCAACAGACGGGCGATGGCGACCGCAAATTCGTAGCGAGTCATCGCTTTGTTGCCCATGTAGGTGCCATCCGGCATACCTTCGAGGATGCCAGCCTGGCTGAGCTTGTTGATGGCTTCATAAGCCCAGTGACCACGAGGCACATCCGGGTATTCCGCCGGGGCCTGTGCCTGAGCCGGAGCCACAAGCTTCGGCGCTACAATCGCCGGAGCAGTCGCCGCGAGGGCAACTAAGACTCCAATAGCTTTACGCTTCATTTCCATTTTCTCCTTGTTTCCTTTGTGACGCGCCGTCGGAAAGTTTTCGGCGTTCACTATGCCACGTTGTGCCTGTGAAATTTTCAGGGTTAATTCCACCGGCGAAAACCGTTCAAGTTATTTGATTTCTGAACGATTTAGTGCGTCAAGCGTTGAGAGTGCGGCTTCAACGCCAATGGCAATCACCAAAAGGCATTGCCTTACGACAAAAGTGGCTGAAGGGAGAGAGTGAATTTGTCACCAACAACAGGGCGTTTCATTGCAGACTGTTCGGCAAAAAGGGCGCGAGTCTCCATGTTTCCTCTGCCCAACCAAACTCATCTATCACAAGTGGCTCTGTTCCGGCTCTGATTCCCACTCAATTCCAGCCAATACGTCAATTACGACAAAAGTGCTGCGTAGCCGCGTTTGCGTAGTCGCGTTATTGATTCTTAAAAATTCATATCGCATCACCAAAGTTAAATTTTTCGCAGCGGGAAAATATCAGGAAAAACCTGATTTTGGGACACCGCTTGCGATTTGATGTTCTCTCTACAACTGCGAATTGAACATTCAACTTTCAGCAATATGAAATTTTCAAGGGCAACTCAACGTGGATGAAATTTTCTTCTCATCCTCTACAACAGTTACTCTGGCCCTATTATAACCCCTTTATTGCTCAGTTGACAAGCATCAGAGCGTTTAATAAAAGATTTTTCATAAGGCCATTTTCTAATGACTGCCTATCGCATCACCGTTATCGAATTTTCAGTGCAAGACACAAGCGCAAATCTCTCTTGCTTTGCAGCATAAAACTATGCCAAATCGTGTGTAACACACAATTTACTGGCACCGCTCTTGTGCAGATATAATGCCGAAACTGCCCGCTTTTTCACAATTTTTTAATTCTCTGTTGTGAAAATTACTGTATGGTAGGCAAGGGCGTTCCCGCAGGTGACGGCACTGCTGCCGTTGTCACCGGAGCGGTGCCGACTTCTTTATCCATACGCTGCACTTTAACCCCACCAAAGAGCAGGTCTTGCTTGGCGCCCCACGAATTGATGAGCAAATCGAAACCGCCACGATTGGAAAAAGAAGCGTTCGGCAAATCGAAGCTATAAGTTGTCCACCCTTCGCCCGGTTCGACATCTTGCCATACCGTGCGTCTGGGGCCGTCTACAGAATCGTATTCAAGGGAAAAACCAGCTACATTCGGTGCCACTGGACTACCTAATGCCCCCGCCTTATGCACTTCCACAGTCACACGCACTGGCACGCCGCGCGAGAAGAACAGGTAATTGTCATCTATATCCAGATAAATGAAAGGCTTGGCCGCCGCCGGATTCCAAATGTCGCGCGAAAATTCGGTGCGCAACCCCCAACGCCCGTCGCGATCTTGAGCGGGTTGCGCGGCGCCACGAAACGAGGCAAATTTGCGCCATTCAATGCCCGCTTCGCTGCCTTTGGTGGATTCGGCGCCATTTACTGCCGAAAAAAGCGCCTGCACGCCCTCGGCGAAATTTGTCTGCGCGCCACCTTTATTGTCGAACTGCACCAGCAAAAACTGAGATTCGCCTGCCTTTTCCTTGACCATGCCCGGCACTTCAAAGCCGACATTTGAAATCCACACCGGGCGGTTCTCTACAGTGAATGTGCCTTGGTCGCCAAATAATTCTTTGCCAGTCGCATCCAAGATTTTTGTCGAAGGCAACGACGGCATAAAAATAGAATTCGGCAGTTTGGGGTCAACGCCTTCGTGATTCACGGCGATAGTCATTTTGCCGTTGAGCGGCCATGCCGCAACGTGCGTGGTTTTCTTGTCGGTAAAGACCAGACCAATGGCATTGGGGCCAAGCGTGAGCGCGCCGACATAATTCATGCCGGTCAACAATTTCGTCATAGTGGCGAACGCGTCAAACGCTGGACGCGGCGAATTGTCACGCTTAAGCAGCCCGCTGCTGCGCTCTGGATTGATCGGTTGCACATTTTCATACATCGCATTATCGCGCAACGCTTCCCAGACCACTTTATCACTGCCTGAAGCCAAGGAAAGCACACCAGAACGCATTAAATAGTCGGCTTGTGCTTGCGGCGTAAAATCGCGTAGCAGACGCTCACGAGTGGCAGCGTCCATCGCCGCCGACATAGGGCCAGCATCGGCAGTGGGACCATTGGCTTGTAAATCAGCCGCTTCCAGTGCGGGTCGCGACAACCCGCCAACCCAAAAATCGTTACCTTCCGGCCCCAAAGGTGCCAAGCGGCGCCGCAAAGTCGCGGCAGGCAACAGAAATTCTTCGGGGCGCGCCGGCACACCCGGTTGCCATTGCGAAAGCGGATATAACGTCACGCCACTTATACGCGCTGTCAGGCCGTTGGATTTTAAACTTTCCACGAAATCCAAATTTACTCCGCCCGGCTCCGAGGCAAAAAGAATCGCTTTCGGGTCAGATTCTCGCGCAGCATCAGCCCCAGCGCGCACCACAATACGATAATTACGCGCTGAAGAACGAAAATTAGAAGACGACGGATTGGCCCAGATTTGCCACGCATGAACATCCTGCCTGTAACGCCCTACCGTGCGGCGCACAAAGTTTTGCCACGTCGGCAATTCGCTTTCACGCGGCGGCGCATTGCAGGCCGCAAACAAATCACTGGACGAAGAAAGAGTGGAAGCCCAACGCGCGCTGTTGCCCAGCACGCCAACCACTGCTAAATTGCGGTTTCGCGCTTCTTTGACGATGCTATCGTAAATCGGCCATTGAAAAGCGTCGCCTTTGTTTGGCTCCAGCACGTTCCAATTGAAGCGCAACTTTATGAAACCTGCACCAGAATTTTTTGCAGCGTCCAACAAAGTTTTTACATCATCTGTTGTGGCATCGGTAAAATCAAGGCCCACCCCAAACGCGCCAGCACGCTTTAAAGCGGCTTGGTGTTCGACTGGCAAAGGAGCAGGCCCTTCGTTAATAATCGAAACGGTGCGTTGTGGCGGTAGCCACGCCACGCGATAACCAAAAATTTCGGCTAAAGAGCGCATCGGCACAAACGTCGTGCCATTAAATGCATTAGGAGCCGCCGTTAATTTTTTCGATTCAAAATCTACAATGGCCGTGTCTTCGCCAAGGCGCAAAATGATTTTCTTGCTATTTTGCGTAATTTCTATGCGGCGGTCTAAGGGGACGTAATCTACCTTGGCGCCCATGTTTTCCAATACGCCACGCAAAGGCACCAACACCGCGCCTTTTTCCAAAATTGGCGGCGGGTCGGATTCAACGACGCGCCCATTGATGTTAATTACAATGGGCGTAGAACCTGTCCCCAAATTTGCAGATTCAATGGTCGTTTTTCCGGTCGTTTTTTCTGTTGCGGACTTTTTTGCCGCGCCTTGCACGGGAAGTGCAGGCATAACAAAACCTATGATTCCGGGTGAAAGTAGAACAGCAATTCTGAAGGCAAATGCCCGGCGATGCGTCAGCGGGCGGCGATGAAACTTTGATGTGAGCGTCGGCAAGATCACAATACTCCTTACGAAAACTTCAGACGACAAAATACGAATTCGGGCAAGTGTCCAAAGGCAAGTCCGGCAAGACGTGCGAGTGGCTCAGAAGTTTAACAACAATCTTTGTTAGCGGAAAAAAAATTTCGCGAAGTAAAAAGCAACTTTAAAAGCAAAGTCAAAAGCTATGGGCTAAATAAAAAACGGAGCTTTCTTTATGAGAAAGCTCCGTTTTTGCTGAGGCCTGATGAAGACCAAAGAAAACGATTTGAAACGGCTTACTGAGCACTGGCAACCAACTGCTCAGCTTCCTGACGTGACATCCAGCGGCCTTCTTTCAAGAAAACCATGTAACGGACATAGCCGGGGATCGACATATAATTCGCCGATTGGGTGAAGGCTACTGCATTGTCCAGGGACACGCCGCCCGCCGACTTGGCTTGTGCCGGGGTGCTCATTGCACCCAACACCATCGCGCCTGTCAGCATTAAACCTACGATAAG
Organism: Abditibacteriaceae bacterium; assembly: GCA_031372065.1. Lineage (GTDB taxonomy): Bacteria > Armatimonadota > Abditibacteriia > Abditibacteriales > Abditibacteriaceae > DASWNL01. The sequence continues at coordinate 52,030 of JANMKN010000207.1, read as the reverse complement.
TTTACGCATCTCGATTCACCTCCTCCGGTTGATGAATGTCCGGCCTTGGGAACAACTTGAGAACAACAGAACGGCATTGTTAAACGTGAAACTTCGCACGTCAACAAAGGACTTCTAAGACTACACACTACCACGTCTGCCCTTAAATGCCAACAGTCAAGGTCTGTTAAGTGCTGTTTTCAACAAATCCAACACCTAAAATTCAACGCTTGTCCCATCATTGCAAAGCCTGTGCCGCCTTCTGTCAAGACACGTTACACATGGCAAAGGCTTGCTGCAATGCCGCGAAAGCATCACCTTTGGGGCCGAATTCGTGACCCAGCCAGCCATCATAGCCCGTATCATGAATGGCTTTGGCAACGGCAGGATAATAAATTTCCTGCTCAAAATCCAAATCCTTGCGGCCCGGATTGCCTGCGGTATGAAAATGTGCGATGTGTTGAATGTTGCCACGGATGGTGCGAATGAGGTCGCCTTCCATGATTTGCATATGATAAATGTCATACAACAATTTCACGCGCGGCGAATTGACGGCTTCAACAACTTTTACGCCCCACGGCGTGTAATCGCACTGATAATCGGCGTGATCTACTTTGGAATTCAGCAGTTCCATAATCAGCGTGACGCCCGCTTTTTCGGCCTTCGGCGCCAGCAGTTTTAGGCCTTCAATGGTGATTTCGGCGCCTTCTTCGTCGCTCAGGCCATTACGATTGCCGGGAAAGCAAATCAAATTCGGAATGCCATATTGCTGCGCCACTTCCAAATTCTTGCCGATTTCGTCGGCGATACGCTGATGATTGCTGCGCTTATTGAGGCCATCACTGAGCGATTGATGCCCGCCAATCGTCACGATGGTCATTCCAGCCTCGCGTAGCAAATCGAACTTATCGCGCGGTGGCATTTCTACGCCTTCGATGCCAATCGCCTTGATTTTTTCCAACGCGCCGCCTTCGCTGAGAGCTTTCGAAAGCGGCCACCACGTCGTGCATTGCTTGAAACTTGACATAAATTCCTTTAATTGCACGCAAATTACGCAAATCTTCGGAAAATTACGCAAATTTCTCGGACTATTTGCGTAATTTGCGTGCTATTTTTAGTTTTGTTCGGCTTTATCGAAGGCCGAATCGAAAGCGCGTTCGGACGGCTTGAAATCGGCATTTTTGGTGAAAGCGCAGGCTTCTTTGGCGCCGTGGAAGCGATCCATGCCGGAATCTTCCCATTCAATCGACAGCGGGCCGTCGTAGTTGATGGAATTCAAGGCGCGAATAATTTCCTCGAAATTAATGTCGCCGTGTCCGAGTGAGCGGAAATCCCAGTAGCGACGGTAATCGCCGAAGTTCAAGTGGCCGCCAAAAACGCCGCTGCGTTGTGGTGTGCTGCTCCAATAAACGTCCTTCATGTGAACGTGATAAATGCGGTCTTTGAACTCGCGAATAAAATCCACATAAGCGACGTGCTGATAGCCAAAATGCGAGGGATCGTAGTTGAAACCAAAGGCCTCGCGGCGTCCCAGAGCCTCTAAAGCGCGTTCGGCAGTTACAATGTCAAACGCGATTTCCGTGGGATGCACTTCGAGCGCGAACTTCACGCCAACTTCGTCGAAAACATCCAAAATCGGATTCCACGCGGCAGCGAAATCTTCAAATCCTTTGTCAATCCACGCGGGCGGCACCGGCGGGAACGAGTAAATGTAAGGCCAAATCGAAGAACCAGTAAAGCCGTTGACGACTTTGAGGCCCAAATTGGCGGCGGCGCGGGCGGTGGTTTTCATTTCATCGGCGGCGCGCTGATTGACGCCTGCCGGATCGCCATCGCCCCAAACGTGCGGTGGCAAAATCGCCTTATGGCGCTCATCAATTTTGTCGCAAACGGCTTGACCGGCGAGGTGATTGGAAATCGCAAACAACTGCAAGCCATTATCGGCGAGAATTTTCTTCTGCGCTTCGCAATAATTCTTGTCAGCGGCGGCCTTTTGCACATCAAGGTGATCGCCCCAGCAAGCCAGTTCTAAACCATCAAAACCCATCTCTTTAGCGCGTGGCGCCAGTTCCGACAGCGGCAAATCCGCCCATTGTCCTGTGAATAATGTTACAGGTCGTGCCATGAAAAGTTCTTGTCTCCTTGGGAATCTCTCAGCAAATTATGGCAAAAAATCTTAGACCTGACAGCCGAAATTGGCTCGCGCCTTGCATTTTACGACGAATTTTTCGCTCCCAAGCCACTTTTTCAGGCAAAACGATTGACCGTTGAGGCATAACGGTGGTAAAATTGAGAGAAATTTGCTGGACGATTAGTTAGTTTTGAGTCGTTAGTTTTGAGTTGATAAAAATCAACTCAAAACCCACTAATCGTCCTTCCCCGGCCTACTGCGCGTTGCTGTTCCATTGCAATCGCTATTTTGAGGAGAATTCATGCCCCTTAAGCGCACATTGACCGGAGGAGTCTTCGCCGCCACCACCTTGTTGGCCGTTGCTTCTTCCCCGCTGACCTTGCCGGCTCGTGCCGATTTGTATCATGCCGTCGAACCCGGCGAAACCTTGAATGCCATCGCGTCGCGTTATCATTTGTCGTCCGAAACCATTCGCGCCGCCAACAAACTCGACGCCACGCGCGATAACACGCCTTTGCCCGCGATGCTGCTCTTAATTCCCGATACTTCGGGCAATTTTCCGAAAAGCAGCGTGCCCAAAGCCGAAACGAAAACAGAAACCGCCTTGCCCGTTTTGAATAGCTTTACCTCGCCAACATTAATGGCGAGCGCTACCACAGTCAACGCGCCTTCGGGCACGACGGCTGAGTTGAACAGATCCGCCAGCGGCACAATTGTGCAACTAATGCGCTATGTGGTGCAAAACGGCGATACGATTCAAAGCATCGCGCAAAAATTTTCTAAGCCCGGCTCTTCTGTCAGCGCCTCAGAAATTCGCCGACGCAATTACATTTCTGGCGAAGCCACCGTTGGAACCATGCTGCTTGTGCCGGTTACCAGCGTGAATTACAATCCGGCTACAGAGGCAGGTATTATATCCACCGCGCCGGAAACAGAAGAAACGAACGAGGGGCCACGCGTGTTGGCGCAACCGAATCCGGTTTTTCAGTCACCGATCTCAAGCGCGGCCACACCACGACGCGGCAACGTGCTGGCCTCACGCGGTATGTCTACGGATAACAGTGTAGTTTTGGTGCAACCGGGCCAGGAAGCCTCAGCAGCGACGATGCCGCCTTCGCCACGCGCCCGCGCCATGCAAGTGCAGGCCTCGCCGCAGTCGGCTCTTGCGCAAGTCGCCAAAGTAGCACGGACAGGTGGCACAATTCGCCGTTTGCCAGATGCTGAAGCCGTAACGCTTTATCGCTGCGCTGTCGGAACCGATTTAGCTGTTATAAAACAAAGCGGAATATGGTCGGCGATCCTGATGAGTGATCGCTCTACAGGCTGGATTCCCACCAAGTATTTAAAAATTACCGACATTAAAGTGGATATTTCCACCCAAGTCGTAACCAACAACGATTACGAAGGCTCGTCCAGCGGCAGTTATTCCAGCAACAGCCCAGCGGTAACACAAGCGCTGACATGGCTCGGCACTCGCTATGTTTACGGCGGCACCAGTCGCAACGGCATTGACTGCTCATCGCTTGTGCAGCACGCCTTTGGCGCCATTGGCAAGCGTTTACCACGCACAGCCGCCGAGCAATCAAGAGTTGGAGCGCCCGTTGACCCGGCGAATCTTCGCGCGGGAGATCGCTTGTATTTTTCGGCCAGCGGTTCGCGCGTTGACCACACCGGTCTTTATATGGGCGACGGCAAATTCGTCCATGCCAGTGGTCGGGGCCGTCAAGTGATGGTTTCCAATCTTTTTGACCGCGCACACTGGAACATTTTCGTCGGAGCCCGTCGTTAGAAACTGCCGCAAGCAAAAGGCGCGCTCTTCAAATGAAGAGCGCGCCTTTTTATTTTACGAGAGCAGTTTCGCCAAGGCATTGACGACTTCGTCATGCAATAGGCCGTTGGTCGCCAGCACGCCAATATTATTTTCTAATCGCTTGCCTTGCGACCAATCAAGTGGATGACCGCGCACATCCGTTACGCGCCCGCCTGCTTCTTCGACGACTAAATAACCTGCCGCATGATCCCAAATATTTTCGCGGTAATCGGGCGTTTTGGAATTCGGCGAGCGCAAATAAATTTCGGCATCGCCGCGCGCCACGGCGGCATATTTGGCCTGACTATCCATGCGCACGGGTTCGGCACCGATGTTCAAATTCTCTCGCAATTGCGCTGCCAAACCTTGATTAGTATGCGCCGATTCCACGCTTTCGGCCAAACGCGCCGCTGCAATACCGCTTTGCGTGCTAACCCGAATACTGCCTAAATCATCGCCTTCAAGCGAATACATTTTCGCGCCCGCGCCGCATTGCGCCACGAAAATAGACCCCGCAGTTTGCGCGTTGGGCAGCGCCGGACAAGCTAAAAAGCCCCACTGCACCTGCCCATTTTCAATGAGCGCCAGCGCGACGGCATATTGGTCGTTGCGCAAAAAGCCTTTGGTGCCATCAATCGGGTCAAGAACCCAATAACGGCCTTGGGCTTGCCCCGCGCCGCGATCAATCCATTGGCAAACGGAGTCGCCATCGCAAGGCATCTGCTGATTGACAAAGCTTACTACTTTTTCCAGATGCGCCACGTTTTTCTCTTCGCGCAAAGCGGCGCTGCCTTCTTCGCCCACAACGGCATCGGACGGAAATTGATCGGAGATCATTTTGCAGACGACGGCCTGCGCTCCAAAATCGGCGACAGTGACTGGGCTTTTGTCAGTCTTGTCCAACTTCGTCGGGCCGTTGTCCACCATGACGTTGCGCACGGCTTGGCACAATTTTGCCGCCGCGATCACAGCCCTCAGGCCGGTCGCTTGTTCTAAACTCATATTTTCTCCCATCATCATTTAACAATTCTTACGGACTCTTCCGGTAGCGAAACACGCCAAGAGAAAGCCGCAAAGGACAGCGCGCCAAGCCAGAAAATCCCCATCGTCAAGCGGGAATACCGTTGATGCAAAGCATCAAAGCGCAGACGCGTTGCGGATTTGTTTTCCGTGCCACGCACCGACAAGGTTGTGCCAGTTGCGGCGCTTTCACGGATGACAGCTTCTTGATCGCTTAAAAGCTGCGGTAGCGCGACAAAATTTAAATACAGCGCCACAACCAGCATCATCGTAATGCCTGCGCCCTGCCCTAACCATAAAACCCGATGTGGCGCTTGATTTTGGTTTTGGCGACTGGGCGGGCGCAGGATCACTTCTATCAAGTATCCCAGCAAAGCCAGACCGCCAAAAACCAGCGATACGGGCGCGAAGCGCGCCACCAAAACACCAATGATTTGCGGCGCCAGTGCCTCCACGCCATGCGCGCGACAAAACTTGAAAATTCCCGGCGCGCTCACAGCCCCTAAAAATATAATTCCACCCAACCACAAGCCCAACGATAACATTGTCAGCCAGCGCGCAAAGATCGTCATTGCATTTTTCATTACCGCCCAGTTTAACGAGAACTTGGTTTATCACCTGTGCAAAATACCTCGTTAGAGCGATTTCAGGCGCAAGCAATTGTCCTTAAAAACCACCAAAGGCGACCCGATAATTCGGGTCGCCTTTGGTGTGAAGCATCGTGCAGATGCTTCAGGTCTCACTTCACAAATGACTTCACGGCTTACTGCACGGCTTTGAGGTTGACTTGCACGCCATCCACGAAGGTGCGCGCAAAGTAGCCACGGAACGGCAGTAAGTTGCCCGTCACTGGAGAGAAGCCGTTCGTTGCCGGATCAAAGGTGAAGAGACGCCGATCAAGGATATTGCGATCTGCCGCCTCGGCAACCGTGCCGGTGAAGGTTTGCCCACCAATGTTGGCCGTAACGCGAGCGTTCAACCACTCGGCAGAGGAAAACAAAGCTGGATCAAAAGGATCACCAATCAAGTTGTAGCCATTCGATGGATCATCAGGCGCCAGACTCGGCTGATTACGCAACGTGATCTGGAATTCCTGCACCGTGCTGGAAAGTCCCTTACGCGTCGAATCTTCAGACGGACGCAAGATGTGGGTTCCACGATTAACCGGAGTCAGCGCATAGCCCTCACCACGTTTAATCGTCGAATTATTACCCAGAGCCACATACTTCTGATTAATCGGGTCATAACGTTCCAAGCGGTAATTCACCACACCCGTTGTCGGATCAATTGGTGGCACCGAAAACGCCTTCGCCGGCGTGGTGGTAGAGGTAACTCCAGTGCCATTCGAGTATGGAACTGAAATCAAGAAAGTCGCATTTCCAGTGAACTCTTCGCCGCCCGCAATGGTAAACCGATGTGAAACGGGATTCGCACCTAAGCCACCATTGTCGAATGCATAAGCGACGATAGAATAAACCGCAGGTGGCAATGTCGGCAGGTTCACTGTCCAGTTAGAACCACTCAACGTGGCTGGCAAACGGTTATTCGCCGCAGAGAAGGTGGCCGTAAAGGAGCCATCTTTAGCCAGATAACCAGCAGGCAGACCGTTAGCATTGTTGGCTTGACGGATGACAGTCACTTCAACGCGGTTGACTCCGCTACCACCAACATCGGTGGCAGTGCCTTTTGCCTGCGGCAGCGTGGCTAAGGTAACCCCGTTCGCGGGAGTTGTAATAGTCACAACTGGCGCCGTCATGTCAACCGTAAACCGGACTACTGCTGAAGCACGGCGATTGCCTGCCTTATCCGTAGCGTATGCGGTAAGGCGATAGCGTCCTTCGGCGAGGCTATTCGGGCCAGTCTGAGGCAAGTTAGCCACCCACGCATTGCGCGCCGCGTTGTAAGTCGCGTCAATCAATTGCGTATTCAGATTTTGCGCAGCCTCATATTGGCCCGTGTTCGAATTGAAATACCCAGCTTCATTAGCTGGCGTGCTGGGATTGTCAAAGCGGAACAGCGACACCTGAACCTTAATCACACCACTGACATAGAACAGGTTCGGGTCATTGGCATCGCTGGCCGTGCCAGCTACCTGACGGATTGAACGGAACACTTGATTATCCGTTGGCGTGGTGATCGCCACATTGGGCAACGTCTTGTCGTCGTTATCCAAGTTGCGGGCCGCAAAACCGGGCACCGATTGACCATTATAAACAGCATCAGCGCTGGTGGATGTCATGTTGATGGTGTAGTTGATATGACCATCTTCAATCGAATCATCCACACCACTTACAAAGACCACTTGCGTTTTATTCCAGTTGGAAGACGTAAAGGTCAATGAAGCTGGGCTGGCAGCTCCTTCAGTGGTATCTGAAGTAGAAACTTTCACCACCACGTTTGCATTTGGTTGGCTCAATAGCTTGACCGAGAAAGAAACTCTGGCACCATCTTCTCTGGTCACCAGAACACCATTCGTCGTTGAGCTATTAGGCACAGCGGAAATGCCTGACGTGTCATCATCAACATTGGTCAGTTGCACATCGGCTGCATCCAAACCGTTATAACCTGTATCCGTGCTGGTCGCTGCCGCCGTGATAATCGTGTAAGGCTGATTGCCGTCGGCCTCAAATTCATCCACAGGCCGCACCGTTACAGTTTGTGGCACATTCCAATTGGACGTTGAGAACACCACACGCGACGTGCTTGGCACGCCTTCAGAAGCATCACTTGAACTCAGGTTAATGAACACCGTGCCTGTTGGCTGGCTGTTCAGCACAATAGTGAAGGTGGCGCTGGCGCCGCGTTCCACTGTGGTCAACCCAGAGGTCGGCGTCACCGTGATGCCTGCCGTGTCGTTATCAAGGTTGGTAACGCCCACATTGTTGGCATTCAAACCGTTGTAACTAAGATCGCCACTCTGTGCGGGAGAAGTGATGATGCTGTAAGCAACGTTTCCATCATCAATATCATCGTCCACGCCGGTTACGGTGACTGTCTGCGGCGTATTGAAGTTAGTGGCATCAAAGGTCACGCTGGGCAGAGCGACTGTGCCTTCACTGGTGTCGCTGCTGCTCAAACTAATCGTTACTGAACCAGTGGGCTGGCTGTTCAGTTTAATGGTGAACGTAGCCGTTCCACCCGCTTCGGTAGTGCGCAAACCAGTGGCTGGCGCAACCGTAACACCTGCTGTGTCATTGTCCACAATGGTAATCGGGAGCAAGGTATTCAGCAGATTGTAATTCGGATCGGTGCTGGTGGATTGTCCCAGAATGATGTTGAAGTTCTTATCTCCATCATCAATCAGGTTATCTGTGATGCTAACTGTCACCGTCTGAGGCACGCTGAAATTGGCCGGAGTAAACGTCAATGTAGCCGGATTAACGTCAGCCAATGTAGGTTGCTCGCTGCTAACAGGCACATCTACATTCGAACTGGGCTGCGTCGCCAAGCGAACGGTGAATGTCTTGGTGCCTTGATTTTCGTTGACAGTCAACGAAGTGGGATTCACAATCAAACCGGGCACTTCATTATCAAGGTTGGTAACAGAAACGTCAACCGCATCCAGATTATTGTAATCAGTGTCGGCACTGGTAGCAGGTGCGGTAATAATGGTGTAAGCCACATCGCCATCATCCAGGGCATCATCCACACCAGTAATGGTTACCGTTTTGGGGGTGCTGAAGTTGCTGGCGTCAAACGTCACTTGAGAAGGTGAAACTGTGCCCTCTGTTGTGTCGCTGGAACTCAACGCAATAGTTACCGATGAGGTGGGTGGGCTGGTCAACTGAATATTAAACGTTGCAGTGCGACCCGCGCCACTCGCCTCTGTTGTTTGCAAGCCCGACGAAGGCGTCACCAAAATGCCGGGCGTTTCGTTGTCTGTAGTTGTCGCCGTCACATCTTGAGGATCAAGTCCGTTGTAACGAGCATCAGCGCTGGTGGCCGGACTTAACGTGATGGTATAGTTTTGGTCGCCATCGCGCAAAGCATCATCCACGCCCGTCACTGTGACAAGTTGTGTTTGTGTGCCATTGGCTGGTGTAAAGGTCAACGATGAAGGAGACACGATACCTTCGCTGGTGTCACTGCTACTCAGATTAATGACTACATTTGAGGTTGGCGCGACATTCAAGCGCACCGTGAAAGTAGCCGTTGTGCCAGTTTCAGAAACTGTCACACTGGTCGGGTTAACTTGGAAGCCTGGCACCTCATCGTCGGTATTGGTAACTGCCACGTCAACCGGATTCAATCCTTGATACAAAGCATCAGTGCTTTGCGCATTTTCAGAATTGACCAGATAAACGATGTCGCCATCCACCAGAGTATCATCCTGCCCCGTTACTTTCACAGTTTGGGGCAACGCGTAATTCTGCGGCGTAAAGGTGAGGTTCACAAACGGAGCCGGCGCAGAGTTGCCCACCGAAACCAAGCCTTCGCTGGTGTCGCTGGACGTGAACTGCATCGTTACGTCCGCTGTTGGCTGACGATTCAAGCGCACCGTAAAGGTGGCCGATGAGCCTGATTCTGTAGTTGTCAGCGAGGTCGGCGTGATGGTAAATCCTGCCGGGGCCTGGTCGTCATTCAAAATGGTGCCAATAGCCTGAGTGTCACTCACAGGTGAGTTGACATCTGCATTCACCACATTGGTGATATTGACGAAGAACGTTTCGTCTGCCTCTTTCGTGGTGTCTCCTACGATAGGCACCGTGAAACTTTGCGTCGTCGCTCCCGGCGTGATGACCAACTGACCGCTGGCGGCCAAATAATCATTATCCGACAGCTTGGCAGTGCCGTTCGCTGTGGAGTAGTTGAAACTCACGTTTTGGAAAGTCGGTGCCGATAACTGAACCGTAAACGTCAGATTTGTGTTTCCGCTATCACCTTCGTTGACACTTTGGTCAGCAATGGCAATTGTAGGCGTTGGATCATCGTCCACAATGGTTCCGATAGCCTGCGAGTCGCCGTTACCTCCAACCAAATTGGGGTCTTGTGCATTGGTGACTGAAATGATATTCAAACTGAATGTTTCATTGCGCTCGTCTGCAATGTCACCATTAACATTGACTGTTACGACCTTGCTGGTCTCGCCTGGCAAGAAAGTCAGAGTTTGATTGGTAATAGGCACAAAATCAGGATTGGGCGCCGTCGAAACAGCACTGCCATCGGCAGTGCTTAGTTGCACCGTAATCGTCTGTGGGCTGGGCGCTGATAAGGAAACGGTAAAGTTGAAGGGAGAAGTGCCTGTATCCCCTTCGGGGCCGCTGACATTATCCTGCACCACATTATTGACGGTTCCGCCATTCACAGTCACGAAGGGGCCATCATCATCTTTGATGGTCGCCTGCGCCTGAGAATCTAAAACTGTGGCATTAACCGCGTTGGACAAGTTGACGAAAAATGTTTCGTCGGTTTCATCAACCACGTCGCCGAAAACAACAACCCCAGTTTTCGTAACCGGATTACCAAACTGATCGTTTTCAACATGAGTAACAACTTGCTGGGTTTCACCCGGATTAAATGTAATCGTAGATGATGTGGCTTGATAATCCGCAGGATTCGTTGCAGTGACATTATCACCAACACCATCAATCGCCGTGCCATCACTGGTTGAGTAGGACACCGATACAGGCAAGCCCGAAGGAGTGTCCAGAATCACCACAAAGCTGGCAATTTGCTGTTTGGGTTGACCGCTGTTGGGGTCTAAATCCCCTTCGTTGACGACCACATCGCCGCTTACATTGTTGGCAGTCGCTTTAAAACTCAACTGTGGTAGACGGTCATCATCATCAATCTGCGCGATGCCCTCCGCATCAGTAAAGCTGACACCCAAGGTATCGTTCAAGTCTCCACTCGAATTCGGCTGATAGGGCAAGCCGTTATTCCCAATGAACAAATCAACAGGGAATGTTTCAAAACGATTGGCGCTACTCTCCCCTTCGGGAATTATGTCGCCATTGACTTTAATGGAAATGAACTTGGTGGTTTCCCCCGGCTGAAAAGTTACCTTGCCAACGGACGTTTGATAATCAGGAGGCAAGCCGTTGACGGTATAAGGCACAGCTGAACCATTCGGGATCCCGCTCAGAAATAATTGCAGGTCCGTCGTATAATCCACTCGCACAGCTTGCGGACTGGTTTTAGAAAGCTTCACTTGAAATGTGGCATTTGTCGTGCCCGCATCTGTCTCAGTCAACTCGGTGTCGCTGATACTTGCAGTGGGCGCGTCGTCGTCTTTAATGGTTGCCGTTACAGCAAAACCACTGGTGCCATCTTGTGCCGAAGCGCTCGTGATGCCAGCGTTCGACGGATACACGCCGTTGGGATCACGCAAGTCCACCACGAATGATTCGTCGGTTTCATCTACGTTATCACCTATAATCGGAATTGTAAGTTGCACCGCAGGATCATGAGTAGTTCCGCCACCACAAGCGCCGCCATTGCGATCAAAAGTTTGCGAAATAGCAGAATTAGGCGCAATCGTGACGATATTATCCTGCCCCGCATAGTCCGAATCCTGTGTCGCTGTGCCGCTGAAAGTTCGCCAGCGGAATTGAATCTGCTTTCCACTGACTTGAGTGCCCGTCACATAAAGGCGCACCGTATTATTCTGTCCCGCTGCCCCTTCTGGAAAAAAGGAATCAGGGAAATCGCGATCCGTAAATCCGTCGCTGCGCGTTATGGTTTGCGGGCCTTGATCTGCAATCTGACGCACGGTCAAGGTGGGTGGTTGGTCATCGTCAACGATAATGCATTCCAGCGTATCACTATCACCAGTAACCGAAGGATTGGGATCGGTGCCGACCTGAGGTATCGAACCATCGCGGCTAGCGGCTGGCGTCACATTGGCAGCACTGAGTAAGCTGACGTGAAAATATTCCTGATTGAAATAAGGGCTACCAGCCGAAGAATTGCCCTCATCAAATTCGTCTGAGTAAACCGTGATGCCAAGGTCTTGGGAACTGGGAGCGCCACCGGCAAAATCTGCCTGTTGCACTGAGCCATCGAAGTCCTGACGAGAAAAGGCATCGCAAGAGGTGTCATAGGTAGCTGATGGCTTTTGAGGATCAAAAAGTATGGAACCTTCAAGCGCTTGGTAAAAAATGCGGTAGGTTTGGCCGCTGTTGCCACCACTGAGCCTGATGCGAACGAAATAGGTCCGCGTGCCTCCTGTGCCTTCCGTTAGGGTGCCGCCCGTGGAGGGCGACGGACCAATGGTGAAAACGGGTTGGGCCTGCGAAGGCAATGTCATGCCAAAGAGGCACAGCACAGTCAATAAAATAGCCCATAGGCTATTCACTTTACTGTGCAGAAAAGTTCCGCCCCGATGGGCGCCAATGCGAACCGAATTTAATAATGGCTGATTCATCATGCCTTTTTCCTTCCGCCACGCACGAGAATAATAAAAACTTCCTTATTCCCGCGTCGTTTCTGCGTCCTTTTTAAGCGCTCCATGGCGCATTGCATCAAACAACAAACGTTCAAAAAACTGAATCTCTCAACGACGAATTGAATGCACTAAATGCACAGCGCTTCTCATTGCCTTTTAGACTTTTCGATAAACGCGCCGTCACGCTCAGGTGTCCCCGACTTCACAAATCTACGCACTTCGTCACGCCTGTTTGTAATTTACCTTTGTTAGCGAATAGTGTCTGAAATGTTATTCATGGACTCTTGCTTTTCGTCTTACTCTTAGGTTTGGCCGATTGTAGCGGAGCCTGAATACTCAACTGGCTGACTACTTTCGCGTCCTTCGCTTTCTTCTTTGCCAGTCTCTCTGCGATTTGCAACGCCAACTTTTCCTGAGCAGAACCTTTGACGTTACCAATTAATGCCACGCTGCCATTCAGGTTAGAAACACTAACGCTGATGTTGCTACCCTTGAGTTTCGGTTCACCAGATAGCGCCAAAGTAATTTCAGTTCCCAAAGAGGCACTGGACGCTATCACTGCCGGTTTGACTCTTAAGTCCTGCGGAGTTTCCTTGACACCCGGCTTCGCTGACCAACATCCTCCCAGACCTAACAAACAAAAACCCAGCGTTGCGCAAAGTAATACGCCTGTTTTCATCAGTGATTCAATCCAGTTCAATCGACAAGCACGCCCACTTGAACCGAAAAACTATGACAAAGTTCGCCTTTAGACCCTGCGTCCTTACCAAGGTTCCCTGTCAGAGCCATTTATGACAAAAAAACATTTTTTTTGTCAATTTTACTGTCAAAACCTGCATTTCAGTAGAAAGAACCACAAAGAGCAACAACCGAAGGGGACAGTCGCCAGCCACTATTTGATAGTTGTTGGCGGCTGCCCCCTTAGCGAACCCTCTACATTAGAGTGCTATTGCTGCGTCGAAATCGCGCGCACAGTGACTTGCACATTGTCTTGGAAGGTGCGCACAAAGTAACCCTTGAACACTTCCAAGTTACCATTCAGTGGCTCAAACGCTCCCGTGGAGGAGTTCAACGTAAATAGTCGGCTATCCACCAAGCCAGCCGCAGCGGCGGCGGCAACACCGTTATAAGTGTTGGTGCCATCGGTAAAGACAGCATTCTGCCAGTCAGCGGCCAGATAGAAGTCTGGATGGAACGGATCGCCAATCAGATTAAAGCCATTGTTCGGATCATTGCTACTGCCGCTGGCGTTGCGACGCAGCGTATACGTCCAAGTCGTGATGCTTTGCGCCAGCGGAATTCGTGAATCATCTTCCGTTGGCCGCAAAATCCGCACATTAGACGACAATGGCTTAATCACATAACCCTCGCCACGCTTCAGCAAAGCCGTTTGGTCCAAAATCTCGTAACTTGACGTGAGCGGATTAAAGCGACTGAGCAAATAACGTTGGTCACCATTTGTCGGATCGAACATTGCCACATTGAATGCCTCGTCAGGCTTCACGGTCGCTCCTGCCGTATTGTTGTTTGAATAAGGCAACGAGAACAAGTAAGTCTGACCGATCAAGAAGTCGTCAACACCGGACACATTGCGCAACGTAAAGGTTACATTGCTGGATTTGCCGATGTTGCCAGCTACATCCTGTGTTTGCGCTTGCACGGTATACTGGCCCGCGCCAAGAGCCGGGAAGTCGAACGTAAAGTTCACCGCGCCAGCGGCGTCCGGCAATTCAGGCACCACAGGCAGGAGATTTTCTGGGCCAAAGGTGTCACTAAAACTTCCATCGGGCAGTAAATAACCAGCTGTGTTCCCCAAAGCGGTGTTGGCGGCGCGGAAGACTTTCACGAATGTCTGGTCAATGCCAGTGCCACCCGCATTATCCTGCGCCACACCTTTCACCTGAGGCGGCGCCGAGAAGGTGCCGGGTTTCGGTGAGGTCAAAGTTACGGTAGGCACCTTCGTATCAATAACGAACGTTACTGTTTCGCTATCGGTTAAGTTGCCTTTGTTATCGGTTGCTCTGGCCTTCAGGGTATAAGTGCCCGATTCGAGACTGGGCGGTGTTCCTGTCAGCGGAAGGAGCAGCGAGAACGTTTTAGTGGCCGAGTTATAGCGCGCCAACATAAGATGCTTGGCCGGATTGAAGAGTGCTACGGGATCGTAGGACTTTGTGGCCGGATTATAATAACCCGCACTCTGTTTCAGCGCTGCGTTAGCCTGACGCAATAAGCTAACTTTCACTGATGCAATACCACTGGCCTGTCCATTGCCGCTGCTTACAGCATCATCGGCGGTGCCAATCACTTCTTGCAAGAAGTTCAGCACAGCCCCATCCGTTGGCGCCGTAATGGTCACCGTCGGTGCTGTCAGGTCTTCGTCATCTTGGTTCAACCCCACGATGTCGGCAGGATCAATTCCATTGTAGAAGGAACTGCGGCTAATGGTCGGGCCAATAACCACAAAATACGCTTGGTTGCCATCTTCAATAGCATCATCCACGCCACGCACTTTTACTGTTTGCGGCACGTTCCAGTTGGCTGGGGTAAAGGTCAAGCTGGCGCCCGGTGTGAATACCGAGCTGCTTGGCACACCCACAACAGCTTCGGCGCGGTTAGAACTGCTCACCGGAATCACCACATTGTCGGCTGGCTTTGATTGCAAGCTAACTTTAAACGAAGTGAATGCGTTGTTCTTCGTATCGCTTTCGCTGGTGGTGATGGATGTCGCACCTGTCACGGTAACGCCTGGCAAATTCACATCCGTCGTGATGCCTGTCACATCAGCCGGATCAATGGTCTTATAGAAATCGTCCTGTGTAACGCCGGCATCGCGAGAAAGGATAATCTTCCAACTCTGATCTCCATCGCTCACACCATCGGCCACAGCGGAAATTGTCACCGTTGCCGGACGATTCCATTGCGTGAAGAATTCACCCACCGGAGCAGTTCCGACGGGCGCGGTGGGGAAGAACGTGATCGCTGAATAATTGACTGTAGCCTCGGTGGTATCAGTGCTTTGCAAACGCACCACAACCTTGCCAGTGGGCTGGGTGGTCAACGCAACAGTAAAGTTGCCCCTGCCACCTTCGGCTAACACGAAGCCCGTTGTCGGATTAACTACAATGCCCGCCGTATCGTTATCCGTGTTGACAATCAAAGCCGAAGCCCCAGTCAAGTTGAAGTTTGGATCATTACTGGACAAGCGTGAGGTGATGGAGTAACTGACATCGCCATCGACGATAGTATCATCCACGCCTTGCACAGTCACGGACTGATCTACATTGAAGTTGGTGTTGTCGAACGTCAATGTCACAGAGTTATTGACAGCTGGCTGCGCATTGGCACCTAACAAGATACCCTCGCTGAGATCACTTGAACGCAACTGCACAGAAACGGGGCTATTGGGCGAATTAATCAAACGCACGCCGAAGGTAGCCGTGGTGCCATCTTCCGAAGTCGTCAATCCAGTCGCTGGAGTAATAACGATACCTGCACCGCCGTTATCAATATTGACTGCATTGATGGACGGAATTCGCAGACTCACATAATCTGGGTCGGAAGTCTGAGCCATGCGCAATGTGATTTGATAATTCTGATCGCCATCGCGCAGACCGTCATCTATTCCGTTCACGGTCACCGTTTGCGGAATATCGAAGTTGTTAGAATCGAAAGTCAATGTAGTCGGTGCTACCGTAACTTCAGTTGAATCGGTAGTCCCGACATTGATCGTTACCGTATTACCCGGTTGCGGCGAAGTTTGCAACACCACAGTGAAGGTCGCCGAGCCGCCCACTTCTCTGGTGATGAAAGGCGAGGCGGCTCTAACAAGCACACCCGGAACATCGGTATCCACGCAAGTGCCGTTCAACGTGGTAGCGTGCTGACCGTTATAAGCTGGATCAGAGCTAATGGCGTTTCCGATATTGATGCGGAACGGCTGATCGCCGTCACGAATGTTATCGTCTATGCCTACCACGGTCACAGTTTGCGGTGTGCTGAAATTAGTGGGCGTAAAGATAACAGCCGTCGTGTTGAGGCCCACTTGATCGGGCTGACCTGGAATCCGGTTCACGCTAACAGGAACCCGCACAACATCAGTCGGTTTCAAATTCAATCGCAGCGTAAAAGTGGTGGTATTACCTTCTTCCACAACCACAAATCCAGGAGTAATGGTGTAACCCGGTGCTTCATTGTCCCTGTTGGTGCCTACTACATCGGAGGGATTCAAACCATTGTATTGCGCATCACCACTGGTCGCTGGGTTCGTCACCAATACCCAAGTGCGGTCACCATCTTCGACGGCATCATCCACACCCGTTACCGTCACAGTTTGCGGCACGTTCCAATTCGCGTTGGTAAAGACCAAATTCGTGGGCGAGAATGAAATTTCTTTAGTGAATGGTGTGCTTAAGGCAATCGCAACATTGGCTTTGGGCCTTGAATTCAATACCACGGTGAAGGTGGCTGCCAAACCACTTTCATTGGTGGTCAAGCCCTTAAACGGCGTCACGGTGATGCCCGCTGTGTCATCATCCACATTGACAAAGGTAAAACTACGCGCCGCAAGTGCGCTATAGTTGGGATCGTTGCTAACTGGCTTCGAGAGATTAACTTTGAAGTTGACGTTTCCATCATCATCAAAATCATTCACGCCAGTTACAGTCACAGTCTGCACCGCGTTGAAGTTAGCGGGCGTAAAGGTCAGTGAGGCGGGTGACACAGTGCCTTCGGTAATGTCGCTGCTCGAAAGATTAATCGTCACATTGGCGCCCGGCTGGGCATTGAGCGTTACATCAAAAGTCGCCGTGGTTCCGCTTTCATTGACTGCTGTCGTGGTGGGGCCAACGATATTAACTGCCGGCGCAGCCACAACATCCAAGCTGGTGATAGTGGCTGTCGCGGAAAGTCCGTCGAATTTAGCATCTGGGCTAACAGAAGAGCCGGCAGTCAGAATAACAGTTATGTTGCCATCCGGAACGCCATCGGCCAAGCTGGTGACTTTCACAGTCTGCGCCACATTAGCATTGGCTGGTGTGAAGGCTATCTGGTTCTTGTCCAATACCACTTCGCCAGTTGGGTTCACAGAGAGAGGCACAACTACATTAGAATTCGGTGTGCCCAGCAATCTGATAGAAAACGTTATTGATTGGCCTTCGCGCACAAGTTGCGAAGACGGGCTAATAATAATGCTTTCCTTGTCGTTGTCGGTGTTGGCGCCCACTACATCTGAAGGGTTCAGACCATTGTATTTCGGATCGCTGCTGGTTCCCGGATTCGTCACCAGCACCCAAGTGCGGTTGCCATCAATGACTGCGTCATCCTTGCCTGTCACTGTTACGGTTTGCGGCACGTTCCAATTGGTTGTTGAGAAAGTCAGGCTGGGGGGAGCGAAGGAAATTTCTCCCGTGAAAGGCGTGCTTAACGTCGTGGTGACACTGGCCGTCGGCTGCGATGCCAATCGCACCGTAAAAGTCGCGGTGCCGCCCGCTTCTGTGGTGGTCAGACCATTGAACGGCGTAACAATAAAGCCTGCCGCATCATTATCTACATTCGTGAATGTGAAGCTCTGCGGTGTCAATCCGCTGTAATTGGGATCGGAACTAACCGGAACACCAAAAGTGACTTTGAAGTTGATATTTCCATCCGCAACATTGTCATTGACGCCACGCACCGTCACAGTTTGCGGTGTGCTGAAATTCGCAGGTGTGAATGTCAGCGATGCGGGCGCGACAGTGCCTTCAGTGGTATCGCTGCTGGAAACATTAATCGTCACATTCGAGGCAGGTTGAGCACCCAGTGTGACTGTCATGGTGGCCGCAGCCCCATTTTCACTGACGATAGTCGTGCTGGGGGCACTAATGTTGACTTTGGCAACTGCGACTACATCCAAACTAGTGATGGCACTTGTCGCAGTCAAACCATTGAAATTGGCATCGCCGCTGATGGTCGCATTACCCGTTCTGCCGGCCTGCAACACCACGTTTTGATCGCCATCAGGAATGCCGTCTGCCAAGCTGGTGACGCGCACTTTCTGCGGGACATTGAAGTTTTGCGGCGTGAAAGTCAATTGGCTTTGATTAAGCACAACTTCGCCAGTGGGATTGACAAACAGCGGCACAATCACGTCTGCCGTGGGTTGAGCGGATAAGGTCACCGAGACATTGCCCGATTGTCCTTCACGGACGATTAGTGGGTCTGGACTGAGGAAAACAGTCGCTCTATCGTTGTCATTATTGGTGCCCACTACATCAGCCGCATCCAAGCCATTATAAACCGCATCATTGCTGGTCGCTGGGGCCGTCACAACGACAAAAGTGCGGGGGCCATCAATGACAATGTCATTTAAGCCAGTAACTGTCACAGTTTGAGGCACGTTCCAATTGGTTGCGTTGAAAGTTAAGGACGCCGGCGACAGTGAAATTTCCTTGGCAAATGGAGTGCTGATACCAATGGTAACAGTGTCTGTGGGCTGCGACGTCAACTGCACCGTGAAAGTTGCTGTGCCACCGCTTTCGGTGGTAACCAATCCCGTGGTGGGCGTAACGGTAATACCGCGTGTGTCGTCGTCCAAATTGGTCACCAGCACGTCCGACGGGTTGAACTTATAAGTCGGATCGTTCGTGACCAAAGCAGCTGTCACGATTTGGTAAACCATGTCACCATCGTCAATTAGGTCTGGTTGGCCGGTGATGGTTACCGTTTGAGGCGTATTGAAGTTCGTCGGCGTAAAGGTGAGGCTGGCTGGCGAAACTTTACCTTCTGTGGTATCGCTGCTGCTCAACCCCAAATTCACGTTGGCTGTCGGTTGGGCGGTCAACTGAACGGTAAACGTCGCTGTGCCGCCCGACTCTGTGGTAGTCAGGCCACCAAGCTGCGAGAAGGTAATGCCTGATGTTTCACCAGCATCGTTGTTGGTAACGGTGACTGATTGCAATTGCAAAGCGGCAAAGTTCGAATCGGAACTGCCGGATATATCCAGATTAATCTGATAATCCACATTTCCATCACGCAGCAAATCATCCACGCCGGTAATCGTCACAGTCTGAGACACATTCCAGTTGGCTGGAGTGAAGGTCAAGCGCGCAGGTGAAACAGTGCCTTCGGTAGTATCCGAGGAACTAACAATGATGGTGACTGTCGTGCCCGCTTGTGGCATCGAAGCAAGACTGACCGAGAAAGTCGTCTGCCCACCAGACTCATCAGTAGTCAAACCACCCGGTGGCTGAATGTTTACACGCGCTGCGTTGGTATCTACCACTGTGCCAGTCACAGTGGTGCCGAACCTACCATTGTAAAGCGTATCGGAACTGGTGGCATTGCGGAAAGCGATTGTAAAAGGCTGGTCGCCATCCACGATATTGTCATTAATGCCTGTCACCGTTACGGTTTGCGGCACATTGAAGTTGGATGGAGTAAAGACCACTTCGGTGCGATTCAGCTGGACTTGTCCAGCGCCCGCAGTAACGGCCAAGGCGAAGCGCACGTCAGAGGTTGGTCGTTGATTCAATACCGCAGTGATATTCGCCGATTGACCTTCGTAAACCAATAAAAACGTGGGCGAAACTGTCAAACCCGGCACTTCATTATCATTGTTGGTTAAACCGACATTCGACGGGTCAATGGCAGCATAGTTGGAGTCAAGACTGCTGACCGTGGTGATGATGCTGTAGTTAATGTTGCCATCTGCCACAGTATCATCTTGCCCCTTGACTTGAACGGTTTGCGGAGTGTTCCAGCCGTTGGGGTCAGTGGGATCAGGCGAAAACGTAATCGAAGTAGAATCCACTTGCGCCCCGCCCACCAAGAGTTTGCCTTCAGTGGGATCACTTGTTTGCAGGTTGATAGTGACATCCGCCGTCGGTGCTGAAGCCAGCACTACGGTAAACGTAGCAATTGAACCACTTTCGTTAGTTTGCAAGCCACTCGTCGGGCCGGGATTCACACCATCAGTCGAATTAATCAGCACATCGGCCCGATTACCGCCTGTGTTCGATTCGTTATCAAGATTGACATTAAAAACAGCAGTGTTGGCTGCTATACCACTGTATTCAGGATCACTGGAATTGACAGGCTGACCAGCAAGGTTACCCGTGTTAAGGTCTCGATCTAACACAATGACACGGTAAAGTTGATCGCCATCCATCCGTTGAGCGGGCGGTAAATTTTCGTCATCCACGCCCTGCACATAAACGCGCTGCGGTTGTTGGAAGTTTTGTGGGGTGAAAGTCAGAACTTGGCGCCTTTGGAATGTTGGCTGCTTATCTGTGGCAATCAGCGCCTCATCCGAAAACTCTGTATTGTTCGTGTTAGCCACGATAAGAGTGACGAATACATTGCCTGTCGGCATAATCTCGGCCAGATTCGCCGAGGGATTATTGGGATCAACCAGTGACACGTCCAAAAATGTGCGTGAACCAGTCACCGGATCGGATTCGCTGGTGTTGGCCGCCACTTCGGTCAGAAAAACGCCGTGCGGATCAACTTGCGTTTGCGTGCCGGGTGCATTAGCCGTTAGGCCACCATAAGGCGCAGGCCCGCTGACAGTGGCAATGATTTCCACAGTCTGATTGCCTGTGGTGTTGTCATCGCCCACAGTAATGTTAATAGTTTTGGCCGTATTTTCTTCGCCGGGGTTAAAAACGACACTATCCACCAGTGCTTGGGGGCCACCCGGTGCAGGCATCTGGTAAAAAATGTTGACCGTCGCCGGGCCTGTCAAAGCTGGGCCGTTTAACGCCACGGTTCCCGTTACAATGTTGGGATCGCCTTCAATAAAAGTATTGGTGGATAGCGTCAAAGTCACGCTTGCCGCCTGCGCGAAGGCGCGTCCCTGCGTGAGCAGTCCAGCCAACCCCATAACGGCCAAAACAACAAAAAAGCGCGAAAACACGAAAGCAACCAAGTGTTTTGCTTGGTTGGTCTTGCGCATCCCGTTTTGCGCGCCGGTCACCGATTCCGGCTTCCACTGATTAAAAGAGTGCATCAACAATTCTCCTTGTCGAGACCGCCAAGACTTGCAAATCTGACTGTTTCAAGTCTTACAAGCATAGCGTGGCGGCTTCGAGCAGTCACACAAATTTTATGAAAAACAAAAAGTTTTTGTAGCGTTTTTTCAACGACGGACACGATTCGCAAGGCGAGTTCGTGTATATAGTCGTGTGTTTGTTGCCTAACAATAACGGCAAGGGAATTTAGACCCCTTGATAAATGACCTGTCGCGTTCTTTTTTGTCAACTTCACACTTCTCCGCACTTCTTTACGCCCATTCTGCAAATCTGCAAGGCAGACTTGAGCTTGTGCAAACCCAGTTTCAACATCAACCGGAGTTGCCAAGAACACGTTTTGATGAGAAAAAGGTTTTTTTTGTTCCATGCCGGAATTTTTATTGCAATTGTTAGGGAACAAACCACAGCTTCCTGAAATCAATTAAATCAAACCGGCTGTGATTATTGACACAAATTTCACATTCCGCATATGCTCAAGGGGGTAAATTTTTACCTGAACAAAATACGGTTTACAACCAGTTTTGCCAGAGGTGAATCTGGCGCATTGCAAAGGAAACGGGATTTTCAAACGATGCGGCAAACCACTCAGAACAGCGTGAAACAGCACGACGAACAAACCAAACAAATGCGTCTGGCGACAAATACAGCGTTTGCGCGCCTCACATTATAGCGAAAACCCTGTGGTCTGCCATCATTTATTGAGGGTTTAAGACCTGAGAAAAGAAAAACTCGCATTCTATGCCTATGAAAGCGAATTCCACTATTTCAAATAAAAACCGAAGAATTAATGGCGGCAACGAAATTCATTGCAACGAACCAAAATTTTTGCTTTCTAACTGCAAGCCGCTTCGGTTTAGTTGTAGGTAAAATTCAAGAGACAATAAAAATGGCCCTCATTTCGCCGCATTTGTAAAAAAATTATGTTTTTGAGGCTTCGGCAATGCCACAGTCAACAAAAAAATGTTTGAATTCCAGGGGACGGGGCATAATGCATAAAATGCCTTCTGCGGTTTGTATTGCTGCGTGTTTTTTATGCGCTGGTTTTTTGTCGTCTGTTTTACAGGCACAAGAGGCACCTTTTGATCCGAATACCGACCCACGTATTGATCGGCGCGAGCATCCCAACGCGCCACACATTGTTCAACCGCCTTCGCCTTTGGACATCGAAAGCGAAACTCTGGCTACAGCCGCTAAAAACGACCCGATTTTTCTGGAATTTGGGTCATGGATTCAAAAATATCGTTTGGCAACCGAAGATAAGAAGCCCACTTTGTTGGCCGAAGGCCTAACATTAGCCAAAACGCGGCGGACTGCGTTGAGCGAATTAATTAAAAATAATCCAAAACGCGCGTTGGATTGGGCCATTTCACGCGAAAATCGCGCTATTTTGCCTGCCGAAGTGCTGGCACAACTGGAAACGCGTGTGGCGGGCTGTTTTGATTACAGCGTTTTGATTACCAACACGCCGATTTCTGGCGCGGGAACACCTAATGGCCCCACGCCACGTCCTGTCAGCACCATCACGCGCTATGCCGTGAGAGACGGCAAGATTTTCAAAGCTTATGTTTATGGATGGCGGACAGGGTTAACAACAAAATATAATATCCCTTTGCAAGGCGTCGCTGTAGATAATCTGCTGGCGATAGACATTAACCCGGCGCGGACATTGGAAGTGGGAGAAACAGTGCCTGCCAATGCCAAAATAGGCAATGCCGACAAGAAATGCCCGTTATGTGGCGCCGATTTCAACGAGGAAACCGGAGTTGTGGCGCAAATCGGCAGTCTTTATTATTTTTTCGACAGTCCGACTCATTTGAAGCGCTTGGCAGAAGGCTTAATTGAAATAGAAAAATCAATTGCTGGCCCAAAGGCTGGCAGCCTTTGCGATGAGCCGCTGGATGAACTTGTCGAACAAATGAAAAAGGCTGACTTTTTCAAGTCAGGTGTGGGTGCGGGTAACAATGGTGTGCCTGCGAAGACTTTTTAGAGATCATTTGATTTAATTAAGGCGGTTGCAATCAACCGTCCGGCAGACAAGGCCAAAGCCTTGAGGCCGCAGGAGGACTTATTTCATGAAGTGGCAAAGTGCAATGGGAAATGGCGTTAATGAGGGACGGTTGCAAAACTGGGTGAGTTGGATGCTCCCAGTTCTTTTGGTGCTTGGCACCTTGGCAGGTTTTTCGCGTCCGGCGGAGGCTTCGGCTTACACACAGGGAGCGAAAACCTTTTTGTTCATCAAGGTGGATTTTCCCGATAAACAGGGCGATCCTATCCCAGATGCCAATGCCAAAGCATTGATGCAGACAGTCTTCGACTTTTATAAAGACTGTTCCTACGGCACAACTACATTGGCAAAAGTAGATGTGACGCCAACGCTGCGTATGACCAGCAACACAGATGTCTATATCAACGACGCCTTTTTGCTGCTCACAGAAGCGCGCGATGCGGCCACCAAAGCAGGTTTCGATTATCGCAAATACGATTTTCACCTTCTGGGCTTTGACACTATCGGTTATGGTTGGGCTGGTTTGGGTTTCGTGGGAGCACCCGGCTCATGGATCAATGGTTACTTCGATTTGCGTGTCATCAGCCACGAAGTCGGCCATAATTTTGGTCTTTTGCACGCCAACTACTGGGAAACCACCGACGGCACGCCGATTGGAGTGGGGGCACCAGAAGAATATGGCGACCCTTTCGATGCGATGGGATCAGTTGGCGGTTCCAGTGCTTATCACTTCAACACCAATTATAAAAACCAAATTGACTGGCTGCCCGGTGCAGGTGTGCAAAATGTCACGGCCAGCGGCACTTATCGCATTGAAGAGCATGATAATAGTGCCGCTGCTGGCTTGCGAGCCTTAAAAATTGCGGGCAGTTCGCGCACTTATTGGGTGGAATATCGCAAGCAATTCAACAACGTCTTTCTGCAAAACGGCGCCTCTATCCGTTGGCGTCATCCGGGCGATAATGGCAGCGAAGTGTTGGACATGACGCCCGATTCCAGTGCCAATGCCTACACGGATAAGTTAGATTCGGCTCTCGTCATTGGGCGAACATTTTCAGATACGGCTTCGAAAGTTCATCTCACACCGATTAAACGAATTCCCGGCACCGTTGAACAATTGGAAATTAATGCCAATATTGGCGATTTTCCGGGTAATAGCGGGCCACAGGTCAGCATAACGGCCAGCACCACCACAACCCTACCCGGCAACAAGGTGGATTTCACTGCCAGTGCCACTGACCCTGATGGCGACACATTAGCCTTTTATTGGGACTTCAGCGACGGCGGTTACAGCAGCGCCAACGCCGCTACGATTTCTCATTCTTGGGCGGCCAACGGCGATTACATTGTTCGCGTTACCGTTTCCGACATGAAAGGTGGCACAGGTTCGGCCAGCATCGCCATCAAAGTCGGCAACCCCAATTCCTTGCGCGTGAGCGGCACAGTGCTGTCAACCTGCGGCAGCCCCGTTGCGGATGCCGATGTTGCCATCGCAATTCTAAATAAAACCACCAAGAGCAACTCGGACGGCACTTATACACTGACAGGCATCAAAGTCGGTAAATATGATGTGACCGCCACTGACCCCAGCGGCACTGTGATTGCGCCCGCGAACTTTACCAATCCTCTTAATGTGGATGGCGACAAATCTGACATCAACTTCGGCGCTAAAGCACCAGACAGCCTTGCACCGACATTGACCATTACCAAACCTCTTGATGGTGCCATTGTTTCTACTTTAGCCGCGTCCGGCACAACCATGGATAACGTTGGTGGCTGTGGCATCGAACGAGTTGAAATTGGCTTCCATCGCCATGCCGACAACAAACACTGGAATGGCTTCGGCTGGATTGATGGGCATTCGCATCTTTCTGTCACGCTCAACGGCACTTCGTGGAGCAAACTAACCGGTCTACCAGTGGATAAGGACTTAATTGCGGGCTTATATGGCATCGAGGTGCAATCCTTCGACAAGAATTACAATTCCACTTTTCTGGAATACGAAGTCACAGTGCCCGAAGCGCCTACGATTAGCATTACCACACCGTCCAATGGCGCAATTATCAATGCGCTGACTTCCGTGGCCGGAACAGCAACAAGTCCCAATGGCGAACCGTTGACCATTAAATTCAGCTTGCAGCGCCTTTCTGACAGCCGTTATTTCAATGGTTCGTTATGGGTAGTTTCGAATCCCGCCGTAGCGCCGTCCTTCACCGCGACATTCAATGCGACTACCGGCGTATGGGCCTCAACCAGCAATCTGCCAACGACCAGCCAATTAACCAGCGGCGCTTATCGCTTAACAGCCTCCGCGACAACGCCTATTGGACGCCGTGATTCGGCAAGTTCCTCGTTCCTGATTGACCGGGGTTCGCCTTTTATCGCCTATACCAAGCCGACAGCGGGTGGTGCTATCAGTTCGCTATCGAGCCTCATTGGTTATGCCATTGACAACCCCGGCGAGCCGGGCGCCACAGGCATCGCCAAAGTTGTAGTGCGCATCATGCGCGAAAGCGACAAAAAATGGTGGACAGGCAAGGCGTGGGGCGATTTGCGCACCGATTTGCCAACATCACTGACAAATAAACAATTCACCAATGGTGGCGGCGTAGAATGGGTAGGCGTCAGTTCACAATTACCCAATGCGTCGCAAACCCTGCCGGGAGGCTACACCTTACAGGCAGTTGCCTACGATTTCGCGGGCAATATTGTCGGAACTTCCATCCGCGTTACGCTGGACACCTCTGGGCCGCTGGTGGAAATTTTCCTACCCAAAAACAACGCTGTAGTTAGCACCTTGGAAACGCGCGGCACCGCACGCGATGCCGGTAGCGGCATTGACAAGGTAACGTTGAAAATCCAACGCGACAGCGACAAGAAATATTGGGATGGCACAGCATGGTCAGACCCCAAACCGGCACCAAAGGAACCATTCCCCAGCGCTTCGCTTTTGGTTGGCAGCTATAATGGTGGGCTGATTAAAGAATTTGACGCTGCCTCTGGTGCCTCACAGAGTATTTTCGCCACAGGTATCAATCATCCTGAATCCATCGCGTTTGGCTCCGACCTCAATGGCGACGGCTATCCTGAACTGTTTGTGGCCGAACGTCTGGCGAACCGCGTGCTGTTCTATGATGGCAAGACAAAACAAAGTTTGGGTGTCTTTGCCCAAGGCAGCGGTCTGATTTACCCGACAGGTCTGGCTTTTATGCCCAATGGCGATCTTTTAGTTGCCAACGGACATGGAGATGGCAAGAGACCCGATGGCAGTTCTTACACCTACGCCTCGTTCCCCACCAGCGTCAAGCGATTCGACATTCGCACACGCGCTTATTTGGGCGACTTCGTGTTACCGAATGCGGGCGGCGTCTCCAACGGCTTTGAAGGTATCGGTTGGGGCAACGACGCTGATGGCGATGGTGTAAGCGATCTGTATGTCACGGCGCTGTTTGACAAGAAGGTTCCGGTTTACAGCGGCGTGGATGGCACTTTCATCCGCGATTTTGTTATCCCCGCCGATGGAGGATTGGACTTCCCCACCGATGTGCAATTTGGGCCAGACAACACTGGCGACGGCAGCAGCGATTGCTATGTGGCTTCCAGCGGAACAGATGACATCAAACTTTACGATGGTGTCACCGGCGCCTTTGTGAAAGATTTCATCGCGGATAACAATGGCGCTGCGTTTGGTCTGAACGGCCCCGAACGGCTGCGCTTTGGCCCGGACGGTCAGCTTTATGTCAGCTCGTTCGGCACATCCAACGCCAACGCTGGCAGCGGCTCGGCAGTATTGCGCTTCGATCCCAAAACGGGTGCGGCCAATCCAGGTGCCGGACAAAGTCAGGCCGTTTTTGCCACCGGCGATCTCAACGGCCCCGCAGGTTTGGCATTCAACCCGGTCGCCACTGGACAGGTCACGCCGCCGCCGCCCGGCCCGATTGTGATGGTGATTCCAACACTGACGACCAACTATGCACCAATCAACTATGTGTTTGCACGCGGTGCAGGCTTGCCGACTGGCAGCAACTTGCTGACGGGACGCTACACTATTTCGGCGACTGGTTTTGACCATGCGGGCAACAGCGCAACGCACACCATTGGCGTTATCGTTGGGGCGCCGCCCGCTGTTACTATCACTTCACCTACCAATGGCTCAACCCTCAGCGTAACAACACTGACAACTCAAGGCGAGGCCAAAGGCGTAGCAGGCATTGCCCGCGTGACAATTTATCTGCAACGCAGCAGCGACAGCCTTTATTGGACAGGCACGACGTGGGGCGCTAAAACGGCCTTGACCACTACATTAACCGCCGTCACCGGCGGTGTGAAATGGGCACGCACGTCAGGCTTGCCAACAGGGTCGCAACTCGCGGCAGGAACGTATCGCTTGGAAGCGATCGCTGTTGACAACAACAACCAGACAGCCACCGCAGCGAACCAATTCTCCGTGACAAGTGGTGGCGGAGGCGGCGGAGGTGGAACCATCACGGTTTCGCAAGCAACGGCAACCGCCAGCACCCGAAGCGTGAAATTGGTGTTCACCGGCTTGCTCAATGCGCAAAGCGCCATGACAGCAACAAATTATACGGTGACCGTCAATGGTCAAACGGTAAACGTTGACCAAGTGTCGTATAGCGCAAGCAACCAATCTGTGCTATTGAAGTTGCCCACCAGCGCGCTGCGGGCCAATGACAAGGTGCAGGTCGCTTGGAACTTGATAGATTCGTTTGGCAAACCGACAACGGGTAAAACCGATGTCTTCTTAGCCGCGCCGTAAACAGGCAGTTTTCGTTGTCTCAATCGTAAAAAGGCTCGCCTCAAAAGAGGCGGGCCTTTTCTGTAAGAATTCAGCCATGCTCAACAATTCCCTGCTACCTTTATCGGCAAAGATTTTAGCCGCTGTTTCAGGTGGCGCGGATTCATTGGCGCTTTTGATGGCGCTGCATCAAGCAAATTTCAAAGTAGTCGCCGGGCACGTCAATCACGGCTTGCGCGGCGCCGAAAGCGACGAAGACGAGAATTTTGTGCTCGATTTATGTGCGTGGCATGGCATTCGGGGTATTAGTCGCCGCGTTTTCCTTCATAACAGCAGCGAAAATGAAGCCCGTCAAGCCCGTTATCAAGCCTTGGAAGAGATGGCGCGTTCGCATGATTGCGCCATCATCGCCACTGGGCACACCGCCGATGATGTTCTGGAAACGATTCTGTTAAATTGGCTGCGCGGCGCCAGCATTGCGGGTTTAGCGGGCATTCCGCCGCGCCGCGAATTGGCAGAAAACTTACTTTTAGTGCGCCCGCTTTTGCACGTTACGCGGCAGGAAACGCGGGCTTTTTGCGAGACGAACGATTATCCGTGGCGCGAAGATTCCTCGAACCAAAGCGAAATTTACACGCGCAATCGCGTGCGCCACTTGTTGCCGCAAGTGGCCCATGCGGGCAGCGTTTCAACCGAACAATTGGCGCGTCAAACGGCAAGAGCAGCGCTTTTATGGCGAGAGGACAATGAATTTTTAAATGTAATGGCGCGCGAACAAAGGGAGCTTCTCACCTTGCAGCACGGCGAAGATTTGCTGGTGCTAAACGGCGTTCGCTTTGCCGCATTGCCCGCCTCAATCGGGCGGCGTGTGTTACGCGTGGCGGTGCAAAGTTTGAACCCGGCGGCGCGCGAAACTGGCAGTGAGCTAATCGAGAATGCACGCTGTCATATCGCAGAGGCGGGGCGCCACATGGTCTGGCAGTGGCCAGACCAAATTTCGCTGGAATGGACAGGGCCGCTTGCCGGGAACCGCATTCGCCTGCGAGTCGTTAGGGGCTAAACCAAAGGTTCAGGTAAGGAATCGCGAGCTATCAATGCCATAACTGAATTCGTAGCAAAAGTTCGGTTAAAACTCGCGAAGTAGTGCTTCAAAACCCGGTTATTCGGTGAGGCAATGATATAATGTTAGGCAGTCTGCGCGTGAGGGTTGCTTGCAAACCGGCTTAATAAATTGAGAAATCTATCCTGACACCAAAACACAAAAATTCCTGTCAGGTTGGGGGCGTATTTTGGGAACACAACGTTTATTCAAAACCATGCTGATTTTAGTGGGCCTCGTGCTCATTGCCAGTATGTGGTTCAACAAAAGTCTGGGTGGTGGCCTCACGAGAGAGGACATGGCCTATGGCGATTTTCGCGTGAACCTTGACGAAGGTAAGTTGGAAAGCGTCAAAATCAATGAGAACACCGCACAGGTCAAATTAAAGGATAAGAAAGATTTCCTTTATACAGTGCAACTTCCACCGCGTGACGATCAAAGTTTAATGACGTCTTTAGCCAAAGCGGCTATGCCTGTGGACAAAAGCGACGGTGTTAAAGGAGACGGTGCCAAAAGCGTGGGCACCAAAGTCGAATTCAAGCCACAATTTTGGACTGGCCCTATGGCGGCTTTGGCTTCGATGCTGTTGCCTTTGATTTTCTTTGTCGCCTTTTGGATGTTCATTTTGCGCCAAAGTCAGGCCGGCGCCGGTCAAGCGATGAATTTTGGCAAAAGCAAAGCCAAGCGCCTTTCCGATTCGCAGCCCAAAGTCACTTTCGCCGATGTCGCCGGCGTGGACGAAGCCAAACAAGAACTTCAGGAAATCATTGATTTCTTGAAAAATCCCGACAAATTTCAAGCGCTCGGCGCCAAAATCCCGCGCGGCGTTTTGCTGCTGGGCAACCCCGGAACCGGCAAAACACTGCTTGCCCGCGCCGTCGCAGGCGAAGCTGGTGTGCCGTTCTTTCATATTTCCGGCTCGGATTTCGTGGAAATGTTCGTTGGCGTCGGCGCCTCTCGCGTGCGCGATTTGTTCGATCAAGCCAGAGCGCATCGCCCGGCCATTGTCTTTATTGACGAAATTGACGCTGTAGGCCGTCATCGCGGCGCCGGTTTGGGCGGCGGGCACGACGAACGCGAACAAACTCTCAACCAATTGCTGGTCGAAATGGATGGCTTTGACCCCAACTCCGGCGTGATTTTAATGGCCGCTACCAACCGTCCCGATGTGCTTGATCCGGCTTTGACCCGTCCGGGCCGCTTTGACCGTCAAGTTGTGGTGGATAATCCCGATTCCAAAGGGCGCCGCGAGATTTTGGGCGTCCATTCCAAAGGCAAGCCGTTGGAAAAAGACGTGGATTTGGAACTTATCGCCAAGCGCACCGCCGGTTTTAGCGGCGCCGATTTAGCGAATTTGGTCAACGAAGCGGCGCTTTTGGCCGCGCGACGCAACAAACAGCAAATTGGCGCGCCAGAATTCGACGAATCCGTCGAACGCGTTATCGCCGGGCCGGAGCGCAAAAGCCGCATCATTCAGGATCGCGAAAAAAGCATCATCGCTTATCATGAAGCCGGCCATGCCCTGCTCGGTTATCTGCTGCCGCACACCGATCCGCCCACGAAAATCACCATTCTGCCACGCGGACGCGCTTTGGGCTATGTCCTCACCTTGCCCAATGAAGACACCTTTCTGAATAGCAAATCGGAGATGCTGGACAACATGACTTCGATGCTCGGAGGCCGCGCTTCCGAAAAAATGGTCTTCAACGAAGTGTGGACAGGCGCGCAAAACGACCTTGAACGCGTCACCGACATGGCCCGCCGCATGGTTTGCGAATTCGGCATGAGCGACAACCTCGGCCCATTGACTTTAGGCCGTCGCAACGGCCCGGTTTTCTTGGGCCGCGATTTCCATGAAGAACGCAATTATTCCGAAGAAGTCGCCGCCAAAATTGACGTGGAAATCCGCAACATCGTGGATTCGTGCTACGACAAAGCCGTGCAGCTTCTTGGCGACAATCGCGCCATCATGGATCGCATTGTGCAAGTGCTGCTCGAAAAGGAAACCATCAGCGGCGACGAATTAGACCGCCTAATGAAAGGCGAATCTGAGCCGCCCGAACTGACACCGAACGAGCCGCCCGCTTCTACTCCGGTAGTGGTGACAGATGAACCCGCCGAAAAGAAGAAAGAGCGTCCCGCCCCCGGCTTCGGCCAACCCGGTTTAGCCGGAGCGTAAACGGAAAGCAGGAGGCACACAGCAGACGGTAGGAATTGAAAAAGTAACGCGGCGAGAGAAATTTTACTTTCTCTCGCCGCGTTTTTGTTTTAAGTTTCCGCCTTTAGGTTGCTACCGGAATTCCCTACCGATGCTCCTGACTACTCTACAGATGCCGTTTACATCTCCGCAGATGCTTTTTACATCTCTACCGATGGCATTTACATCTCTGCGGATGCCATTTACTACTCTACAGATGCTTTTTACATCTCTGCGGATGCCATTTACAACTATGCAGATGCCATTTACAACTATGCAGATGCTTTTTACATCTCTGCGGATGGTTTTTACAACTATGCAGATGCCCTCGACTACTCTACGGATGGGCGAAAATGCGATGCAGGGGCCGCTCAACGGCGCGCGGAGCAGGCATTTTGAAGAAATGTGTCGGGACACAGTATGCCTGTCCCGACAGTTACATTCGGTTGCGCGCTATCTTCCTCGCAGCAATCTATCGCCTAAGGGACGCGGCAAACCGGCGTCGAAAATCGCTTGGCGCGCCGCTTCGATGTCGTAATCAACGGCTTCGATTTTGACGAGGCCGGTTTCAAAATCGAGAGTGGCATAACGCGCTTGCGGGTTGCCATCGCGCGGCTGTCCGCAC
This sequence comes from Abditibacteriaceae bacterium, assembly GCA_031372065.1. Lineage (GTDB taxonomy): Bacteria > Armatimonadota > Abditibacteriia > Abditibacteriales > Abditibacteriaceae > DASWNL01. Next base: position 20,016 of record JANMKN010000207.1, on the reverse strand, counting down.
GAACCGGGATTGACTAAAAAGCGCCAGCCGTCTTCGATTTCAAATTCGCCGCCATACGGAAGCGGCTCATCTTCGAATTCGCGCCAGATAATTTCATCTTGCGCATCCATTTTCGCGGCGTAGACCACAGATTGATGCGTGTGTCCGAAAAAACACAAGCGTTGCGACATCAAGCGAATCGTTTCGACAGCCGTGTGCGTGTCGAGAATGTATTCTTCCCACGGATTGCGCAAGCTGCCATGCACCGCTTGCAAATGCCATTCGGGAAACTCTTGCGTGCCCGGCAAAGAGCGCAGCCAGAGGGCGTTTTCGGGCTTGAGTTGCTCGCGTGTCCAATCAATCGCCCACGCCGCGATGTCGTTGAACCAATCGGTGCTAATGAGGCCGAGCGCCGCCGCGTCGTGATTGCCCGACAAACAAATCGCGTCGTGTTGACGTAGTATTTCGCAGCACTCGTTCGGATGCGCGCCGTAGCCGACAACATCGCCCAAACATAAAAGCGCATCAAACGACCCCGCGCTTTTAATCGCGGCTTCCAGCCCGAAGCGATTGCCGTGAATATCAGAAAGAATCAGGAGTTTCACTGGATTTATCTGTGCTTCCTATTACTGTCCCAAACTGGTGCCGACTAAGCGCGCGCATTCGATCCACGGGTGATCGAGCGGCACTAACTTTCGGCGGCCTGCCACGTCGTCCAAATTCATCGCTTCGGTGCCTTCGCCGCGTGCCGCGACCATCACGCCGTAAATATCTTGTTCGATAAGTTCCGCAGCGGCGGTGCCCAAACGCGAAGCAAGCAGGCGATCTGCCGACGAGGGTGTGCCGCCGCGCTGCAAATGACCCAAAATCGTGACGCGCGATTCAAGTCCGGTCAATTTTTCCAATTGCACGGCCAAACCCAGCGTGTGTTCGCCTCGTCCGGCTTCAAAAGCGGCCAATTCCGCTTTGGCGATTTGGCGCCCGCCTTTGGTTTTATCTTCTTTTTTATCGCTTTTTTTGTCGTCTTTTTTGCTTTTCTTGGCGCTTTTTTCTTTTTTCTCGCCGTCTTCGGCCCGCGCCGTGATTTCGGCGAAATGCGCGGCTTCGTCGCGGCTCATGGCGCCTTCGGAAACGCAAATAATGCTGAAGTTTTTGCCGCTGCGCGAGCGCGCATTAACCGAGGCCGCGATGCATTCCACATCGTAAGGCATTTCGGGAATCAGAATCACATCGGCGCCGCCCGCGATGCCCGCGCCCAGCGCCAGCCAACCGGCGTTGTGGCCCATCACTTCGAGCATGATAATGCGATGATGCGAATGCGCCGTGCTGTGTAACCTGTCCAGCGCTTCGGTAGCGATGCCCAGCGCCGTGTCGAAGCCAAATGTCACGTCGGTGCCGAAGACATCGTTGTCAATGGTTTTAGGCAGCGTAACGACATTTAAACCTTGCTTTTTCAAGTGCAAGGCGTTTTTTTGCGTGCCGCCGCCGCCCAAACAAACCAACGCATCAAGATGATTGAGGTGATAATTGGCGACGATGACATCGGTCATATCGCGCATTTGCCCGCCGACAGCCATTTTGTGCGGCTTGTCGCGGCTGGTGCCGAGAATCGTGCCGCCGACAGTGAGAATGCCCGATAAAGTCGAATCATCCAGCGGCATGAATTGGTTTTGCATCAGGCCGCGAAAACCGTCGCGAAAGCCGATAACCTGCATCCCTTTGTTGTGCGCGGCCCGCGCCACGCCGCGAATCGCCGCGTTAAGGCCGGGACTGTCGCCGCCGGAGGTCAAAATGCCAATATATTTGCTCATGGTTTGCCTTTCCCTGCAAATCTAAGGGCATTATAACCGCTAAATTTTCGTTTTGCTGACAAGTCGCGCCGAAACTTTTGTCTAAACGCGCAATTTACTTTTCTCATGTCCACTTCTTCTCTTTCGCGCCGCCACTTTGTGCAAGGCATGAGCAGCGCCCTTTTGGCGACTGTCGCATCGAAAGCGAGCGCGCAAAACGGAAAAACCATGCCGAAAATCAAAGTTCACGACACGCGAATCATCAGCGTCGAGCCGCAGTATTATTGCGGTTGGCCGACTTTAACGCGGCGGCAAAATGGCGAATTGGTTTTGGTGTATTCGGGCAGACGCGAAGCGCACGTTTGCCCGTTTGGGCGCGTGCAAATGATGACTTCGCGCGACGACGGCGCCACTTGGAGTTGGCCGCGCGTTTTACTCGACAGCGCGTTGGATGACCGCGACGCGGGCGTTCTCGAAACAGCGCGCGGCACTTTGTTGGTGACATCTTTTACTTCGCTCGCCTACCAGCCGCAACTGCTCGCCGCCCAGCAAAAAGGCGACTGGCCGCCGGAGAAATTAACACGTTGGAAGGCCGCTCACGAACGCCTTGACGACGCCACGCGCCAAGCCGAACTGGGCCAATGGATGCTGCGTTCCACAGATGGCGGTTTAACGTGGTCACCACGTTATGCGAGCCTTGTCAACAGCCCGCACGGGCCGATTCAACTGCGCGATAATCGCTTGCTTTACGCCGGAAAAGAATTGTGGACGGGCGAAAAACGCGTTGGCGTTTGCGAATCGCGCGACGACGGCCAAAGTTGGCAATGGCTCTCGGCAATTGCGCCGCGCACAGGCGATAAAACCGAGAATTATCACGAACTGCACGCCGTCGAAAGCGGCGGCAAAATCATCGTGCATATTCGCAACGAAAACCCGCAAAACGATGGCGAAACTTTGCAATGCGAATCAAGCGATGGCGGCAAAACGTGGACAACCCCGCGTCCTATCGGCGTGTGGGGTTTGCCGTCGTTTTTGCTGCGCTTGCGCGATGGCAGATTATTAATGAGCTACGGCCATCGCCGCGCGCCGCTGGGCAATCAGGCGCGCCTTAGCGATGACAACGGCCAAAGTTGGTCGGAGCCGCTCGTTATTTCGCAAGACGCTGCTTCCGGCGACCTTGGCTATCCTTCGACGGTTCAACTCGCGGACGGCTCGCTGCTGACCGTTTGGTATGAACAGTTGTCCACATCGCCCAAAGCCGTTTTAAGGCAAGCGCATTGGACGCTTGAAAACTAAGGCCTTTTAGGAATTTTATGCTGCGTTACTTTTTTATTTTAGCCGCGAATTCATGCGCTGGTAATAAACCATGAAACCATTTCATCTCGTGCCGTTTCTGCTGTGCCTAACCATCGCGCCGCTTGACGCTGCGCCAGTGCAACGCGCCATTCCACAAACCTTGCCCGGTCATCCTGGCAACATTTTTTTGCGCGGCGAAGAAGTGTCTTTGCCGCGCCCGTTAGCAGAAAATGCGACGGGTTGGATTTGTGTGGACTACGATCAAAAAGTCATGGCGCAAGGCACGGAAACGATAATTAAACTCGGCGCTTTGCCGGTTGGCTATTACGAAATCTGGGCGACGGACGCGGCGAATAAGCGCCTTGCAAAAACCACTTTGGGCGTCTTGGAACCGCTGAAAACAGCAACGCCACTCGATTCGCCGATTGGTGTGGACGCGGCAACAGCGTGGTTTTATAATCCGCGCGACGGGCAGCCTTCCAAAGTCAAAGACGCGGCCAATCAAGCGGCGTTGGCAGGCGTAAATTGGGTGCGTGATCGCCTTAGTTGGGACGTGATAGAGCCTCAACGCGGCCAATTCAAAACCGGCACTATTTTCGACGAATCGGCGCGCGAACAAGCCGCCGCAGGCTTGCAAGTTTTGCAGGTGTTTCACGCCTCGCCACCGTGGGCCAATCCCGACGGCAAACGAATGCCTCTCGATTTGCGCGATGGTTACAACTTCCTCAAAGAAATGTCCTCGCGCTGGCAAGGCCAAGTGCGCGCGTGGGAGCCGTGGAATGAAGCCGATATTTCCAATTTCGGTGGTCATAGCGGCCTTGAAATCGCCACCTACCAAAAAGCGGCTTACTGGGGCATTCGCGCGGGCGATCCCGACGCGATTGTGTGCCAGAATGTCTTCGCGCTGCCCTCGCGCACCGGTGTGCTGGACAACTTCATCGAAAACGAAGCGACGGCCTATTTCGACACTTTTAATTTTCATCACTACACCGCGCCAATTTCCTATGCGTCCAGCTACGAAACCATGCGCGGCGCGGCGATGGGCAAGCCGTTGTGGGTCAGCGAAGCAGGCACGCATACTCTGTGGCAAGGCGACGAAAAAGAGCAAGAACCGACGTGGGAAAACCAGCAAAAACAAGCGCGCTTTGTTACCGAGTGCTTTGCGAGCAGCATCGCCAACGGTTCGCGCGCGACCTTCTTTTTCTTGCTGCCTCATTACGTCGAAGGCAACACGCAATTTGGCCTGACACACCGCGATATGACGCCGCGCCCGGCGTATTTGGCCTTAGCTGCCGCCGGGCGATTTTTAGCGGGCGCCAAACCACTCGGCCAACTCGCAGGAAGCGATAAAAACGCGCCCACGTTCGCTTTTCGTGCCCTACCCGACGGCAAACCGCAAACAGTTTTGGTAGTTTTGTCGGCCAAGAAAGACCTCGTCTTGCCGCAAGGGGGCGCGCTTCAAATCTTCGACTTCTTAGGTCGTCCGTCTGCGCTGGATAACGCCGACCCGCTTTATATTATCCTGCCCGAAAATGCGAAGTTAAATCTCGTTTCAGCGCCGCAAAACACGCCGCGCCGCGCGACAAAACCATGCCCACTTGTGCTGCAACCGTTGCCCGAAAACGCCCGTTTGCGTTTGGGCGATTCGTCGTATCGTTTGGCGGCGGATGAAACCTACGAAATGCCGCTTTTCGTTTACAACTTCGGCGCGCGAGCCATCACAACCAGCGTTATTCCCGACGCGACCCCGCAGTTAAAAATCGAAGTGCCTCAAGAAGCGTTTACCATTGGGCCAATGGAGCAGCACGAACTGAAAGTGCGCATCCGGCTCGGCGGTAAAATGCCCATTGAGCCAGTGGTGGCGCGCTTTCGCGCCAATTGCGGCGCGGCGGGACAGGCTTTCGCTGCCGTGCGTTTTTCGCTAACGATTGAAGCCATTCAACCGGTGCGCACGCTGTCGCTAAAGGGCGCCTTAGACTTGAAAAACTGGCGCACAATGGTCAGCCCCGGCACGATGGATTTGCAAGTGCAAGGCAACGATTTGATCGTGGACGCGACGATGCAGCCCGGTGATCGCTGGGCATATCCCGTTCTCACACCGCTCGCCGCCGAAGCACCAAACGGCGATTGGGATGGCGTGGCGTTTACCATCGTGCCACTCGCCGGACAAGCCGAATTCCGCGCCATTTTCGATGAAGCCAATGGCAGCAGTTACGTCGGCGATACGGATTTCCCAAAGCCTTTGGAAATGAACAAGCCGTATCACGCCGTGGTGCTTTTCAAGCGCGCCAATTGGGGCGCGTTTTCCCAGCCGGACAAAAATAATCAACTTGACGCCGCTCAAATTCGCGCTTTTAAAATCGGCCTGAATACCAAAGACGAACACGTCCGCTACATCATCCGCGATGTGCGCTGGGTGAAATACGCACCATGAGAAAGCTGTGTGCAACTGACAACTGCGGCGCTACCTTGTCATTTTTGTCATTTTCACTCCTGACGGAGCCGCACATAGGAGCGAAACATAGCATCTGGAATAGCATAATAGCCTCGGCCAGTCTTGCAAATTAAATTCTTGGTGCACAGGCGTTGGAGGTATTTCGCTATGTTCTGATTTGAAACGCCTGCTTTTTGGCTTGTCAATGTGTCCTGAATTTCCTTGGTGGAAATTGATTCTTCTATGCCAGCGATAACCCGCAAAACCTTAGCCTCCTCACTGCTTGCTTGATTGAACCAAGAGTCGAATAAAGCAACTCCCAAGTCACGCAACGCCCCTTGTAAAGACTTATCCCAAACATCAATTTCTACCCGGCGCGACAACTGATTGTCAAAGAGGTGATAACACATAATCTGCACTTCATAAGGATGTCCTCCCGTGTTCTCGAATACCCGCGCGATAGTTTCTGGGCTGAAGGAAACCCCAGTGCCAGCCAAGGACTTAATGATTGTTTCGGTCACTTCCTGCTGGCTTAAAGGCTCCAGCAAAACCCGTTGCATAAAAAAACGATTGAGCGGGTGATGCGCGGTATTTCCTGCCTGTTCATGAGTCGTCATGTGCTGCCAACCGGCCGGAGTTGCCGCAATGCCGATTATTATTTTTGCGTCTTGGAGCGAAGGCATCTGAAGTGTTTGACGCAGGATAAGCAGAATTTCGGGGATAGTCCGAAAATTATCCAAGTCGTCAAGCAGTAAAACAAAAACGCCGCTCACACTCTTTAAGTCCTGCCACAAACTATAAAAAGTGTCGTGAAGAAACGCCTGCGGACGTAGTTGCTTTGGAGGCTCGGTATTTTTACTCTCCACGTTAATCCCAGCATAACTAACATTGATCGAACCAAAGTATTTGGCTAACTGTTTCAAAAGCTCATTTTCGCGTGGAATGCTGCGCAGCATTCCATCCACGATTAAGTCAGCCGCTTCCTGTAAATCGGTGCCATTTTGCAGTGGCCCAAGTGGAACAATAGCAGCTAAGTGGCCCCGATTTTGAAGAATTGTTTTGTATTCTTTGAGCAGCGTTGACTTACCAATGCCCCAATCCCCCAGCACTAAAAATGGTTCGCAAAACTGTGAATTTAGTGCCCGGTTGAGCCTTTTTTCTAAAAACTCTAACTCAGACATCCTTCCTCCAAAAATGGTAGGGTTTATACCCAAATTGAAGGGATTACCGGAGCGCACAATTCTCTCATCACGGCGGTTAATTGCCCGTTGCACCGCATCAATCAACTTGTCTGTTGCTTTTGAACCCTTCTCAATGAAATCGAAAACGCCTTGTTTGAATGAATTTCTTGCCCGTTCGATACTCCCATAACCTGTAATTACAATAATCGGACGCAAAAGGTCTAGAGCAATGGATTCCTGAATGATTTCAAAGCCTCCCATTTCCTCGCCATTTGGCCCTGGAATCTTCAAGTCCACGATGAGAATTTCTACGGACGTGTGTTGCAGTTTTTCCAAGCAACGCGAAAAAGTATGGGCTTCTTCCACTGCCAAATTTTGCAAGTGAAAGTGGTTCAGTAAGTCTTCCCGATATATCGTCGTCATACGGCGATCATCATCCACAATAAGAATACGCATAATTTATTCAGCCTCCACAGGGGCGAGGGGTAACGAAACAGAAAACTCAGTGCCTTGGTCAGAGGTTTCAAAGATTATCTGTCCACCCAATGCTTGCATAACTTGATTAGAAAGAAATAATCCGACACCCGATCCACTTTTACTCAATACGGGTTGCTTGAGTAATTCATCCCTCAGTTCCCTTGGAACGCCTGATCCATTGTCAGTCACCGAAAAGACAATCTGGTCATTGCAATTTGAGACGTTGAAGCTAATTTCCCCGCCGTTCTCATGCAAAACGTTTCTGGCATTATGAATGAGTTCTAACAGAACTCCTATGATCTGTTCGGCATTTGCGAGGACAATTTTATTTTTTCCCAAATTGTCCGCAGTAACATTTAATTGGATGTTTGCAGGAAGACGTCGCTGCGCTGCACGCTCAACTTTCCTGACGATCTCAAGAACATCTATGGGAACCAGTGGCGGTTTGCCAATTTGTAAATAATCCATTAGCCGCCGGCAGAGAATTTCGGTGTATTCAACGCTCTCTGCAATCGAATCACATTTTTCTTGGGCCTCACTATTACCTTGAATGAGCTTTCGCAGCTTATTAGTAGAAGAACCAATGATAAAAAACTCCGAATTCGCACTATGGACAATTGCACGTGCCATAGTCCTAAGTTCGCTTACCTCCTTCTCGGCAGGGCGATATAAATCAGCAATATTCACCCATATATTTTCTTTGTGGTTGCAGCGAGGGCAGGACGCACCTTGATCATCTACTGTTTCAAAAGCAGGTTGTGGCCCTGTAAAACCACACGCCTCACAATGCGCGCAGCCGATAGGAATTGTTATTGTGGTTTTCGGCAACAGTGATGGAGTGGCCGGTTCTTGCGGTTGCGATTCCGTGTCCATATTTTCCGTTTCGGCATTGTAGCCATAAGTGCGACGCAGATGAGCTAACACGCGCGCTATCAATAATTTCGGATTACATGGCTTTGTCACGAAATCGTCAGCTCCAAGTTTGGAGCACTGCAACTGCGGCTCCTCACCGGACATCGCGGTCAAAATGATGATGGGAACCGTGCTTTTTTCGCGCACTTTCATACAAACATGGCGGCCATCACAACCGGGCAACATCAAATCTAACAGGATTAAATGCGGGTCGGCCTCTCGAAACGCCGTTAAACCCATTAGGCCATCATTGACATAGCGACAATCCAATCCGGCGCGTGCCAGATTCAGCAAAATCAGACGGGCAACTTCGGCATCGTCTTCGACAACCAAAATTCGAAATTTCTCGCCCGGTGCAGGCTTTTGTGGCAACGTTCGAATGGGGGCATTTGGTGCGTTTTTCATATTGTCCGAATGTAATCAAAGCCTAAGCAGAAGACCTGATAAACGCAAACTCAGTTTACTCTGGAAATAATCCCGTAAGGGATGGAAAGGAGTTTTTGTTCTTCTTTCCATCCCTTGTTGTGGCCCAATTACGTCACTGTCACGTTGGCCGCCGCGCTGCGGGGGCCGGAACCGGATTCGTTGACGCCGCTGATAAAAACCAGCAGTGGCACGTTGAGCGGTAAACCGCGCACGACAGCGGGCGATTGGAATTGGCCTTCGATGCGGCGCGGTTCGGCGTCAACGCCGCTTTGCTGCACCCATAAATGGGCGTATTTGGCGCGGCGCGGCAGCGTGAAAATCATTTCCAAGGCGCCGTCGCCCAAGGGATGCAACGTAGGTTTTTCGGAGACTTCGGGCGTGTCGGGGTCGGCGGGCGCGTTCAGTTCGAGTAGATGCCAAGTGGCGTCGTCGGGTGGTAGCAACTGCTCCAATTCGCCGAGCAAACCGCGCATCCGTTTTGCCAGCAGTTTGACGGCTGTCTCCAGTTCCTTTTGCTTGTCTTCTGTCACCGTCTCAGCAGTGCGTAGAGCTATGCGCGCGGTGGACAAAACTTGAAGCGCGTTGCCAGCAATCGTAGCGGTGATGCCGAGTGCGGCATCGGCATAATCGGGATGTTCGGTGAGATAGTTCGTCGCCGCTTGCAGTTGATCTTGCCGTTTGTCTATGGTGGTCGCCACTCGTGTGGAACCTGTGGTATCCAAAGCGATTTCCCATTCGGCATTGGGATTGTCGCCCAAAAAGCCCGAAATCCGCTTGCGATACGCCACCAAAAACCGGCGCCCGGCGCGGTCAGCGGTGTTTTGGTCGTCTTGACGGTCGTCTTGTTGACCTTGAGCATCCCGGTATTGGCGTCGCGCGGTGACAACGCGGTCAATATCGGTGCGGATGGCAGCTTCGGTATTTTGCTTAATACCTATATCTCTCAGCTGCACTTGCAGTTCGTGAAGCCCATCGGCGGCATCATCCGCCATAGTTAGCAATTCGCTGATTCCGTTAGGAATCGGGTTTGCGGCCATAATAATTCCTCCTAAAAACGAAATGGTGCCTTTTATTATGTCTTATAGCGGCCTGAATTTGCAATATTCACCTCGCAAAAAGTAAAAAAAGCCCTAAAATGCCGTTTTTTGCCTCCAACTGAGTTCAGTTGGGCCTAAAAAGCCGTTTTTTCACTTCAACTGAATTCAGTTGGGTCGCCACAACCGTTTTTTCACCTCAACTGAGTTCAGTTGAGTCACCACAACCGTTTTTTCACTTCAACTGAGTTCAGTTGAGTCGCCACAGCCGTTTTTTGACCTCAACTGAATTCAGTTGAGTCGCCACAAGCATTTTTTCGAGCGGACTGAATTCAGTTGAGTCGCCACAAGCGTTTTTTTGAGTGAACTGAATTCAGTTCACTCAAAACAGCCATTAATGAGTTTGGCTTATGAATTTACGAAGATTAACGAGCAGCAGTCCGTAGGGACGTGATGAATCACGTCCCTACAAAACGCAAAAAGCCCCATTTCATACGAAAATGGGGCTTTTTTATAGCGGGGGCGAGCGCTTAAACAGTCGCCGTCAGATTGCCAGCGAGAGACGCGAAATCTGCCGTGCTTTTGCTGGTGGCAACAAGGCTCAAACAATCGCGCGGGTCGTCGCTGCCCTGACGAAGCTCGAAACCGGCGGGATAAAGCGCGTTTAACACCGCTTCGACTTCGGAAGTCGCAGCGGCGTAGGCTTCTGCCGTGTTAGGCGATTGCAGGCGGTCAATTAAGGTGATTTCCACCGTGGTGGCGTCTATTTCGATGCTGACCGCATCATCGGCGTGCAAAGCGTTGGCAGCTTGCGCGGCTTTGCGTAAGGTGTCGCGCAAAATGGCGGCGAAATCGTCGCTGTCTTCGTAGCGTTTGCGACGCACCATCAAACTGGGCTTGCCGTCGGTTAGATCAATGCTGTAATCCACATCGTGACCGATCAGCAAAATGCCGGGGCCATCGGGGACGTGTTCGTAATCGGCCACGTCAATCAGCAAGCCTTCGACAGTGTTGTTTTGAATCCAACGGTGAAACAAAGGCACAAACGGCGGCAAAGCAGGCGCGCTGCCTTTGATGAAAAATTTGACGCTCAGGCGTTGAGGAATCATGGGATTAAAGTGAATAAAAATCTATTCACAGGGAGCTTGAACTTGAGGGATTGAGTTTGAGATTCAAAAGCGTAGTCCCTCCCCTTTGGGCGGGTGCCCGCTTGCGGGCAGGATTAGGTGGGGGTAACGGCGGTTATACCGCCGTTATGCCCTCCCTCAATCCCTCCCGAAGGGAGGGAAGTTACGTTTCTGAATTTCAAACTCAATCCCTCAGGCACACTCCTGGAAGGTTAAATCAAGTTGAAAGCGTCTAATTCCGTCGCTTTGGCGGCGGCAGCGGCGCTCAGGCGGGCTTCGCAGGCGTAGCAGGCTTCAATGAAAAGTTGCGCTTCTTGCGCGATGCGTTGCGCGTGGTCTTCGTCCAAGCGATCCGGCGCGCTTTCGTGACGAAGCAGCAAATAGTTGGCGAACTGGCTGCCCATGTATTTATCGAAAAACAACTGCGTGTCCACAAAGCGCTTGCGAAATTCGCTGACGATGTGATCGGGGTTTTCCGTAATGTCAATGAACTGCGTGCGAATCAGCGAACGCGCCGCCGTTAGCATGGCATTATAGCCCAATTGGTCGGCCTTGACGTATTCTTTGTCTTCCAACGCTTCTTGCGCTTCGAAGGCCAGCGAGTCGGCGGTGACGATTTCGATGGCGAACAGTGAAACCATTTCGCCCGCGCACTCGCCCTGCGTTATGTCGCCGATGGAAAACTCGCGCGGATCGCCCCAATCGGAGTAATACGAGGCGTCTACGCTGCGATCCGGCACTTTCATGAACGGCTCGATGAACGCGCGAATTTCTTTCTTGCCCAAACGCGCCACCCAATCGCGAAACACTTCGCCGTCTTGGCGTTCGGCAGCATATTTTTCGGTTAAGGCGTCCACCAAAGCCGGAATCGCTTTGCTGGGCACGGCGCCCACAGCCAAACCGTAGCTGCCCGCGTTGTTTTCCCACTGTCCGCCCAAAACCACTTGAAAATGTGGGACGGCGAAGCCGCCCGCTTTGCGGCTGTTGCCGAAAAAGCCGATGTCGGCGACGTGATGCTGTCCGCAACTGTTGAAACAGCCCGACGTTTTGATGTGCAAGCCTTTGATAGCCGGATTGAGCAAATCGCCTTTGGCAATCAGATGATTGCGCAATTCGCCGCCCAGTCCGCGCGAACTGGCGATGCCGAGTTTGCAAGTATCGGTGCCGGGGCAGGAAACCACATCCACCACAGTGCTGGCTCCGGCAGCCGCCAAGCCGACGGCTTTGAGTTCGCTATGAATCGCGGGCAAATCGGCTTCGCTCACAAAGCGCAACATCAGATTTTGCTCCACGGTAGTGCGCATATTATCGCCGACGTATTTGCGTGCAATGTCGGCCAAAGCGCGCGTTTGATCGGAGGTAATGTCGCCCAGCGGCAAATTCAGCGTAATCGCGGTGTAACCTTCTTGGCGCTGCTGATAAACGTTGGTGCGGTGCCATTCCTCGAAGCCCTCCGACTTCTGCGGCGCGCCGCCGTTAAGCGCTTGGGGCGCACGAACCGGCGCGCCCTGTGTGTGCGGCATATCTTTCAGATAATCCGTCCAGCGCGAATCGAAAGGCAGCGTGGCGCGTTCTTCTTCGACAAGTCGCGCAAATTCTTCGATGCCGAGTTTGGCGACGAGGAATTTCACCCGCGCGCGGTTGCGATTTTTGCGCTCGCCATAGCGTGCAAAAACGCGCGCCACGGCTTGCATTTGCGGCAACAATTCTTCTTCAGGCGTGAATTCGCTCATCACCTTGGCAAAATGCGGCACGGCGCCAAGACCTCCGCCAATAAAGACTTTAAAGCCGCGCTTGCCGTCTTTCATTTGCGCCAAGAAACCGGCGTCGTGCATATTTACAAGGCCGCACGCTTCGGCTTCGCAGCCGCTAAAAGCCGGTTTGAACTTGCGTCCGAAATCCTGCACATCGGGATGGCCCAGCAAAAAGCGCATCATGGCCGCCGCGTAAGGCGAAACATCAAAGGCTTCGGTGTTGCAAACGCCCGCCAAAGGACACGCCGTAATGTTGCGCACCGAGTTGCCGCACGCTTCGCGCGTTGTCACGCCCACAGCCGCCAAACGGCGCATTAAATCGGGCGTGTCTTCGATGTGAACATAGTGAAGCTGAATATCCTGACGCGTGGTGACGTGCAGAATGGCATCGGAATATTCTTCGGCGAGGGCCGCGATAACTTCCATTTGTTCGGGCGACCAGCCGCCGTATGGAATCTTGATGCGCACCATGCCGGGCGCGTCCCAAACGGTTTCGTGGCCTTTGGTAGGCTTGTCTTCGTAGGGCAATTGGCGCGTTTCGATGCCATTGTGTCGCTGTCCGTTGTCGTAGCGCTGCCCATAGGCACCGCGCCGCAAGCGCGTTTCGGCAAAGACTTTTTCGTCAATCTTGCCTTGCTTGCGCAACTGCAACTGCCCTTCATAGATGTCAATTTCGTTGGCCCAATCAGCGGGCATTTGCTCGCCCAGTGCCTGTTTCCAAGATGTAAATGTTTCTTGCACAGCAAAACCTTCTCTTCACAAATTCGCCCCGGCAAGGCACCAGAAGGCGCTTTGACCGCATAGCGGTTTCATAGTCTATCCGCTGCCTGTGATTTAATTAAGCCCCGATTAGTTATCGGGCAAAATAGCTCTTATCGGCCCCGGTGCAATGTTCAAAAACTCAAAACGAGAGAATTTATCAGAATTAGCGCTTCTTTTTCACTCACTCGCCAAAACTTCGGCCAAGTGCAGGGTTTTTAGTTTGCGTTTTTGGCGCGCCAGCATTCCTTGAATGTGCATCAGGCAACTGGAATCGTTGGAAACCAAATATTCCGCGCCGGTTTGCAGCGCGGAATCGCATTTGACTTCGCCCATCGCCCCCGAAATATCGGCGTATTTGACGGCAAAGGCGCCGCCGAAGCCGCAACAGGTGTGCGCTTCGCTCATTTCAATCAGTTCCAAACCCTGCACGTTTTCCAATAAGGTGCGCGGCTGCGTTTTGACATCCAATTCGCGCAGTCCGTGACAGCCATCATGAAATGTAACGCGATGAGGAAAACGCGCGCCGACATCCGTCACGCCGAGTTTATTGACCAGAAAGTCGGAAAATTCCCAGATGCGCTCGCCGATTTCGTGCGCGGCGCTTTCCTGCGGCGTGTCATGAAACAATTGCGGATAAAAAACTTTAATCATCGTGGCGCACGAGCCGGACGGCACCACAACGGCTTCGGCGTCTTGCAAAGCCTGCAAAACCGGCGCGGCGACTTGGCGCGCTTCGTTCCAATAGCCGGAGTTAAACGGCGGCTGGCCGCAGCAGGTAATGCTTTTCGGCACTTCGATTTGATGGCCGAGTTTTTCCAAAACGCGCACCACGCTCCACGCGCTTTTGGGAAACATGGCGTCCACATAGCAAGGCACAAACAGGGTAATTTTCATCAAAGAAAGTGTAAGCGCCGCCAAAAAGAAAGTCATTCCAAAACGGCTTTGGAATGACTTTCTTTGGCGTTACTGTTTTGCGTCGCCTTCGACAATTCTTTCGCTGTAAGTGGACAAACCGGCATCAATATACTGCCCGCCGCCGGTTTGGTGAACGTGAATCGCCAGCAGATTTTCGCCGGGATGCAAGGCGCTCAATGCCGCGCCGCTGATAGCTTCAAATTCGTAATCGGAGGTGTAGCCGCCAGCGCGCGAGGCCAACACGCCGTTGATGTAAACCTCGGCATCTTCGTCGTGGTGCATTCGCAGTTTCAAGTTGCGCAGCAGTTCCGGCGTGATGGCAGGCAAAGTGAATTTGCGGCGCAGCCAAATATCGGGCAAAGTCCACTCTGTGCCGTTCAACGCGCTTGGCGTGCCTTGCGAACCAAAACCACCGGCGCCGGTTTTCCAATCGCCATCGCCGTAAGCGGATTTTTCCCAGCCGTCGGCAGGCTTTTCGGTGCGATAGCGCCACAGGATGTTTTTGTCGTCCAGCGCCGAGGGCATAATGACTTGGGAATCAACAACGACCATGCGGCTTGTCGGCCTATTGGTCAATTTGACGGTGCCGCCTTGGGAAGCCCATTTTTTCCATAAAGCCGCGTCGTCCAAGTATTTGATGAACACGCCGCCGACCACCGAACGCGCTTGAAAACCCGATTGACGAGCATCGCCGGTTTCAAACCAGTCACTGAGTGGCACGCGTTGCGGCGTGGCGCGGAAGAATTTTTCCAGCGGCGCAATGTGCTTTTCAAATTCGGCTTTGTTGTCGGCTAAAGTGGCCGTCCACACGCACCAGTCGAGTTTGGTGTAGCCGCGCCGATTATCCAAAGGCAAACCGTAAGGCGCCATTTTCTTGTCGTAATAAGCCAGTTCTTTTTTGACAATCGCGGGCGAAAACAAGCCGAGATTGAGCAGTTTGTCCCACACGATATTGTATTTTTGGCTCCAAGTGTTCGGTTTATCGAAGGCCAAGCGATAATGATCGCCATCTTCGGCCATCGGCGCCCATTTCTTCGCCATGTCTTGCGAAGCATCACGATAGGTTTTGGCTTCGCCCGTGCGTCCGGCCATTTCGCACAATTGCGCGTAGCCGCCCAAAGCGACAATGGCTTTGATGGAAAGGTTGGTGTTATGCGCCAAATGACCGGCAAAGTCGTCGGTGGAAAGCTGATTTTCCGGGTCGAGACCATTATCTTTCAAATAAGCGGCCCATTTTGCGAGTAGCGGCCAATACGGTTTGACGAAATCGGCGTTACCTTCAACTTTTGCCAGCGCCGCCAGCATAATCAGCATATTGCCCGATTCTTCGACGGGCATTTGGTTTTCTTCGGTGCGTTCGCCGCCGCCATAAACCTGCCCCGTTGCTTTAGGATAAGTGCCCAAATCGTGCGGCGCAAAAGGCCATTTCCAGCGCGGCGAAGCGGCATAATCGAGAACAGGTTTCAACTGCCCTTTGAGCAATTCGGGATTGAGCAGCAGAAAAAACGGCGCCGTCGGATAAGCTATGTCCACCGTGGCAATGCAGCCATTGGAAAAGTTTTCTTTGGAAAAGTGCAGGGCGCGGCCTTGGTCGTCCGCGACGATTTTGTGCGCAGCCAGCGTTTGACGATAAGAAAGGGCAATCAGGCGCGCATACGAATCGCCGCCGATATTTTGCGCATCGCGCATTAATTTATTATCGAAATCGGCGCAACGCTTTTGCAGCGAAAGATAATCATTTTCGGCATTTTGCAAAAGCCGCGACGCGTCCCAGCCAGTGCGCCGCCAAAACGGGCGCAGTTGATGGCCCATCAAGTCAATGGAATATAAATCGTCGTAAGCCAGCAAGAGATGCTGCGGCTTGGACATTTTGCCCACTTTGCCAAAATCGCACAGCGCGGCTAAAACCGATGAATTCTCTGCCGAAATGGGCGCCACAACTTCTTGCACCGGAAAATCGCCCGTTTGCGCAAAACTCAGGCGGGCACTTTGCGGTGCAAGCGCCACAATTTGGCTGACGGCACCGCCCGAACGAACCATATCGTTGCCCGCGCCTGAAGGCCAATAACGACGCGTGGCCGATTTTGGTGCTGACAGATAAGCGTAGCCCCAATCAATGCGCAGGTTATCGCCTTTGCGCTTTAAAATCGGCTGCGTCGTGGTGCCAACGCGCACGCTGTCCATGCCTTTAATTTCGGCGCGTTCGGCCTGCACAACTTGGTCGGCGCTATCTACAGCAAGACGCGCATCGGCATCGAAATAAACCGCCACGCGGTGCGTTTTGCCGTCCAAACTCGACGGCTCGAAGGTGATGTAGGTCACCGGACGCGACATCACTTCAATATCATCCGGCAGTTGTGGCGAAAGAAACGTGACTTTCAAGCGCACGCCATCGCCTTCAAAGGTATAAATGCTGCGCGTGGGCGTGATTTCGTTATTCACTTGCGCCAGAACCGGAAAATCTACTGGATTTGTGCCGCAAAAGCGAAACGCCTTGCCATCAATGCGCACAAGGCCAGTCAACGGCTGCTGGGCACCCGTCCAGTGTTTGGTCGGCTCATCGGTCAATTTGTCGGCCATGCTCCAAACGCTGAAATACGGATCATGCGCTACCAAAGGCACAGCCGGCACGCGTCCGGTGAGCATAGGGTTGTCTGTGACGTTTTGCGCTACGGCAGGCGCAATCAAAATGGGCGTTAAGGCCATATACAGCGAAAAAAAACGTCTGTTCTTCATAAAGTTTCTTGGCAGTCAAACACGCACTAAGCGCCTATTTTGCAAAAGTTGGTCGGCCAAAACGCCGATGAGAATGACGCCGCCGATAATGGCTAATTCCATCGAAGACGGGATGCTAAGCAAGTTGATGATGTTGCGTAGCACGCAAAGCAGCGCGGTGCCCAGCAAAATGCCGATAATCGAGCCTTCGCCGCCGCGCAAGCTGCAACCGCCCAAAACCGCCGCTGCAATGCCGTAAAGTTCATATGGGTTGGCGTGGTTGGAAGCCGAAATCGAAGGCGTAAAAAACAAAAATAGAATGCCGGAAATGGCCGTGAGCAGGCCGCAAATGACGTAAGCAATGGAAATAATGCGCGTTGTGTTGATGCCCGCATAGCGCGAGGCTTGTTCGTTGCTGCCAACCGCAAAAAGATGGCGCCCGTAAACCGAGCGATGCAACACAAACCACATGATGATAGAAATGAAAATCAACAAAATGAAAGGCACTGGCACGCCAAACAATGGGTCCATGAAAGCCGACTGCATCGCATCGAAACCCTTGACCTGACCAAAACCTTTGGATTCATCGTTGGCAATAAAGCGCGCCATGCCGCGATAAAGCATCAAGCCGCCTAAAGTGACGATAAACGGCTGCATTTTGGCTTTGGTTATCATTCCGGCATGAAAAAGCCCGACCAAAACGCCAATGCCGAGCATCGCTATGATGCCAATAATAGGCGACATTTGCCGGTCATTGAGCATGATGGAAAATAAAACGCCAATCAACGCCATGACCGAGCCAACCGACAAATCAATGCCGCCAGTGATGATGACAAACGCAATGCCGATGCTGAAAATGCCAAACATCCCGATTTGTTTCGAGGTGTTTTGCAAATTGGCCGGTGACAAAAAATGCTGAGGGTCTTTTACGGCGGTGCCAATGCATAACAACAACAATAGCGCGAACAGGCCAAACTCTTTCTTCATCCACTCACTCCGTAAATCGCTTGCGCATTCACTCTAAACCGACAACGAATATACAACAATAAAGGCCGGAGGCATAAGCCTCTCCGGCCTTTATTGCAAGCAACGATTCCTATTTGCGCCCGCGCATCACGTTCAGTTCTTTGGTAAACGCTTCCACATTGGCTTTGTTGACCACTTTGGTGGGCACAATTTGCATTTTGCTGGCGGGAATGGCTTTCGCGCCTTCGCGTAGCGCTTTGTCCATCAATTTCAGCGATTCGTAACCAAATTTAAAGGGCTGCTGCACCACTGTCGCGGTAATGGCGCCGCTTTTCACGCCGGCTAAAGTCGGGTCTTCTTCGTCAAAGCAAATAATTTTCACTTTGCCGATTTTACCGGAGTCCTTGACAGCTTCGAGAATCGCAGGGCCATTATAACTCCACAAACCAACTAAAGCGGCGATATCGGGCGTTTTCACAAGGGTGTCGGCGGCGTTGTTTTTGGCTTTGGCACGGTCAGCTTCGTCGGTGCGAATATCAAGAATCTGCACTTTCGAGCCTTTAAGGGCCTCTTCGATGCCTTTATAGCGATCTTGCGCATTTTGCGCGTCCTTGCTGCCGACAAAGACCATGATTTTGCCGCCATTGGGCAGCGCTTTCTTGATTTCTTCGCCCGCCTGCTTGCCTGCGGCTTTGTTATCCGTGCCAACATAACAAGCGCGATTGCTGTCAGCCGCGTCGCTGTCTTGCGTGACCAGCAAAACCTGCGCAGCCGCCTTGTTCAACATACTGGTTTGGTTGGCCGGGTCTTTGGGACTAATGGCGATGCCTTTGACGCCTTTGGCGAGCAGGTCATCCACGATTTGCGTTTGCTCGGCAGCCGTGCCGTTGGCGGGCATACGAAACTCGAAATCCAGATTCGGCAGTTCAGCGTCCGCTTTTTCGCAGCCTTTTTTGGCAATCGTCCAGAAATCGGACGGATTGTTGGTCACAAAAGCGACTTTGATTTTTTCATCTTTGCCCACAGTCGCCATAGCCATAGCGCCGGGGCCGGAGCCAGTAGGCGCGCCTGAAGCAGACGGAGAGGGCGAGGTTTGGGCGGTCTGATCAGTGGTTTGGTTGCAGCCAGTCAACGCAAACGATAGCGCCACAGTGGCGCCCAGCATGGGAAACAGCGGTGATAAACGATTCATGGAAATCCCTTGGAGGAACAATTGAGCGTGAATTTTTGCTTCGTTCCTGTGATAATATCGGCAACGAAATTATAACGCTGTCGCGCTTCTCGCGAAAGACAGAAGGCGATTTTTGCTCCACAGAAACATTTTTTTGCTGGCATTGTTTGCTTGCCACATTTAAAATCAAAAGTGCCCGCTTCGCTGGTATCGCGAAAATCTATGGGCCTCAAAGGACATTTTGTCCATGACACATGAATTTGTCGAAAAATCGTTGTTTGTTTTCCACCTTGCTGGCCTTGCGCCAACGCGCCGCGCGTGACTGCCATCAGCTTTTCTATGCCGAAGGCGTGCGCGCGCTCTTCGAAGTTGCTGCATCGCCCTCCTCTCTCGAAGCCCTGTTTTACTGCCCCGCCCTACTTTCCAACCCGTTCGCCCATCGTTTGCTGCGCCAATTGCGCAAGCGCGGCGTGCCTTGTTCGCAACTGACGAAAACCGAATATTTGCAAATCTCGCACAGCGAAGAACCGCAAGGCGTTTTTGTTGTCGCGCGGCAGCATTGGACACAATTAGCCGATGCAGCGCCCGACGGCTCTTGGCTGGCGCTTGACGAAATTCGCACGCCGGGCAATTTGGGCACGATAATTCGCAGCGCCGAAGCCTTTGGCGCCAGCTTAATTTTGCTGGGCGACAAAATTGACCCCTTCGATGCGACTTGCGTGCGCGCCAGCATGGGCGCTTTGTTCAACATCCAGTTAGTGCGTGCTTCAATGAAGGATTTTTTAGATTGGAAAACGTGCCACAACTGCCAACTTATAGGCACATCACCGCAGGGCGGAACCGCCCATTTTAATTTCTGCTTTGGGCCGCGCCCGATTTTGTGGATGGGCAGCGAACGGCAGGGACTTTCCGCATCGCAACAAAATCTTTGCGATGACATCATCCAAATTCCGATGAGTGGGCGCAGCGATTCGCTCAATGTTGCCATGGCCGCCAGTATTTGCCTTGCCGAAGTGTTTCGGCAGAAAACCCCATCCCCGGCCCTTCCCCTTGAAACGGCAAAGGGGAAGGGTGTCT